>NZ_JABXKI010000400.1 GCF_017115095.1 Nostoc sp. NMS4 | reverse complement strand
TGAGTTAAAAATGCAGCACTACTTAAAAACCACAAGTTTTGCAAAAAAAATATTTTTTATGGAAATTAAATATGAAATCCATAACTGATTCATTAGTTCAAAATAAAAACACATTACTGGCAAATGATTGGCAGCGTGAGTGGCTGCAAGGTGCAGTCCTCGAATCTCAGCTTGATTATTGGAAGCAGCAGTTAAGTGGCAGCATACTTGTACTACAACTGCCCAGCGATCGCCCACGGACACCTGTTCAAACTTACTCAGGTAAAATCTGTCGCGAGGTGCTACCGCAGGCGTTGACTGATGACCTCAAGGCTTTGAGTCAGCAATCAGGGGTAACACTGTTCATGACTTTATTAGCAGCCTTCAAGGTATTACTCCACCGCTATACAGGACAAGAGGATATTCTTGTTGGCTCCCCAATTGCCGATCGCAACCAGGTAGAAACCGAAGGATTAATGGGTTTATTTGTCAATACCTTGGTAATGCGGACTGACCTTTCTGGCAATCCCAGTTTTCGGGAAATACTCAATCAAGTGCGTCAGGTTGCCTTATGTGCTTATGAGCATCAGGATTTACCTTTTGAAAAACTGGTGGAAGAACTCAAGCCAGAACGCGATCGCACTCATTCACCACTGTTTCAGGTGATGTTCGCTATGAACCCCCCTTGGACAAAGGGAGCAGAGGGAGAACTACCAAGTTTGAAAATTGCCCCCACCTTTGGATACACCCATAGCAGCACGCCAAAATTGGATTTAACCCTGGTGATGCGGGATACAGGCAAAGGATTCAGAGCTTCTTTAGAATACAATACTGACCTATTCCATGAAGCCGCGATCGCGCGGATGCTTGGACATTTCGAAACAATGCTTGCAGGTATTCTTGCTAATCCAGAGCAACGCATCTCAGAATTACCGCTATTAACGCCAGGGGAACGGCAACAGTTACTTATAGAGTTGAACAATACTCAAACTGACTATCCCCGGCAAGCGTGTATTCATCAACTATTTGAGGCACAGGTAGAAAGTACACCCGATGCGGTAGCAGTAGTATTTCAAAACGAACAACTTACCTACCGTGAACTCAATAGTCGTGCCAATCAATTAGCTCATTATCTGCGCTCGTTGGGAGTTCAAACTAACGAGCTAGTAGGCATTTGTCTAGACCGTTCTTTAGAAATGGTAGTGGGGGTATTAGGCATTCTCAAAGCTGGTGCAGCTTATCTGCCACTAGATCCAAAGCATCCACAAGCGCGTACAGCATTTATGGTGGAAGACTCGCAAGTGAAGGTATTATTAACTCAACAACGGCTTGTAGAGTTTTTGCCCAAACATATCGCTAAGTTAGTAGAACTTGATACTGATTCTCAGTTTATTGTTCAGGAGGATGAAGAAAACCTAGTCTGTGGCAAAGACACAACGCCTGAAAACCTCGCCTATGTAATTTATACTTCCGGCTCTACAGGAACACCTAAAGGAGTAAAAGTTCCTCACCGAACCGTTGTTAATTTTCTAGCAAGTATGCGTGAGCAACCAGGCTTAATTCAGCAAGATATTCTGCTATCCGTCACCACACTCTCTTTTGATATTGCTGTTCTGGAAATATTCTTGCCGTTAATTGTGGGGGCAACTACTTTTATAGTCAGCCGTGAAGTCGCTACAGATGGAGAGAAACTGCTCACAACTCTCAACCATTCCAAAGCAACAGTCATGCAGGCTACTCCTGCAACCTGGCAACTGTTGCTAGCGGCTGGATGGCAAGGTTCAAAACATCTAAAGATTCTTTGTGGCGGGGAAGCTTTGTCACCAGCTTTAGCCAAGGAATTGGTGAATCGTGCCCAGAGTGTCTGGAATATGTACGGCCCTACCGAAACAACAGTTTGGTCTACTTGCTATTTAATTCCAGAAGATGGAATTCCTCTAATTGGTCAGCCCATTGCCAATAGTCAAATTTATCTGTTGGATGGCTTTTTGCAGCCAGTGCCTGTGGGAGTTCCTGGTGAAATGTATATCGGCGGTGCTGGTGTAACACTGGGTTATCTGAATCGACCTGAACTTACTAAAGAAAGATTTATCTCCAACCCATTTAGCCAAGAGCCGAATGCTCGACTCTACAGAACAGGCGATTTAGCTCGCTATCGCACCGATGGGAACCTTGAGTATCTGCAACGGATTGATGATCAGGTGAAAATTCGCGGTTTCCGCATCGAACTGGGCGAAGTGGAGTTAGCCCTAGCCCAATATCCTGGGGTACAGCAAGCTGTAGTCATAGCGCCAGAAGTTTTTCCAGGAGAAAAACGCTTAGTTGGTTATGTAGTTCCTAATTCAGAGCAGATAATTGCGATCGCACAACTGCGTAATTTCTTGCAGATGAAACTACCGAGTTACATGGTTCCCTCGGACTTTGTCATACTGGATACTTTGCCAATTAACACTAATGGCAAAGTAAATCGAAAAGCTTTACCTGTAGCTAATTTAACTAATGTTGAAACAGAAAAAACTTTTGCTACAGCAGAAGATTCATTGCAACTTCAATTAACAGAAATCTGGGAAAACATTTTAGGAATTCATCCGATTGGAATAACAGACAACTTTTTTGATTTGGGTGGACACTCACTGTTGGCAGTCCGTCTATTTTCTCAGATTGAAAAGATAGCAGGCAAAAATCTACCTCTATCTATCCTCTTGCAAGCCCCAACTATTCAGCAATTAGCTAATATTGTTGAGCGAGAAAGATCCTCAAAACCTGGGGTTGTGGCGACACCAACAGCTGATGTAATGTCTGAAACATCAATTCCTTGGTCATCTTTGGTAGCTATTCAACCCAACGGTTCTAAGCCTCCTTTCTTCTGTGTACATGGTTTTGGTGGAGAAGTTCTACGTTTCCGTGAATTGGCATTGCATTTAGAATCAGATCAACCATTTTATGGACTACAACCACAAGGGTTAGATGGAAAACAGCTTCCTTATACGCGGATTGAAGACATGGCGGCGCACTACATTCGACAAATCCAGACTATTCAGCCCCATGAGCCTT
>NZ_JABXKI010000404.1 GCF_017115095.1 Nostoc sp. NMS4 | reverse complement strand
TCCCAACCGGGAAAAAGTTCTGGTATCGTTAGAATATCGCCATTTTCTAAAACTGTAGGTTCGCCTATAGAGCGATAAATTGTAACTGTTTCTTCATCAGGATCGATCAGAATCCCGACGATCGCTCCTAGTTCTATAAATTTCAGAATTTTGGCTACTATAAATTTAATTTTATCACTCTGAGATTTAATTTCTACCACCAAGTCAGGGACAAGTTCTCCAAAGTAACGAGGACTTTGGAGAAGTCGGGAAGCGCGAACAAAAGAAACATCGGGTGCTTTGAGGTTTGTATCTGGCATAATGAAACCGCCAGCAGAATCAAATACTCTTCCCCAGCGACGAGGATTTATCCAAGCAAAGAGAAAGGCAATGAGACGACTACTGATTTCGCTAGATACAATATCTGACGGGCCAATAATTGAAATTTTCCCATTTTCGAGTTCCAGCTGGTAATCTAAACCTGCCTCGGTAAAAGCTGTTTGAACTTGCTCTAAATCTCTGACTGTCATCATTGACATAAAAAGCTTTTACCATTAATATTTTGACTCGATTTTAACACGAGCCTTACCTAATGTTTGTGGATCTGGTAAAGGCTGACCATCTTCTAAGTACGATTCGATTAGCATTTCTAAAACTTCCTGAGCATTTTTTAAAGCCTCCTCATAAGTGTCTCCATGAGTACAAGGCTGCATAACATCCGGGAAATCAGGTAATGAAGCTACATAACATTCATCTTCATTTGACCATTGAATTAATATGGTATATTTCATGCTTCTGGTTCCTCCTTTTCCTCTGCTTCTATCTTATTTAATTCTTCAAGTGCTTCATTAACCTGCTTTTCTAAATATGGTTTAGCGTCACTACCATCTTTACCAGCAATGATAATAGCTTTAGATAATTTTGGATGTATCCATTTGCTATGACTTCCCTTTGCCTGTTTATAGGTAAATCCCGATCGCAGCAATAAACTTTTCAGTTCTCTAATTTTCTTGGGCATATTTACCCAAGATTAGTTGAGCATTTCATATAAGTTTATTTTCCCAAATAAGCCTCTAGAACTTTGGGATTAGTTTGAATTTCTGCGGGTGTACCATCAGCTAAATTTTGTCCTTCAGCAAGTACCCAAACACGATCGCACAAGGACATAACGACATCCATATTGTGTTCAATAATCAAAAAGGTCATCCCATCTTGGCGGTTCCAAGCGATAATGCGATCGCAAATATCATCAATCAGTTTCGGATTCACCCCAGCCGCAGGTTCATCCAACAAAATTAACTTGGGATTAGTCATCAGCGCCCGTCCCATTTCTAGCAGTTTCCGTTGTCCACCAGACAAGCAACCAGCGTAATCGTGCGCTTTTTTTGCCAAGCCTACTGATTCTAATAAAAACATTGCTCGCTCTTGGAGTTGCTTTTCTTCCTTAGCGATAACGTGCGGTTGCAACTGCACCTGCCAAAAATTTTCACCCGTTTGTTTTTGCGCCGCCAGCAACATATTTTCTAACACCGACAACCGCGAAAGTGTGCGTGCAACCTGAAAGGTACGGATTACTCCCTGTTGGGCGATTTGATATGGTTGCAAATTGTGAATCGGTTCGCCGTCAAAAATCACTCGTCCCTTATCGGGGCGAATGAAGTTTGAGAGTAAGTTAAACAAAGTAGTTTTACCAGCACCATTGGGGCCAATCAAGCCCGTAATGCTGCCTTTAGGAACTTCGATTTTCGCCTCATTAACTGCTTTGACACCACCAAAGGTTTTAGAAAGTCCAGTGGCTACCAAAAGCGGAAGTGGCGCTGACTGATTATTTACCAAGGGTGAGTTCCTCCTTTTTCCCTAAGATACCTTGAGGTCGCCAAATCATCAGTACCATCAAAATAAATCCGATTACCATGATCCGAAATGCGCCCAAACGTGCTTCATCAAGGGAAACGATTCTAGGTAAGACTTCTCGCGTCAGTGCATCGTAAGCAAAGAAAATTACCGCGCCGACGATTGTGCCGACATTATTCCCAGAACCGCCTAAAATCACCATAATCCAAGTGTCAAAGGTAATCTGCGGTTGGAAATTATCAGGGTAAATGGCGCTGAGTTGCCAAGCAAAGAAAGCACCAGCGATACCCGCGATCGCACCCCCTAACATGAGAGATTGTAATTTATACCAAAAGACATTTTTTCCCAGCGCCTTGGGAATTTCTTCATCTTCACGAATGGCTTTGAGAATTCTACCCCAAGGCGATCGCACCAAAATTTCTAAGCGCCAGTATACAAATGCTAAAACCAGCAGCAACACCAACATTAAACCGGCTTTTGGGTTGTAGTTATACAGTCCAATTACTCCAGAAATATAAATCGCTGCTGCCAAAACTGCTAAAACAATTGCCACACCCAAGCGCGACACAAATTCTTGCTTGCTAGTTGTCCTTTTGCCTAAATCAGTAGTCCGAGATATTTGAGTGGTACGAATCCATTGCCACAAAGTAAAGAAAGTTACAGCAGCCAGCAGCGTTAAAAGCCCAATCATCACTAATCTGACAAACAAACTTGGCTCTGTGGATAGGGGTATGGGATAACTTTGTACACCAAACGCCCCAGAAATCCAGGTATCACCCACAGGTAATTCCTGATTATTTACCACCAAACGAATTAATTCGCCCGTACCGATGGTGACAATTCCTAGATAATCTTCCCGTAAGCGGAGAGTTACAAAACCAATTATCAAACCCAACAAGGCTGCGACAATTGCCCCAGCCAGTGCCGATACAAGTAGGGGTAAGCCTTTTAAACTTAACAATACCGTTGTATATGCTCCCAGAGTCATGAAAGCAATATGACCAAAATTAATTAAGCCCGTAAAGCCCCACTGTAAATTCAGTCCTAGTGCGAATAGAGCAAAAAGTGCTGTAGAAATTGCTAAGAAAATGAGATAGTCAACCATATTAAATTATTTGGGAATTTGTCATTTGTCATTGGTCATTTGTCATTTGTCATTGGGAAGGGGACAAGGGGGACAAGGGGGACAAGGTAGCAATCTTTCTCCCTTGTCTCCCC
>NZ_JABXKI010000379.1 GCF_017115095.1 Nostoc sp. NMS4 | reverse complement strand
AAGGCTTGGGTTCTCGGCAAGTTTTCCAGTCCTTTAATTGTCCCAGATAGAGAGATGTCTATTTGGGACAACTAGCCAATAGCGATCACTTTTTGTTGGGGTAGTGTTACGGAACGTGTCATGAAATACCGACCCCTTTGAAATTGTTAATAGACTTGACTTTCAGCTTTCTAACTACATCGCTTGAAAGCTTTGCTTAAGTTCCGATAAGTATTAGTATCGAAACTTTTTTACAGGGAGAGTAGTGGTATTTAAAGCTAAAAAGGATTTAAACCCGGGAAAATTAGGCAAAGTGCCACCTCCAGAAACCTAAATTCAACAGGAGTAAGAGCCTAATGGGACTGAAAATAATGCCGCGACTACCAACGGATGGAATTCCTCACCCCTGGGATTTGACAATGCGCTTACTCGATGAACCTTTGCCTATTTCACCACTCTTGCAACCAGCCATCCAGCAACACATGGACTTGGCTGGGGGTGAGTGGCGAATTACTCTTTATTGGGTTGTGAAAAAGAAGTGGAAGCCCAAACTCAAAATTCCTGTCAAACACAAATACGCCAAGTTATTTGAACCCCGAGGAGAGCTATTTTTCAGAACACTTGAACTGTGCATCTCAGGTCACGACTCTTCACACCCCGACCGTCAACACTACCGCAATGCATCCGACTGGTATCTCCAACTGATGCAGGAAGCTAGAAACATAGACAATCAAGAAATTCAGGCGAACGAAGTAATTGGGAAAAAGCCCTTCGTTCAACACCTGTACCAGATTATCAAAGCTCTCAAAAACCTGGAAAACCCTGCTACTCCATCTACATCACTTCATTTTTATAGATTGATGGAAGTAGCACTGTCACTGGAGAAGCAAGAGCAATTCAACGATGATTACTGGAAGCCTTTTTTAAGCGCTTTAAGTGGATCGATTCAAGCGGTAGATGGTCCCAATTGTCATGAATGCTACGTTGACGGTAACAGAATCATCTGCCAAATCGGACAAGGGAGAGGGAAAAGGACGCTCCTGGTACTCCCTTAAAAAAAATATTTTTTGAAACCTTTACCGCCTAAGGCTTACAAGCTTTAATGCGAAAAAGCCGAATTGACGGCTATCCGTGCCAATCTGGATAGGAGTAAACAAGTGATACCAAATCCGGGTTGAATACTCCCTTTTTAAGAAAGCTGGGGGAGCTGGGGGAGCTGGGGGAGCTGGGGAGGCTGGGGGAGAAAAATCCCTTTCATTGATTGGGGGGTTATAAAAGCGGATTTGGTATGATTAGCCGAAAAACTTTTTGGCTTAAATTCTCATCACTGTGAAAATTTCCTACCTCTAATTTTCACAAATTAGTAAAAGAATCATGTCGAGATAATTTCTAATTGTTCTCTTTATTTCGGTTGAAATTTATCGAAAATCAAAAATAGACCAATGCTACCTTTCTCTTCTAGAGAACCTAAGTTCTACTACTTTTTGTTGCCTCATTTGTGCAACTGTTACTCAGAATACTCGGAGAGTGACTGACATAAAAGATATTTTTAGGCGTTTTGTTCAATAGTTTTTGACGGGTGTTTGTGCATACCCAGCCGGCACAGATTGGTCTAAAACGTTGGTTAACTAATCCTGTTCTGCAGGGACATACGGCTTACCTTAAGCGACGGACGTTACCCGATGGTAGACGACAAACCTTGCCGCCAGAGCAGTGGCAGATTGTGCGGGATACGCATCCCCATGATCGCTTACTTACGCCGGAGCAGGCAGCACAAATTCATCAAATCCTTGAGTTCAATGCCCGTCATGTTGGTGCAGGCTTCTTCACTAATGATTTAGAGAGTAAAGATAACTTCCGAGAGTTTTCCTACCTCCGGGGTTTAGTTTTTTGTGCTGAATGCCACGCCAAAGCTATCACCAAGACCAAGTACTCCAAGGATGGACAGCAAACATACCAATACTACGCCTGCCGCCACGCGCGAAAAGGATGTAACAACTTGAAGGGCACTCGTAAACACCTGATTGAGGATGAACTGAGCAAGTACTTTTTGCAGCAGTCTCAGATAATTGTCGTTGAGCCAAATGACACGGAGATTGTAGTTCCTCAGCACACAGAGAAACTCGAGCAACTGGAGGCCGATTTAGCCAACTTGGAAAAGATGCAGATGCAGTCTCTTGATCTAGAGCGTCTCAAGGAAGATATCCGCCAACAAATTCAGGACGAGCTAAATCCCTTTTCCCAACGCTCTTTGGAGCGTAAGACGGCTCAAGAAATTATTCAAGCCGGAAATAATTTAGCTATTTGGAACCTGCTTAGTGCTGATGAAAAGATGGCGGTCATTCCCCGGTTGGTAGAGCGCGTTACGGTGGCTAACGGACAAGTCAAATCAATTGATTTAAAAGCCTAGGTCTGTTGTGAGGAGTATCCAATGACTAAATCCACTTTCGATCTGATCAAGCTGCGGGCTGAAGTGGCGATGCAGCAAGTGCTCGTTGAACATGGGCATCAACCAAGGGTGTACGGACGTGAATGTCCTTTTTGTCAGTCTACTGATTTCGTCAAGTACTCTTTGGAAAAAGGCAAACAGCGCTACCGTTGCCGTTCCTGCCAGCGTCGATTCAACGAACGTCCTGTGTTTGAGTGTGATTGTTTGGTGGTGGGGCAAGCTCTCAAGTGTCAGGATTGCCCACAGTTCCAGTCTATTATGCAAGCGGCTAAGCAACGGGTTAGGGAATTAGCCGCTTGGAGTGTTGAAGAACTGCAAGTTGTATTGCAACAACCGCCTCAACAGAAATGACCTATTTCAATTGGAGCTTGTTAGGACGGTAAATTGTACTATCCCGGATTGGATGAGAACACGGCTAATGAACAAACCGACCCCCTTTCCTCAAAAGATTTTTCTTGAAGAACTCTTTCCTCACGTCCTTCTTTTTCACTTACTTAATAGTCTTGTATCGCGCCCAGCGTCTGCATAGTTGATGAGGAAAACTTATTAATAAGCGGTGAAAACGGGCATCATTCATCATTAAGAGACAACAGCTGAAACCTATACATATCAATGCTTATAAGTCATGGTTGCCCCGGGGTGCACCAACC
>NZ_JABXKI010000013.1 GCF_017115095.1 Nostoc sp. NMS4 | reverse complement strand
GTTGCGTCCACTAAGCGAGTGCGATCGCATTCCGTTAAAATCGCTGAAATCATTGCGTAGTAAGTATTTCGCATTCTCGGATAAGTCTATTGAGCAATTGCATAAACAGGAGTTAAAACTGGTCGCTCCGCCAATCTTGGGAAGAGTAGAAAATGTAGAAATACCACTGTCATTTACTCAACAGCGTTTATGGTTTTTAGACCAGTTCGATCCGAACAGTGCTTTATACAATATCCCTTTTGCGTTGCGCCTAGTAGGAACTTTGCATCAAGTTGCGCTACAACAAAGCTTGCAACAAATTATTCAGCGTCACGAAGCTTTACGCACCAACTTCATCGCTATTGATGGAGAAGCAAGGCAAATTATTAGGGAACAGGAAGATATACCTTGGACAGTATCAAGTGTTGATTTGCAACATCTGCCTGCAAACGAGCAAGAAATAGCTGTACAGAAATTAACGCAACAGCAAGCTTTGCAACCCTTTAATCTAGCAAGCCAAGCATTAGTTAGGGCGACTTTACTGGTGCTGTCAGAGACAGAACACATCTTATTAATGTGTATGCACCACATTGTCTCAGATGGCTGGTCAATAGGTGTGTTTGTCCAAGAATTAACAGCTTTGTATAACACTTACGCTCAAGGTCAGCCTACCACTTTAGCACCACTACCGATTCAGTATGCAGATTTCGCCATTTGGCAGAGACAGTGGTTGCAAGGTGATGTACTTCAAAGCCAATTGGACTATTGGCAAAAACAACTCAAAAACGCACCCACTTTATTACCGCTTCCCACAGACCGACCTAGAGGGGCAGTGCAGACATTTGCAGGCGCACATCAAGAGTTTGCACTTTCTGTTGAGTTAACTCAAAAACTGACCAAACTCAGTCAACAGCAAGGTTGTACCCTCTTTATGACCTTGTTGGCAGCATTTGATACATTACTTTACCGTTACACAGGTGTGGCAGATATTTTGGTGGGAACACCAATTGCTAACCGCGATCGCAGTGAGATAGATGGGTTAATTGGCTTTTTTGTCAATACTTTAGTTTTGTGGACTGATTTATCAGGCGATCCTAGCTTTAACGAATTACTCACTCGTGTTCGGTTGATGGCAATGGATGCTTATGCTCATCAGCATTTGCCATTTGAAATGTTGGTAGAAGCATTGCAGCCAGAAAGAGACCTCAGCCATGCACCACTGTTTCAGGTAGATTTCCTGCTCCAAAACGATCCCCTATCAACTATAGAGTTGACTGGGCTAAATGTCAGTTCATTGCCAATAGACAGTGCAATGGCAAAATTTGATCTCACATTAGGAATGCAGAAGACTGCTACCGGACTGGTAGGTGCGTGGGAGTATAACACTGACTTGTTTGACCATAGTACCATCGAGCGGATGACTGGTCATTTCGTGACTCTGCTAGAAGCAGTTGTCAGCAATCCCCAAGAACGAATTGACCAATTGCCATTGTTAACAGCAGTTGAGCAACAGCAGTTATTGGCTGAATGGAACGATACTCAAGCCGATTACCCTAGAGATAAAGGTCTGCATCAATTATTTGAGCAACAGACAGAACTGACCCCTGATGCAGTAGCAGTGGTGTTTGATAATCAACAACTGACTTATCAACCAACAGTTAGAGGATTTTATGAACAGGGGTCAAACTGCGGTGACTAATGCTGTCAACCTTTCATTTTTTATGGTCAATTTGTCTCATTATCTTCTAGCTCAGTTCCGTCAAGATAATCCAGGCGAAGAGCATTGTTGATCTTCAGGCTTATTGTCGTGGTTTTCGATATGTTCGTGAAATGTTAAAAATGCTTCCAGAACCACCAGAGCCTATTTTATTATCCCAGATTTTTGCCAAGCTTACCTCTCTTGGTCGTATTCACAATGCTTCTACAGCCGTTTAACCCTCGTATTTTGGCTACAGTATTGCAACAGTTGAACACCCAAGCTAATCAATTAGCCCATTACTTAAAATCTCTGGGTGTCATGTCAGAGACTTTAGTAGGGATTTATTTAGAGCGATCGCTATCCATCATCGTCACATTATTAGCCGTCCTCAAAACCGGCGGCGGTTATGTTCCCCTAGACCCCGATTATCCTCAGCAGCGATTGGCTGACATATCAGAAGACGCGCAAGTTTCTGTGCTGATCACTCAGCAGAAATTGCTTAAATCCTTGCCAGTCCAAGGGGTGAAAGTCATTGAATATATACGACAACAACTAACGATAGTACATTAAGCTCCCAAAGGCGCACCCTACAATGTTCAAATTAACTTGATTTAATATGAACACCAAATCAACATTAATATATCAAGTAGGGGGTAGCTTACCTGTTGACACCCCTAGTTACGTTTACCGCCAAGCAGACGAAGAAATTTATCAAGTACTAAAAGCAGGGGAGTATTGTTATGTCTTAAACTCTCGACAGATGGGCAAGTCTAGCTTACGAGTGCGAACCATGCAAAGGTTGGAACAAGATGGGATTCGCTGTGCGACGATAGATATTACCGTCATTGGTTCCCAACAAGTTACGCCACAACAATGGTATGGTGGTTTAATAAGACATCTTGTCAACCGCTTTTTACTTTCAGAAGATTTTAACTTGCGAACATGGTGGAAAGAGCGAGAATTCCTTTCACCCGTACAATGTTGGGCAGAATTTATCGAACAAGTGCTGCTACAACAAATTTATGAAAATATAGTTATTTTTATTGATGAAATTGATAGTCTACTAGGATTCAGTTTTAAAGATGATTTCTTTGCTGCTATCCGCGCTTTTTATAACAACCGCACGGAAAAGCAAGAATACCAACGTTTGACTTTTGCACTGTTGGGTGTGGCAACTCCCTCAGATTTTATCGGTGATAAAAATCGCACACCTTTTAATATTGGTAGAGCAATTCAACTGTGTGGTTTTAAGTTAGAAGAAGCAACTCCTTTAGCGGCGGGATTGGTGGAACAGGTAGACAATACTCAAGCAGTGTTAGAAGAGATTTTGCAGTGGACAGGGGGACAACCCCAGGGGGAACGCATCTAAATTATATTGACAAAATACCGTATTAATGTATCAAC
>NZ_JABXKI010000196.1 GCF_017115095.1 Nostoc sp. NMS4 | reverse complement strand
AACTTGGTTAATGTTACGGTTACTCGTTGGGTCAAACTGAGTTGAAATGGTGCTGGAGCCGTCGTTACCACTGCTTGAAGTCATGTACTGCATCCCCTCAACCCCGTTTACTTGCCGCTCAACCAAGGTTGATACGGTGTCTTCAACGGTTTGGGCATCTGCGCCAATATAGGTGCTGGTAGTTTGTACCTGAATCGGTGCAATTTCTGGTAAGTTGTTAATCGGCAGCAAGGGAATACAGATGCCACCGATTAGCAAGATTAAGAGGGTGCAAACTGTTGATAAAACAGGTCGCTTGATAAAGGGGTCTGCGATCGACATGATGATATATTCCTAATATCGTTTTTTTAACGCAAAGGTACGCGGAGGTTAGCGCAAAGGGACGCAGAGGTTTTTTAATAATTAGGCGCATCTTCATAGAGATAAGTACAACATTTCTTAATTCTTCGCGTCCCTCTGCGTTTACCTCTGCGCCCCTACCCTGCGGGAAGGCGAAACGCCTATGCGTTTAAACTAAGGTTGTGGTTGGACGGGTGCGCCATCTCGCAGTTTGAGAATGTTAGACACCGCTATGCGATCGCCTGGTTTAATTCCCTCTAAAATCGGATAGCGATCGTTTTGCACTTCACCCAATTTCACAGGTTTTTGATGTACGACGAATCGCGGTTTTTGTTTTGACTTGTCTTCTTCCACCACCTTTTTCTTTGACTTGTCTTCTTCCACCACATAGACAAAACTCTGTCCCCCAATGCGATTCACCACTTGAATCGGAATCAAAATCCCCGCCTGCTGGCTCCAGATAATCCGGGCGCGGACATATTGCCCATCCCGCAATTTGCCATTTGCATTAGTAAATCGAGCTTTGACTAAGATAGATTGGGCAGCTGTATTCACTTGTGGCGCAATAAAGTTAATACTGCCGATGGTTAAACGCTTACCTGTATTGGTATCCAGTAGCTCCACAGCTAATCCCCGACGCAATTGGGCAGCATTGTTAGACGGCACCAAAATTCGCATATCCAAAAGATCGTTTTTGGTAATTGTGGTCAAGTTGCCGCCAGTATTCACATAATCGCCCACTTTGACGGAGAAATCGCCAACAATCCCATCAAGCGGTGCAACCACTTGCTTCTGCTTCAGATTAACTTGACTTGAGGCAACTTGAGCCTGGGCTTGCTGCACGTTCGATAGTGCCTGATTAATACTTGCTTGTCCGGCATTTACCTGCTTTTTGGCAGCATTTAGGGTGGCGATCGCTGCATCTAAGTTATTTTTAGCAATATCCAGTTCTTGCTTTGCCTGTGCGCCTTCAGTTACCAGCACCTTGGTTCGCTGGAACTGCACTTGCTGTAATTTCACATCTGCGGCTGCTTTGACTTCATCGGCTCGTTTGGCTTCTAGCTGTGCCTGGGCGGTTGTTACAGCCGCCCGATTGGAGTTAACCACAGCAACAGCGCTGGAGATATTGGCTGTAGTCTGATCTAAACTTAGAGAGACAATTGGGGTTCCTTCGGTGACGCGATCGCCACTAGATACAAATATGCGTTCGATTCGCCCCTGAACTTGCGGCTGAAGCGAAACGCGCTCTTGGGCTTCTAATGTGCCAACAAAGTCAGAGGTCGATTGTACTTGACTTGATTCAAGAGTCTGCACCTTCACGGGCAGAGGCGGTGGTGGTGGTGGCGGGGCTTCTCGCTTGCCTAATAATTTCCAGCCCACAAAGCCCCCACCCCCAATCAGCAGAACAGCCAGTATGACCCAAAGCCATCTCTTGCGCTGTGGAGGGCGTTTAGAAGCAGTTTCCTCAGTACTAATCGGCTCGGTAGATTCTGGTGCTAAGACTGCACTAGAGCCGTTTACAGCAGTGTTTTTTAGATCAGCAGTTGGCTCGGAAGATGCAGATTTAATTGGGCGATCGGGTGACATAAGATATTTAACTCCCTTGGTATTTGTTAAATCTAGGTTTGCAGATTTGAATCTTTCTTAAACATTTTTAAAAGTGGTATAAATTCAATTACTTTTTCACCTAAAGCACTGAAGTTTTCGATGATTTTTACTAGGAATGATGTAAAAAATATTGGCAGTTTAATCTCTGCGTTTAGTAGTCATTTGCCAAATTCTTTCTAAGGTTTGAATTTGCCGCAGCCGAATTGCTATTAGTTGGTGGTGTCTTGTATGCCGTCTTCCAACCACAACTCCCATAGAGAAGGAACCTGCTACAATACAAAGACAAGCTACAAACAAAAGGTTTCCAGACAAACTATCAATCTGGTCTTGTGTGTAGGTGAGTTTGACTTGTTCGAGTTGTTGAATAACTGGAGCTACTAGTTGAGGCTGTGCTGTGAGGTCAGCTAGAGAGAACCCGTTCATATTACTATTCTTCTTTTAATAATTAGTCTTACCAAAGGCTGAAGTTTGCTTTATACACGAGCAATCTGCTTCAAAATCTCTTCAGTAAACCATCCCGTCCGGTTGACAAAGTTACGGGCTGGAGTCGGCATGAGTTCGAGATAGGTTGCTAGGCGAATTGCCTGACCTAACTGGCCTTTGATTTCGTAGCGATCGAAGATTTCTACAGCACTCTCGTGCATTCCCAATTTCATCAACGTACCCCGCAGATTAACCGTTGCAGGGGTAGGAGATTTCCCGTTAATCAGCGCCTTAATATTATGAGCGATCGCAGCTCCTTGTTGATAGGCAACCTGAGCGGTAGCAGGTTGGGGATTCAACGGTTCGATGGCACAGTCTCCCCCCGCAAACACTTCGGGAAAATCTGGCAGTTGCAGCGTCGGTTTAACTAGGAGGCGCTTATGTTTATCTCGGTTTTCAGGCGCGATCGCTAGCGAGTCAATCACTGGATGCGTTGCGTTCCCAGTTGTCCACACTACTGTCGCGGCGGCTAATCTCTCTAGCTGTCCACTGCGTTCAAATTCTACAACTCCCGGATGAATCGCTTTGACCTCAGATTCTAACAACACTCCGACAGAGACGGTTCGCTGTTGTAGCTCTAACTGTGCAGTTTCACGGAGGCGATCGCTTGTGGATTCTTTAAGAATCTCGGAACCACGCTGTAAAATTACAATCTGAATGTCCTGGGGGTTCCCGCCTAAAGGAATGTACCAAGTTGGCAGTAAATCCGCTAGCGTTGCTGCCATTTCCACCCCAGATGCGCCACCACCCACAATGGCCACTGTCAGCAAAGCACGGCGTTCCTCTATATCTTCGGTTTGAGTTGCAATCTGCAAGCGGTTTCGTAAGTGCTGTCCTAACGCAAACACATCATAGCCTGTGCGGAATGATAGCGCGTGTTCTTTTGCCCCAGGTATGCCAAGGTAGCTTGTAGTGCTGCCTAATGCCAGTACTAAATGACGGTAGGAATACTTTAAGCCAGAGTTGAGCTTTACCTGCTTTTGCTCCAGATCGATGGCTTCTACTGTACCAAGTACAAAGGTAATACCACTGTTGTGCAACAATTCATCGTAGCGGGGAGAGATTAACTCTAGCTTGACTTCGCTAGTAAGTAGTTCATACAATAGTGGCTTAAAAACAAAACTCCACGATTGGTCAATCAAAATAATCGGGCCGGAATGTAAATCTCGCAGATGGAGTGCTGCAAACAATCCGGCAAAACCACCCCCTAAAATCACAATTGGCAGAGGATCGTTTGTTTGATCAATGTGTGCTAGCGATCGCATACTTCAACCTCCCTTTTGCAGCTTTATGACCTTTTCATCGCATCGCGTAAAACGAAACAGTTTCGTTTGAGATAAAACTAAGTAAAACAAAACTGTTTCGTCTTGTCAATAGGATATGATGGAAATCAGTCAATAGTATTAGTGGATGCCGAACAAACCGGGAAAATTGAGTGATGAGCAACTTTGTTAAGAGTGCAGAACGGGAGTTATCTTCAGAAAAAACCGAAGCTATCCTGCGGGGAGCGATGCAGGAATTTATAGAGCATGGCTATGCAGGAGCCAGGATCGATAAAATTGTGGCAGCCGCAGGGGTTTCTAAAGCCACAGTTTACCGACGTTTTGCCGATAAGGAGACATTATTTACTGCCCTAATTCAACGAATGGCAGAGAAAGTAAACTTTTTTGAGCAACAAGATTTCCCCTCATCCCAAGAAGAACCCGTTGTATTCTTGAAACGTCATGCTATTAAAATGCTTAACTGTGCTGCTGATAACCCACAAGATATAGCACTTTTCCGAATCGTCATTGGTGAATCAGGTCGCTTTCCAGAACTAGGGCGCGCTTTTATCCAAAATGTTGAGAAACCAAATCTTGACTTTATAACCCAATACTTTGCAACTCATCCTAAACTTCAGATTGCCGACCCAGAAGTTGCAGCTAGAATGTTTATCGGAACGCTACTGCATATTGTGACTACGCGAAACTTACTGCATGGTGCAGATATTATACCAATAGAAGGCGATCGCTTTATCGATAGCTTGCTTTCACTGATTATTCATCCAAGTAAGAGCGTCAGATTATGACTGCGGCAAAAAATCGGAGTCGAGGGCTTGCTCTGGCGTGAAGAGAGATTTTTCTGGGAAAGTAGCGATGTCTAATCCAGTTTCAATTACAGCCAGTCGTCTAGCGGTTTGATAGCTTTCCTCAAAAACCTGATCGAAGTGAGGTTTCAAACTCGGACTTTCCAGGAGTGCCTTTTGGACTCGTCTACGGTGTTCCAATATTGTGTACTGCCAACTTTTTGAGCGTCTTTCAGTTTGAATTTGGTATTTCAGCAGATGCATCAGCAACACTTCCAGATTGCTCTCCAAAGCCCGCTTTTCACTTCTGCCCATTGTTTCAATTTCTTCAATCAGATTCTCTAAATCCAGTTCTGTGAGCCGACCTTGTTTGAGCAATTCTGCTGTGGTTTGAATCCACAGGTAAAAATCTTGCTCATACAAATCTGAACCAGATATCGTTTGAGATTGGGGCAGTTGGGCAGTCACGTCGCTTCGCTCCGAATTAAAAAATTAAAAATTCAAAATTAACAGCAAAATCTTCTAGGTCAGGGTGAGATTATGACTCCGGTAAAAAATCGGGGTTGAGGGCTTGTTCTGGAGTGAAGGGAGATTGTTCCGGGAAGATAGTTACATCCAATTCAGTTTCATCGGCAGCCAAGAGTCTAGCATCGTCATAACACAGCCCGAAAACCTGATCAAAATAGGGTTTAAGGCTAGGACTTTCTTCTAGAGCTTGTCTGATGCGCTTGCGATGCTCCCGAATAGTTGCTCGCCAACTACCAGAGCGCTTCTCGGCTTGATATTTATACTTCAATAGATGCATCAGCACCACTTCCAAATTGCTTCTGAGTGCTTTCTTTTCACTTCTGCCCATCGTTTCAATTTCTTCAATCAAATTCTCTAAATCCAGTTCTGTGAGCCGACCTTGTTTGAGCAATTCTGCGGTGGTTTGAATCCACAGGTAAAAGTCTTGCTCATACAAATCTGAACCAGATGTTGTTTGAGATTGGGGCAGTTGAGCAGTCATAAGCATTTTTTAGTTAGCGCCGACTAAACCTTATGGTAGACCATTCTCGATCGCTGTTTGGTCATTTGATTGAGTATTGCGTTAAAATAAGCGATCGCTATCCTAGTTAAATAATGCCCGGAAATTCCCGGAGGTGTGATTGACCAAGTTTATTTTGAAAATTCTCTGGTTAGACGAAAACGTTGCTCTCGCAGTCGATCAAGTTGTAGGCAAAGGCACTAGTCCCTTGACTAAGTACTTTTTTTGGCCCAGAAATGATGCCTGGGAAGAGTTAAAAAAGGAATTAGAGTCCAAACATTGGATTACTGACCTGGATCGTGTTGAGTTGCTTAACAAAGCGACAGAAGTGATTAACTACTGGCAAGAGGAAGGCAGAAACCGTCCAATGGCAGAAGCTCAGTTGAAATTTCCTGAAGTTGCCTTTACAGGTAGCGCTTGATATTACAAAATTAGCTATTGTCCTGTTCTACAAGCTGCCACAGTTTGATAGTCTTGTCTCGGCTGCCACTTGCAATTAATTGTGTAACTTGGCTCACAGCAACAGCAGATACTGAGTCTACATGACCAGAGAGAGTAACAATCTCTTCTGCTGTGCTTACCCTCCAAAGTTTAACTGTTTTATCGCAACTTGCACTTAGGAGCGTTTCGCCATCGGCAGTAAAAGCCACAGCCACCACAGACCAGGAATGGCCTACTAGTGTGCAAATTAGCTGACCAGTGTTTACCTCCCACAATTTAATGGTGTTATCATCACTACCCGTCGCCAAAATTTGACCATCGGGACTAAAAGCGACTGTCAAAACCGCCCATGCATGACCCGAAAGGGTGCTTAACAAGCTATAGCATGGGCGGTTTTGAAGTTCTCTTGGCGAACCTTCTATCTTCCACAAGCGAATTGTTCTGTCATAACTAGCGCTAGCTAAAAGCTGTCCTTGGGGACTAAATGCTACTGAATTTACCTGTAATTGGTGTCCAGTTATGGTGCTAATTTCTCTGCCAGTATTTACATCCCAAAGTTTGACTGTCTTATCCCAGCTACCACTAGCAAGAATCTGCCCATCAGGACTGAAAGCAACTGATTTTACCGCGTGTGAGTGTCCCAAGAGGGTGCAGATTTCCTTTAATGTTTCAACCTCCCATAATTTGATAGTTTTATCGTCGCTAGCAGTTGCCAAAATTTGACCATCAGGACTGAAGGCAACTGATTTTACCGCTTGGGAATGTCCTGATAAGCTAGCTAGGATTTTTTTGTTATTTAAATCCCACAAATTAATGTTTTTGTCATCACTACCACTAGCTAAAGTGTAACCGTCAGGACTGATGGCAATGGTATTCACCCTACTCAACACACCAGAATTTCCACTCAGGGTATGGAAGCATCGCCAAGGAGAATTTGGTAATTTCAAATTTTCAGTTTTACATTCTATACCCATTGCTTGCATAACTTCATCGCCTGATTGAAAGCGACGGTTAACAGCATTTTGCAGCAGCTTGTCGAGAATTTGCGCCAAGCGTAGATTCTTTGAGTCTTGTCGCCAGACATCGCTTACCTTTGTAGTCAGATATTGTTGCCAAACCCAGCAATCATTTGCAATATCAAATAAATCGAAGGGAGGAATCTGAGTAAGTAAGTAAATACAAGTGACACCCAAGCTATATAAGTCACTAGCAAAAACGGCTTTTCCCTTCGTTTGCTCTGGTGCTATATATTCTGGACTGCCAATACTGGTTTCAGATGTTAGCCGATCGATTTCAGTGACGATTTTCGCAGTGGAAAAATCGACTATAACGAAATCCCCCTTCTTGGTAATTGGGGATCTGCGGATGATATTTTGGGGTTTGATATCGCGGTGGATGATTTGGCGATCGCTAATAAACTGAAAAACTGGCAACACATCTTCTAAAAGTTGCCAAATTTGAGTTTCATTAAAAGCGCCTTCTTCTTCAACCACCTGAGCTAAATTAGTTCCTGTAATAAACTCCTGCACTAAATAAAAATGCCCGTTATGCTGAAAATAATTTAATAAGGCGGGAATTTGGGGATGCTTTCCTAATTCCTCTAACTTTTGCGCCTTTTGCTGAAAATTTTTAAATGTTTCGTCTTCCTGCGAGAATTCTTGAACAACGCAAGGAACCGGAGGAAACTCACCCTCATCTACAGCGAGGAAGGTTTTACAAAATCCCCCTTTACCAATCTGCTTGATTAAACGATAACGTTCTTGTAAAAGCAAAATTTTCCTTCCAGTTAAGGACTATCCAATAAATAAATTATCTATCTTGGGGGGGTGGGCATCCTGCACAATCGTGTAGGACGGGTGAGGACAGCCATCCCACAAGAAAATTTAGATTATTGTCTCGTTCCCAGTCTCCGACCATCCCTCTCAAGTCTGAAATTAACTCACAACTCTAGGTAGTAGCGCCAGCAGTTAAAAATAGCTACTGTAGACAAATGTGATTCAATATCCATTCTAGTTTGATTCATCACACTAATCCTTGGTGGCGCGTGCTGGGGATTTTAATGCCTGTCTGGATAGTCCAAAATTCTTTGTTTGTAATTGAGAATGACGCTTGCGGCCTCCTTACTACTGCGCTAACGTAATTCTCAATTAAAGACTGTTTCAGACTCTTATTTAAACCCAAACTGAAACAAGCCACGTATACACAAAGGTCAATTACACTCAAAAATTACGAATTACGTTAGCGTAGCGGTAGCGACTCCGCGTACCTTTTAGCGTCTCGTAGAGAGCGTCATTACGAATTACGAATTAATTAAACGTTCCTTAGCACAGCGACAGATATGAAAGCAGATCAACTCCTGAAAAACTATGCCGCAGGTGTCAGAGACTTTACTGGTGTCAACTTGAGCGAGGCCAACTTAAGGGAAGCCAATCTCAGTGGCATAATTTTAGATCGAGCAATTTTAGATGGAGCTAATCTGAGTCACGCTAATTTAGCTCACGCCAGTTTGATTGAAGCAGATTTAAATGGAGCAGATTTGAGCAATGCCAATCTCAGTGGTAGCAACTTAAGCGGAGCTATTTTGGATGGAGCAATCTTGGATGAAGCAGCAATGGAAGGAGCTAATTTGAGTCACGCTGATTTGACGGTTGCTAAATTGATTGAAACTAAATTGAATGAAGCGGATTTGCAGGAAGCAAGCTTGATAGCGGCGAATCTGGATGGAGCCGATTTAAGTGGTGCAGATTTAACCGTAGCTGACTTATCCCAGGCAAATCTCACTGAAGCAGATTTGAGCCAGACAAATTTAAGCGGAGCAAATTTGGATGGAGCCAATATAGAAGGAACTATTCTGGATGAGAATGTTTAATCTCGTTTCTATACAGAGCAGCAGCCCTGTAACGAGAGATAATGCATATTTGGTTATGTCTGTCAATGCGTAAGTACTAGGGAGCAGCCCTTTCAAGGTGACTTGAAAAATCTCTTTTTTTCTCTGTGTTCTCTGTGAATCTGCGGTTTCAAAGTAATTTATCTAACCACAGATGCGCAGAGAACACAGAGGTAAGAGATGAAAGAGAAATTTTTTGAACAAAATTTTTACCCACCTTGAAAGGGCTAGTACCGCAAGGCGGAATTAAAAATTAAAAATTAAAAATTAAAAATGAATACAGCGTAAGCGTTTCATAGATTTGAAATAGGTGGTTTACTTCCGGCGTGCTGTACTAGTACTAGGGAGAATATCGCACTGTCCCCTCTTAATCTCCCTCCTACAGGCGCTACACTTTACACACAAGTCTTTTGGAGTTGCAATGGCTTTGTTTTGACTGACAATGCGATTGTTTTGACTGACAATGGCATTGTTTCGGCTGACAATGGCATTGTTTCGGATGACAATGCAATTAAGATGAGAATTTGTAATGTTGCATAAGAGTCTATAACTTGTGTGTACACACGATCTGCTTGTCAGAAAAAGTCACGTGGATATATTTTTTATACACAAGGATATTACTGTGAAAAAGTTTGCTACAAGTATTGTTATTTAAGATTGTCATAATTAAAACAACTGACTCTCAACTATCAATGGTGAACTCTACCCTCGTTGTCACACTCTATGTCAACCCTATGACAGGGAATGATACCAATACTGGTTCACGGTTGAATCCGTTTAAAAGCCTCACCCGTGCTTTAAAAGTAATTAAAATCCCGACGATAATTCATCTGGAGTCGGGAAATTACAGCGCTGCTAATGGTGAGGTGTTTCCACTGATTGTCCCTGGAGGGACGACAGTGCTGGGTAATGAAGCTAACAAAGGTGCAGGGATTGTAATTTTTGGGAGTGGCGAGTTTCAAAGTCCCAGTTTTGGTATACAAAATATAACGCTGCTTTTGGTAGATAATGCCAGTCTTTTAGGTGTAACTGTCACCAATCCTTCAGCCAAAGGTACTGGTATCTGGATTGAATCGGCTGCACCTACTCTAAGTAACAATACTCTGAGCAACTGTGGGCGGGAAGGTGTGTTTACCACTGGGACTGCTAAACCCGCAATTTTAGATAATATATTTGTGCAAAATACTGCTAGCGGGTTAGTGATGGCAGGTCATAGCCAGGGAGAAGTACTGCGGAATGTATTTCAAAGAAACCCTTTAGGGATAGCAATTAGTGACTTTGCCGCTCCGACGATCGCTAATAATAAATTATCAGAAAATCGCACAGCGATCGCACTTTCTCGCAACGCCCAACCTGTACTGCGTCAAAATCTCATTGCGAAAAATACCCAAGGTGGTTTATTAGTCAATGGCAATGCAGTTCCCGATTTAGGTAATATCCAAGATTCTGCTGATAATATTTTTCGCGATCATGGTGAATTTGATTTACATAATGCTACTACACAAAAACTAGTTTCCGTAGGTAATCAATTAAATCCGGCTCTAGTCAAGGGCTGGGTCGAATTAATTCCCAGCAATCGAGTTGCGGTTAACACCAGTGACTCTGCCGCTCTGACAGAATCCCCATCTCTGGAACTAGATGGACATTGGGCAAAATCATTTATTCAGGCATTAGCGAGGATGGATTTAACTCATGCTTTTGCCGATGGTAGCTACCAGCCAGATAAACTTATGACTCGCGCCCAGTATGCAGCTTTGGTGGCGATCGCATTTAATCCATTTCCGAAAATCTCGACACCTGATTTTACGGATGTACCCAAGGATTTTTGGGCTTATAGCGCTATCCAAATCGCGGCTAGCGGTGGCTTCGTTGGCGGATTTAGCGATCGCACTTTCCGCCCCGATCAAAGTGTGCAACGCCTACAGGTGATTGTCTCTCTAGTAAACGGACTGGGATTACCAGCTGTTGATAGCGATGTTTTAGAAGTATATAGCGATCGTCATACCATTCCCGACTCTGCCCGAAAAGCCGTTGCTACTGCTACACAACGGGGAATAGTTGTCAACTATCCAGATCCAAAAGTACTTGCATCTTCACGTCCGGCAACACGCGCCGAAGTTGCAGCGATGGTTTATCAGGCATTAGTTGCCATTGGGCGAACATCTGCGATTAAATCAGCCTATGTAGGGTTGCATTCTAGAAGTTGACAAGTAGAATAAGGAACACTGCCTATCGGCTTGGTAACTCATGGAAAAAAAAACTATGTAGTTAAAAGCACGTTAGGCTAATATGCGGTGGGTGACAAATCTTAGACCTATTGCCTAAAACTAATAGCCCCATGTTAACAACACTTCCAGATACTTCTGCAAACTTGGCGATCGCCTTATTAATTAACTATAGTTTCGATCTCAATGGGTATAGTGCCAATGAGCTAGTTGAGCGTTGGCAAACGCAGTACCCACTAAATTGGCTACACCTGGCAGTGATTGAGGCACTATATCAAGGTCGTTATAAAGCGGTTTCCGTGCAGCAAATTTTAATATTTTGGCAGCGCCGGGATCAGGCTACATATCATTTCAACATGGAATTTGAACGGATGGTTTGTAGCAAATTTCCTCAAAGCTTAACCTCATTGGCTGCACCAGCCCTACCGCCAGCCAAGAAAAACTCTACTGTCGAGAAAGTGACGAGTCCTCAATTACCGCCAGCTAAGACTCACAACAGCTATCAATACGGCAATACTGCAACTCTTCAACTAAAAAGTTATGAACCAAAGACATCTTTAAGTGAAGAAGAGGGGAAGCAGGAAGATAGAGACAAAAAAACCGTCTTGAAGTCTCCGCTTTCTGGGAAATTTGCCTCTTCAGCAACCCTTGAGCGTTCATCTGCTATCAGCCAAAGACAAACTGCACCAGAAAGTCCAGCGCCAAACCATCGTCAACGACAACCGAAACTACTCCCACCTGCTGCTATTCATGCCCCAATCGGGCAATTTACTCCCGAAAAAAGCGATCGCTCTGATTCTTTTACATCTAAACTCAAAGCTATGTCTGGGGAGCAAGGGAGCAGGGGAGCAGGGGGAGAATAACAAATGACAAATGACAAATGACATTTCATTCTGCAACCAACTGTTTAAAGCGCTCATCATCAGCAATATCATCAAAATCTAGGTCAGTTGCTGCGTCTTCTTTATACCTGGGATTAAGTTCAATTGCTTGTTGTAGAGTTAATAGAGATCGGTCAATTTGTCTTTGCAGTGCGTAACAGGCTGCTTTGTTGTAATAGGCACTGGCATAATCTGGTTTAATTTCTAAGGCTTTGTTAAAACTAGCGATCGCTTCATCATCGCGCCCCAATATTACCAAAGTATAACCGCGTTTATCCCAGATTTTGGGAGAATTGGGTTGGAATTCTAAGGCTTTATCAAAGGATATGATTGCCTCTTCGTATTGTTCTAATGCTACTAGAGAAAGACCGCAGTTTAACCAGGCAATGGCATCGTCAGGTTTGATTTGTGTAGCTTTTTCAAATGAGGCAAAGGCTTGTTGATGCTGTTCTAAGTTACCCAAAGCAACGCCGCGATCGCACCAAGCTTGATGATAATCTGGTTGAATCGCAATCGCCTTATCATAAGACGCGATCGCATCTTTGTAGCGTTTCAATCTTGCCAGAGTTAGACCACGTTTTAACCAAGTTACAGGTTGATCGGGTTGGATTTTAACGGCTTGGTTGTAAGCTGCGATCGCATCTTCATAGCGCCTTTGAGAAAACAGATCGTCTCCCTGTTTTACATACTCATCAGCACTGATTTTTGGTTGTTCTGGCTGTTCCTGTATTTCTTCCTCAACTTCAAAATTCACCACCTCTAAAATCGATTCCGGCGTAATTTCAGTTAGTTCTTGAAGAATCAGATCCTTTCTTTCTTGGGCATCCAATTGTAACTCAGAGAGTTGAGAGACAAACTCCGTTTCTAATCTTTCTAACTTCTCTAAAATTAGAATCTTTTGTTGTTGAGCATTCCATTGCAATTCTGAAAATTGCGAACTAAACTCCGAACCAGATTTTTCTAAATTCTCAATGATTAACTCTTTGCATTTTTGAGCATCGAGTTGCAATTCCGATAATTGCAATTTAAATTCTGACTGCAATGCTGCTAAACTAGTAATAATTTTACTTTTTTGCTCTTGAGCATCGAGTTGCAATTCCGATAATTGAGATTTGAATTCTCGGTCAAATACGCCTAAATTATCAACTACAATCTCTTTTTGCGTTTGAGCATCAACCTGTAATTCGGATAATTTTTCTACAAATTCTGATTGTAATTTTGTTAAACTTTCAAAAATTATATCTTTTTGTTGTTGAGTATCAACCTGTAATTCCGAAAGTTGAGATGTGAACTCAGATTTTGATATTTCTAAATCAGCAACAGCTAGTTCTTGCTGTTGTTGCACACCTAACTTTAACTTAGATAATTCATCTGCGATCGCAGATGCTAATTTTCCTAAATTCTCCAGTGCTATATCTTTTTGTTGTTGAGCATCAAACTCTAACTTAGATAACCCCGAAGCAAATTTTGACTCTAAATTTTCTATATTTTCTTGAGATTTTTTTAGTTCAGCTTCTAATCTACTTAATACCTGCGCTTTAGCTAAATCTATATCTGATATCAGAATAGATACATTTTCTTGTTCATTTTTAATTTTTTGTTGTAAAGCAGTCGTTTCCTGTTCTAATTCATAATTTATTTTTTTCGCATCTTGAATAACATTTTCAGCTTCTTGTTTAACGGTGGTTAGCTGATTTTGTAATTTTTCCATTCCCTCTACTTGTTGCATTGCCCTGTCAACAATTTCTCGGATTATCACCCGTCGCAGCAACCATAATAAAGCAATGACTGCGATTGGAAAGAGACTTAATATAACTAGCCAAACATCAAGTAAAATAGTTGTACGACTAAAAGTACTCTTAAAATCAGACTGGACTTGCTGTTGAATTCGCTTTTCCGATCGCAGTCGTGCTAATTCTTCCCGTTCTGGACTCGATAACACCGGAGTCGGAGTTAGTGCTGGATTGGGTGATGGTGCAGATTGTCCACTGGCAATTCCAACGGATAACAGTAAGGGTAAAAATACAATAGTGCTTTTTAGAATTAAAGCGAAAACAGCTTGATTTTTGCTCTGCATAACAACGATCTCAGTCTGTTGGTCAGTTTTTGAAGCGACGCGCCTCTCTCCAATCTATAACAGAATTAAGTGGTTAAATGTTGTAGAAGCAGTGTAAAATTCTGAACAATCCTTAACTAATCCGTTTCCTCGTCCTTATAGCATTTCTTTGTCAATCCGCGCCAAATCTCTTAATTTCTTCTTTCTTCTCTACGAGACGCTACGCGATGGCGTACTTGGCGTACTTGGCGGTTCGTTCTTTATTTCTTGTACTATGGGCGCATCTTCATACAGAATTGGTATTAGTGTACGTACAACTTTAGTGGTAGATTGCAGTCAAGTTTGTGACAATTTTTGTGAGGTACTACTATAACATTCTAAGTTGTAACCACTGCTAAAGATGGTGAAAGTCAAGCAGTACAAATAATAATTTATCAACCAGTGGAAGAGAGATTGCAAACGAACAAGGTTCGGACATTGTTCATACAGATAACAAGGCGTTGAAACTGGAAGTTCTACCTATACGCGAAGTGTCAGGTGTGAGTACTTCGCATTAACATTAAGATTATCTAGGATAGGTAATTTGCTTACCCTAAAATTAACTTAACAAAGGCGGTAGAAAATGAGTCGGATAAATCCTTATACACTGCAATTGCAGATTACCCGAATGTTTGAGCAAGGGCAATCATTTTTTGCCACAACCAAGGTACAGGAATGGTTGAAAGAACATAAACACAATCCCGAAGATTATGATATTATTTTCCATAAAAAACCCGCGCCTCCTGGTTCCAAAGAAGTGATGGTAGTGGAAATTGAATTACGTCGCAAAGATGGACAACCTATAGATCCGTGGTTGCAGGAACAAGCAAATCTCCATGCTTGATTTTAGCAAGTATGGTAGTTCTAAATTAGATGTGAAAATGCGCGGTGTCCAGATCCCCGACTCTTCAAGAAGTCGAGGATCTAATTTTTCACATTGAAATAAATTTACACAAAATTTATATATAGCTGAAAAACTTAAAGATTTAACCACGATCATCTTTTGTTTATTATTTCTTAACCTATATACATAGGTTAAAAGTTTATTTAAGTTAAATTACAGAATTATTCATTTTTGAGCTTCGGAGCGTTTTCTGATGAAATTAGCTAAAAATATTAGCATTGCTGCTTTTGCTGTTGCTGTCTCGGTTGCTGCTGTCCCTAAACCGACGCAAGCGGCCTTAGTTAATTATGGTTTCACCGTGAATGCAACATCTGGTAGCAATCCCGGTCAGTATTTTGGCTCTTTTCGGTATGATGACTCAACCTTAACCGGGTTAGGCGAGGAAACTCTAGGCGTTAACAATGGATTATCTATTTTGTTTGACTACTTAGGTACTCAGTATACAGAGGCAAGTGATTTCGATTACCCGTCATCTCCTGTAGTCAGCTTCACAAATGGCAACCTGTCAAGATTGAGCTATTTAGTTGAAGATCGGTTTTTCATTGGTAACGATCCAGTTAATCCAAATACAGGAGGAACAAAGTTTTATAGCATTCTAAGTGCTGACTTATTGTCTACAACAGAGGTGGGTACGGTAACTTACTCTAAGAGTACCACCGTACCCGAACCAATGACTCTTGGTGGTATAGCGATCGCTAGTACTATAGCGTTAGGGATGAAACGCAAGAAAAAACTATCTAGAGTAACAAATTAATAGTCCTACTTAAAATTAATCTAGAGACGTTATTATTTAACGTCTCTACACACATAGTTAAGTAAAATTGCCAGTAGGATTCTTGCGTTTGATACCAATTACAGATGGTTTGGGAAGACTTCTAGGTTGACCCTTTCCACCGTCAGCAATTGGGATGTTGCTTGGCCAACTACTACCACGAGGCACAGTCCGAGCCTGATTGAATGTAACACCATTCAAATCCAGTAATTCAATCTCACGACTCAGAATCGTGCCATCGTTAATTGGGCTATCTTCGCCGGGATGCTGTACCGAAATAATCAGCGTATCTCCCACAAAAGTTGGCCCTGTCATCTCACAACGCACTGGCCCTTGAGCAAAGGGTATTACTTCTCCCGCATGAGTCCCAGTAGTGGGAATGTAGAATAGCCAGTTATTACCGAAAACTCCGGTAAAGTTGGAAACATTACCACTAGCTGTATGGTCGATGGTAGTTACTGTCCCAGCAGCACCGACATTAAAACCATTGTGAGTGGTGGTAGACATATCTGTTACCCCCCAAATATTTGCCTTATTGTCGAACACTAGGTTATCTACATTGGCAAAACCAGCACCAGAAATTGATCCAGCTTCTCCACCCTGAGCAAATCTTTGCCAACGGAAAGTTAGACCAGTACCATCGGCACTATCTTCAATAATCTTGTACAATCCCCCGGATTGTTGCGTTGCGTTGACATTTTTACTCAACTTGGCAACCTGGAAAATGCGCGAATCTGGATAACCGTCGCCTCCTGGCGCACCGTCAGTATAGGCAATGAAAACTTCTTTGGTGGTTGGATGCACTTCTATATCTTCTGGACGTGCGGTGGGTGTTCCGCCAGCCAAATTTGCTGCTAAGAAGGCATCAGCAAGAATAGCACCTTGAGAAGTGTAGAAGTCAGATAGCTTTTTACCTTGATAAGCAGGTAGTCTCTCTGCTTCATTGGTGCGATCGACTGCAAGGGAACCACCATCTGTAGTTTGACCTGCAATCCCATTGCGTTTTGGTAGAGGTAAAAGACCATTTCTTTGAGCAGAACCCAAAGCAGCAAACTCCACCGAAGAAATTAGCGATGGCGAAATGGGATTAGTGGGACTGTTTAAACTTAACGGTATCCATTGACCCGTACCATCTGGATTGTAACGGGCGGCATACAATGTACCACTTTCCCATAAACTGCTGTTGGCTTTACTGCTTGGTGAAGAAATCACACCTGCACTGATAAATTTCCAAGTGTGTCCCCCACGTCTATCATCACCCATGTAGGCGATTAATGGCTTCTGAGCTTCGGCACGGATGGCAACATTTTCATGGCGGAAACGACCCAGTGAAGTATGCTTGCGAGGGCGGAAATTTGGATTAACGGGGTCAATTTCGACAACCCAACCGTATTTTTCACCAACTAAACCGAAGGTCTTACCAGTAGTACCATCGATGTAACCTGTTTGAGTCCCATTAGGGTTAACTGATTCTGTAACACCAACAAAACCTCCTACACTTCCTTGAAAGTTCTCTTCACCACTTAAAATAGTTCCCCAAGGAGTTGTACCGCCAGAACAGTTATATCCAGTACCAATAATTTTGTTACCTAATCCATCGGAGGAGAGGTTAAATACTTGAGTTGCAGCTGGGCCAGTGGCGATGAGATAGTTTCGATCGCCTTTTTGGTAGCTACGACTTCCCCAAGAAGTGACATTTTTATATTCATCACTTCTTTGGCTATTAATTCCCAACCCAGAAAGACCATGAAGGCGGCGATTTTTCGCATCACCTTTAACCACAGCATAACGGTTACTGGAATTACGTCGGGAGATGCGGACGATGGAACCGCCTAAGTTATATAGAACTTCGCCGTCAAATTCAATACCTCTGGTGGTCGGTAAAGCCCAGCCAATCACTGATTCAAAGGTGGTAGGCAATCCTTTAACATCAGCAGGGGCTTCTGGTGCTAAATCGGAAAACGGAAAACTCACATATTCGTGATTCACCCACAAATAGCCGACATCGTTGGTTCTGCCCAGAGGAATAAAACCCGTATAATCGTTGTTGTAACCGAAATATTCATCTTTGTTGGGAAAAACGCGATCGCCCCAGCTAATAATTACATAGCGTTCATACTCTGGTGGCACTACCACATCATCAACTACGTTGTAGCTATTTAACTTCGCATTTGCAGATCCATTAATTACCTGTCCCTGACCGATTCCCGTTGGTAAGAAGCTTTTCTGCTGTTTATAAACAGGTAGGGAATGGGGTAAGCGCACTGGTGTAAAGCTCAGTGGCCTGTTATTTGCTCCGGCAATATTAGAAACACCATCTATAATCGTCTCTCCCAAGACAGCCGCACCAGCACTGCCAGCAAAAAATACTAAAATTTGTCTGCGACTTAATTGAGACATTAAACTTTCCTCTGTTGTGACACCAAAAATTTCATCAAGGCAAATCTTGATTACTGACAGAAAAAGCCATCAATTATTTACGTGAAATGCCATAGACTTTGAGTAGTAAGTAACCTGTTATTAAACAAAGGGTTGTTTGCTATTTAGGTTACATAACTAGACAAAAATTTTCAGTTTTTCATCCAACTTAATCACCAAAAATTAAGATTAGGTTATATCTTGATTAATGGGGATTTATTTTGTATTTGATTAAAACTTTTTTTCGCTACTAAATCTCAAAATACAGCAGATTTAAAGTTGGTGAGCTACACAAGGTAAGTCTGTTACCCAGCTAGAAAGCGTGTTTTACTCCTGAATTCTGTTTTGATAAGATTTGGTTAAATAAACTTACTGCGAGAATTTTTTGGACAAATACCAATTACCGATGGTCGGGGAATACCTGTAGATTGCTCTTTACCACCATCAGTTTTTGAGATATTACTCGGCCAACTACTGCCACGAGGTAAACTTCGAGTTTGATTAAATGTAGTACCATTTAAATCCAGTAATTCAATACTGCGACTTAAGATTGTGCCATCGTTAATTGGACAATCTTCACCAGGATGTTGTACTGAAATAATTAGTGTATTTCCCACAAAACTTGGCCCTGTCATCTCACAACGCACTGGCCCATGAGCAAACGGTATTACCTGTCCGGCATTTTTACCACTGGTGGGGATAAAAAACAGCCAGTTATTACCGAATACTCCTGTAAAATCAGAAACATTACCGCTAGCTGTGTGATCGATTTTGGTTTGTTTACCCTCAGCACCGACATCAAAACCGTTGTGAGTGCCGGTAGACATATCCGTGACACCCCAAACATTTCCTTGATTGTCGAACACTAAATTATCGACGTTGGCAAAACCAGCACCATTAACCGAGCCGGCTTCGCCACCTTGGGCAAATCTCCGCCATTTAAAGGTTAAACCTGTAGCATCAGCACTATCTTCAATAATCTTGTACAATCCTCCTGATTGCTGCGTTGCATTCGCATCTGTACTTAACTTGGCAACTTGAAAAATCCGCGAATCAGGATAACCATCGCTTCCCGGCGCACCGTCAGTATAGGCGATGAATACTTCTTTGGTGGTTGGATGCACTTCTATATCTTCTGGACGCGCTGTGGGAGTTCCGCCGACTAAGTTTGCAGCTAAAAAGGCATCACTGAGAACAGCACCTTGGCTAGAGTAGAAGTCAGATAGCTTTTTATTTTGATAATCAGGTAGTGCTTTTGCTTCGTTAGTGCGATCGCATTTAAATGTACCACCATCTTTGGTTTCACCTGCAATCCCATTGCGTCTCGGTAATGGTAAAAGACCTTCTTTTTGTACCTTCTGCAACGCCGCAAATTCTACAGAAGATAGAACCGTCGGCGTAATTGGATTGGTAGCAGTAGTTAAAAGTAACGGTATCCATTTACCTGTACCGTCTGGATTGTAACGAGCAACATACAAAGTCCCATTTTCCCATAAGCTACTGTTAGTTTTACTGGTGGGTGAAGAAATAGTGCTTGCACTGACAAATTTCCAAGTGTGTCCTCCACGTCTGTCATCACCCAAGTAAGCAACCAATTTCTTACCTTTTTCAACCCGCAGGGCAACATTTTCATGGCGAAAACGACCCAACGAAGTGTGTTTGCGGGGGCGAAATTTCGGATTTTTGGGGTCAATTTCGACAATCCAGCCGTATTTTTCGCCAACTAAACCAAAAGTCTTGCCGATAGTTTTTTCCGTGTAATCTGTCTGAGTACCATTAGCCTTGACTCCTTCTGTGACATTATTTTGGAAGTTTTCTTCCGCAGATAAAATCGTTCCCCAAGGAGTTTTACCGCCAGAACAGTTGAAAGCAGTACCAATAATTTTGTTACCCAATTCATCAGAGGAGAGATTAAAAACTTGGGTTGCAGCCTGGCCAGTCCCAATTAAATAATTTTTGTCACCTTTTTGATGGTTACGACTTCCCCAAGCCGTGATACTTTTGTAGTCATCATTGCGTTGGCTATTGATTCCCAACCCAGAAAGGCCATGAATGCGGCGATTTTTGGCATCTTTAACTACAGCAAAACGTTTACTTGTATTCTGGCGAGAGATGCGGACGATTGAGCCACCTTGGTTATATAAAAATTCACCTTCTACTTCAATATTTCTGGTGGAAGGTAAAGCCCAACCAATTACTTTTTCAAATGCGTCGGGTAGTTTTTTTAAATCGGATGAATCGTCTACTACTAAACTAGAAAATGGAAAACTCACGTATTCATGATTCACCCATAAATACCCGACATCGTTAGTTTTCCCAAGGGGAATAAACCCAGTGAAATCGTTGTTGTAACCGAAATAATCATCTTTGTTAGGAAAGACGCGATCGCCCCAACTAACAATTACATAACGTTCGTACTCTGGCGGCACTACCACATCATCAATAACGTTGTAGCTACTTAACTTAATATCCGCAGATGCATTAACTATTTCTCCCTGAGCTATTCCTGCTGGCAAGAAGTTTTTTTGCTGTTGATAAATTGGTAGAGGATGTGGTAGGCGTACAGGTGTAAAGCTAAGTGGGATGGTTTTTGTTTCTGCACCGTTGGCAAAACCATTTAGGAGTTTCTCTCCCAAAATAGCAGCACCAGCACTGCCAGCCAAAAATATTAAAATTTCTCTCCGACTTAATTTAGACATCAAACTTTTCTTTGGTGTGAGAGGAAAAATTTCTGATAAACAAACTCGATTGATTACAAAAAAAATGAGTAATTATTGATAATTTACTGTATTTTAAAAAGCTAATAATTTTTTGATGGCGACAACTTAAATAAAAGTGAGTTAGATTGTTTTTATTTAGATAAATAATCTGTTTTTCACTAATTATGGGTTACGATGATTAAATTTAGGTTATATTTTGGTTAACTAAAAATTATTTACTATCACATTTTCTTAACCAGAATCAGCAAAGGAACAGTGTCAGTACCTCATCTGTCCTATCCTAGAGATGTGTAAATAGTGCTGTGGGTGAGACTGTGTTTTTCAGCGTTGTGATACCGACTTATAATCGCCAACCGATTTTAGAAAAGTGCCTCCGCGCCTTGGAGGTGCAGGAGTTGAGTCAGCCAAGTTCGGTTACTGGTTACGAGATTGTCTTGGTAGATGATGGTTCTACTGATGGCACATTGGAGTGGTTAACAGCGCATAAAGAGGAGTTTCCCCATGTGCGCTGGTTTGGGCAAGATCATGCTGGCCCGGCTGCGGCTCGGAATTTGGGGGTAGAACAGGCGCTGGGAGACACAATTATCTTTATTGATAGTGATTTAGTAGTGCTGAATAATTTCCTGCAAGCTCATGCTGACGCACTAGTGCAGGGGAAAGAAAAATTGGGAAGCGATCGCTTTTTCACTTACGGTGCAGTTATTAATACTTGTAATTTTAACAATCCAACGGCTGAACCCTACAAAGTCACAGATTTTTCAGCAGCTTTTTTTGCTACGGGAAATGTCGCAATTCCCAAACATTGGTTAGATAAAGCCGGACTTTTTGATACCAGCTTTCAACTCTATGGCTGGGAAGATTTAGAATTAGGTGTGCGGCTGAAAAAACTAGGTTTGACACTAATTAAATGTCCAAAAGCCGTAGGATATCACTGGCATCCAGCATTTAACTTAGAGCAAATTCCCCGATTAATTGACCAAGAAATTCAACGCGGACGGATGGGAGTTTTATTCTATCAAAAGCATCCCACATGGGAAGTGCGAATGATGATTCAAATGACTTGGCTACATCGCTTACTTTGGGGTATTCTCTCACTCAATGGTACGCTAAATGAACGCACAATGTCACCGCTATTGCAATGGCTGATTAATTTAGGTAAACCGCAATTGGCTTTAGAAATCGCCCGAATTTTCCTCAACTGGTACAACGTGAAGGGTGTCTATGAAGCCTATGCTCAAATGCACCAAGCATCTTGATTAAAAAATTCACTGTCTGTAGTCGCCTACAGCGAACATCTCAAAGAGTTGCAGCTTGTAGTCACACATCGCTTAACTTTTGAAACACCTTCCAAATAAGAAATGTTAGACTTATTTATTTCTACTTACCTAATTTTTGTAAAACAAGATACATTAAATGGTAGTTTAATCGCAAAGGAACCAAAAAGCATGGCCGTTAGTAGCCCTGAAGTCATCCGTCACGTATTGATCGGATTGGGATATTTAACTCCTGAGATCGATCCTAAGCCGGATCTCACTAAATTTGCTCCCTGGAAACGGAATAATAACTCCTTGACAGACGATCCTACCGAAGAAGCGATTAAAAAGTTTCAGAAACAGTATTCGCAAAAACTTGTCGTTAATGGTAACGCTGATTCTGAAACTCGAACTGTCATGGAAGATACAGTCATCGGACTTCAGAATAGATTGAAGTTTCACGGTTTTGCAACAAATGCCGAAATTCCTCCAAATAAGCCTTTTTATGGGCCAGCTACTTATATAGCAGTCAAAAAATTTCAAAAATCTCAGGGTTTAACTGAAAATGGCATTGCTACTATTGAACAGCGTCAAATTCTACAGCAAGCTAGTTTAACAGATAAGCCGCAGACTCCGCCTCAGTCACAACTCAAACTGAGAGATTTGTGCTTGCAATTCCAAAAAAATCCTCAAAATCCTTCTTACATTGCAGCATTAAATAACTTACAACAAAATCTACCCAAGGACGTTTTACACAAAGTTACTAACAAATGGAGGGGAACAAACGATCAAAATCCAGAGATTGTCAAGCTGACTAATCTGTTTACTTATTATGATGACAACAATGCAAATCATCGTGATGCATTAAATCACTTACAAAGTCAGATTACCCCAGCCATCTCTCAAGCATTTTTAAGCCTCTGGAATAAGAAGTAAATAAATAGCGAACAAATTTGCTGGGCTTGGTAATATTGGTAGTAGTTTGTCCATAAAAATTTAAGTGTAGGCATTATTTATTGTTAGCGCTATTCTACGAAAAATGCTATTCGCTGATAGCGCTAACATTTAAATTTGGTGTTTTTTCAAAATTACATTGTCAAAGATTGAGGATTCGTCTCAATCAATTTTGCTAAATCTTGCAAGAATGCCGCAGCATGGGCACCGTAAATAATTCGGTGGTCAGAAGTAATATTGACTTGCATTTGTTGGCGCACGCCAAATAAACCGTCGGGTGTTGCTACCACTTGCGGACGGGATGCCCCGATCGCTAAAATTGAACCTTGTCCAGGCGGCAAAATCGCATCAAATTTATCTACGCCAAACATCCCTAAGTTGGACAGGGTAAATGTACCACTGTTATATTCTTGGGGTTGTAGTTGTTTTGCCCTCGCCCGTTCTACCAAAGATTTCCAAGTCCGCGACAGAGAATAAATATCCACCGCGTCGGCATTTTGCAGCACAGGTGTAATCAATCCGCCATCATCCATCGCCACAGCTACGGAAATGTTGATATCAGAATGATACACAATCCCCTGGTCTGAGTAGCTAGCATTTAACAATGGGTGTTTTTGCAACGTCACTGCTACAGCTTTCGCTAGTAGCGCTGTCATAGTTACACCTTTGGATTTAATTTGTTTATAAAGTTTGTCTAATCCATCAGTGGTAATTGTATAACCGACACGGAAAACTGGCACGGATATAGTAGCTACCATATTCCGCACGACGGCATTTTGGAAGGTAGTTAGAGGAACGATTTGACCAGGAACAGCCGCTACTGCTGCCGTGGGTGCTGGTGTTCGGGGTGCTGGGGGTGCAACTGGGGTGCTGGTTGGTACGGGTGCTGGTGGAGCAACTGGGGCGGGTTGTTTGCCTTTATTAGATAATGCTTCTACATCTTCGGCGACAATGCGACCGTGGGGCCCACTACCTTGGAGTGTAGTTAAATCAACTTTGAGTTCTTTCGCTAACTTCCGCGCACGGGGCGAGGCTACAAGCCTTCCTTCTTTGTGGTTAGAGCCGTTTTGAGACGCTAAGGCAGGTGTTGCAGTTGAGGCGGTGCTGGCGGCGACTGGTTCCGGGGAAGAGGTAGTAGTAGCCACGCCGCCGGAATTGGCCAGAGATTTGGCCTGTTCAATTTCAGCTTCCGTTTCAGCGATGAAGGCGATCGCAGATCCTACCGGGGCAGTTTCACCAGCTTCAACTATAATATGGGCAAGAAATCCCTCATAGAAGGTTTCTACATCCATATCTGCCTTATCTGACTCTACAACCACCACTGTTTCGCCTTTTTCCACTTTGTCCCCTGGCGATTTCACCCAGGAGACGATTTTGCCTTCCGTCATGGTGGAACTCAGCGCCGGCATAAATACTTCATGAATGCTCATAGGGTGGTTTGGGAATCAATGGTTTATGGACTTTAACAGCTTTTGTCAGATCGAATTGTATCTTGATGGGAGAGTTTTAGACTGTTTATATTTTAGGTTGGGCGTTAGGAGTTAGGAGTTAAGAGTTAGGAGTTAGGAGTTAAGAGTTAGCAGTAGCGGGGCGTTGAGCCAGTACTGAGTAAATAAGTGAGATTTCCCACTCAGCACTCAGCACTCAGCACTCCTGAAAGGCTATGACCAATAACAAATGACTCTAGGAACCTAAATATGGCTTAGAGGTCTATAATACAGAGCTATACTCAATGGTTAGCCAATCTCTCGGTCTCGTTTTAGTCATTGAGTTGCAAAAAACTACCACGAGTTTCTCACAGATTAAATCGGATTGCTATTTATATTCCTCATAACCACTACTTACTTAAGATACAAGAGCTTCTCACTAATAGAGGATAGAGATGCAGTTCAATCTAGAATTCAAAACTGGTAATAAACCTATTTGAAATTCCTGTTTACTTTTATGTCGGCAAAGCTGAAATTCTTTTTAATTGTGATACTTAGTATCTCTGCTACGGTTGGTGCTGGAGTTTATATTACCCTGCATCAGAAATCTGTACCGATTGTTGAGACAAATGATGGGCAAACCCAGCAGGTGGGAGCAATACATCAGTCTCAGGAAGTTGCAGAATTCTCAGAGCGTTCTGATTATCAAACTATACCTTTAGAAAAGCTCAACTCATCTCTCCAAGGCAGTAATCCTACTACCCTCGCCCTGAATGCCTTTGAGGATATAGCAGTGGCAGGAACGCGAAAGATAGAGGTAGTTTATCCGCAGCCAAATCAGGCGTTAGTGACGATTACGCAAATCAAGCGGGGTGATAATTCTGTTGGTAAGGTTAAATATCGAGCTGAGATGACAGCCTTTGGGCGATCGCTTTTTATTAGCTCACCTCCAGTCTGGCAAATTATTTGGGCTGGCTCCCAGGAAGAATGTTCAATTGGGAGCCGCTCTCACACGAAGTTAAATCACATCTGTCATTAGTCATTAGTCATAAAACAAATGACAAATGACAAATGAAAAATTTAAATGTCGCCGCGAATTTCTTCTACAACGCCATCGCGCAGAACAATTTCGACTTGCATTTTGCTAATCAGGTTATCACCGATTTCTACTCGGAAAAAGCCTTCCATTTGGAATTGGTTGACTTCCTGATCTTGCTGGAGAAACTGCACTTGCTGGAGATTTTGCAGCAACTGATTTTTTTGCTCCAAAAATTCACTTTTCTTTTGATTGACTTGGAGTTGGATATTGTCAATTTGTTGGAGGGTCTGGGGGCCGGGTGGTTGCAGACTCTGCTTTTGAATTGCGGCGATCGCTCTTTGTCCTTCAACGTCTAGCTGTTGCAGTTGCTGGTCAAGTTGATTGATTTGCGTTTGCAATTGCTGTTGTACTTCCTCTTTCCAGAGGGGAGTAACAATGACTTTGACGTTGACGACGCGCTTCAGGAGCAAATTAGATTTGGAGACATCCATAAATATTTCACGTTCACTCTTTACAGTTAACAGGTGGAATCATCAGGCAAAGATGCCGTCAATAATAGCGCGATAGCGTTCCGTGACGATATGTCGTCGAACTTTCATTGTTTGGGTCATCAAACCATTTTCTATTGAAAATGGTTCCAGAATGAGTTTAAACGTTCCGATGCGGTCATCTGGTCGATAACCTGGACGATTTTGCACTTCCCGATTTAATTCTTGCCGAAATAAATCCTGGATCATTCTACTCTCGAAGTCAATTTTTTGACTATCTGCGGGCGTATCTAAGGTTAGATTCTGACTTGCTACCCATTTTTCTATGGCTTCGACATTGGGGACAATCAAGGCTCCCAGGCTGCGCTGATCTTGGCCGACGAGCATAATTTGATCGATGTATGGCGATCGCAAACAGGCATCTTCAATTGGCTGTGGCTCAATGTTTTCCCCGTTAGTCAATACAATCGTATCCTTCGCTCTGCCTGTCAGCACTAAGTCGTCTTGTGGTGTCAGCCAACCCAAATCGCCGCTATTAAACCAACCTTCCGCGTCAATTGCTTTCGCTGTCGCTTCGGGATCTTGGTAATAGCCTTGCATAATCTGTGGCCCCCTCAACAATACTAAGCCTCGCTTCTCTATTGGTAAAGGCGCTTTTGTCTCAGGATCAACGATTTTAGCTTCTGTAGCGGGTAATGGTTGACCTGATGCACCAATCAAATTTCGCCAGGGACGACGTACATGAGTAACAGGAGAAGTTTCTGTCAAGCCATAACCTTGCAAAATCTGCACACCAATAATTTCAAAGAAGTTATCGATGTGTCTGGGAAGCGCACCGCCGCCGCTAATCATCTGCTTAACTTCTCCTCCTGTGGCTTCCCGAACTTTGGCGTAAACCAGTCGTTCTCCCAAGGCATGGAGGGGTAATAAAGCCGATGCTTGTATCCTAGCTGCTAATCGTTCGCTACCTGAAGCATGAAGATTACTTAAATCTAATCCTTCAGCAACTCGCCGCGCTTTGATATATTTTTCGCTAATACCCAATAAAAAGTTAATTAGGCGTTGCTTATTCGCTGGCTGTTCGCGGAACTGCTTTTGCACTCCTTCATAAATCGATTCCCACAGGCGGGGTACACCCACCATATAGTTGGGTTTAAATTGTCTCAAATCCCCTTTTACAGAACGCAAATTAGTATAAACTTGAGTGCAACCTTGAGATAGTAGGTAGTATTCAACAGTTCGTTCGTAGCTGTGCCACGAAGGTAGGATGCTGAGAACGATATCGCCAGCATTTGGTTGCAATACTGTCCCAAATGTTGTTACTTGGTGCATCAAGTTGTTATGAGACAGCATTACACCTTTGGGTTTACCTGTGGTGCCAGAGGTATAAATTAGGGTTGCGAGAGCCTCACGATTTTGTTTGACTGGCACAAAATGATGATTTACCCCAATTTCAATCAACTGTTTAAAGTTCAGCACTTTTAGGGTTTCGTCTGTTGGTGGTGCTTCATCGGAAAGTAGGATTACCAGTTGAATTGGTAAATCTTTGAGGCGGTCTTGTAGTTTTTTAAGTGTTTTTAAATCCTCAGCGACGATCGCTGTACTGCCGCTATTGGTTATGATAAACACCAGTTCTTCTTTTTCCGCTTGGGAGCTACGCACCGCATCAACAGCCCCGGCGGTCATTATGCCTTGATCGGCAATAAACCAGCGAGGACTATTATCAGCAATTAGAGAAATGCGATCGCCTACCTTTACTCCCAACGCCTGTAACCCAGCAGCAAATAGTTGCAGTTGCTCTGCTAACTGGGTATAAGTAATTACTACTTCTGGTTTACTGTGAGGGCTACGGAGAGCGACAACATCACCAAATTTTTGAGCTGCTAAAGGCCAAACTTCTGGCAGCGATTCTACATTTGTGTAATCTACCAATCGCTTTAATGCTTGGCGTTCTCGTTCACTAATGTTAGATAAAAAAGAAGACGCGGTTTGGGTTTTTGACATAAACCTTACCTAAAGATTTTAAACTTATTATTTTCGAGCTTATTTTGTTATTCCGCTACAATAACCGTCCTTATTATCAACATTCCCTTCTGTGTACGATAATTCCAGGAATTCCACGTTTATATTTACAAAAATTTATGTTAAAGTTAATTTACATAGAGTGCAAGCAATGATTGTGTTTGCATCTCAGAACAGCAATCGCCTACGTTTCACAGGGGATGATTATCTATGAATTTGACAGACTCGATACTGCTAACACTTCTCAATATTGTTGCTTGTATGGTCTTACCTAAGCTTTTAGCTATCCTTCTGGCTGATAAAACCAAACTTACTGAAACGCTCTCAAATGGTTCCAAATTACAAGCAGCCAAAATCAAACTTACCAGTTTTCCTTATTGTACAGCTTACCAATTAACAGGTAGCCAATACTGCAAATTTAGTCCTGATTTTTGTGCTAAGTGTTCTCCGAACTGATGAACTCTTTGCCAGTAAAAATTCCTTAGTGCTTCGACGACGAACACTTAAATTAACTCTTTCTAATTTCGTCAAATCTCTTATATTGTTATATGGTTGGTAGTTGGCGCTGTCTTCGCTAAAGCGCAGACTACCAACCTAACAAATTAAACTTGCCAGACTACTACTGGTCTGTTCCATTAATTCTGATGGGTTATAAAAGTTTGTAGTAAGCACTTCAGTGCTTAAAATTGAGCGATAAATCGCTGACTACAAACCTTGCAAAATTAATGACACAGAACATTATACGGAAATTAAACTATGTTACATTGCGTAACATAGTTTAATTTATTCTTGTCTACTTACTTAAAATTCAAGTAATTTTTTCACCGAGTCAGTATAATTACTAATTGAAGTCAAGCTACAGATATAACTAATATAACAATTGTTAAATGTATTAGTAGCTTGCCTCTCCGTAGGAGTATGGGGTTCGTTTTCTCTCAAAGATGGCACAAAACTTTTAGCTGAAGTTGATGAGCCAGAAAATAGTAATGCTCTTGTACGTGTTGCTAGACCGGCTACAGGGCAAATGGTACTTGAAGCTAACTACGAAATTACCTTGAAATGGAAGCAAGACAATGCATAATATGGTAGCAAGTACAGATAATTATATTCAAACTTTTAGGTCAGCGATCGCCCGGATTTTTCATGCCAATGGTGCGGTAGTTGGTGTAGGTTTTTTAGTCTCTGGGCGAACTCAAAATTACATCCTGACGTGCGCTCATGTTGTTACCTCAGCTTTATCTTTACCAGAGGATATAGTTGAAGCTCCTAATCATGATATTTATTTAGATTTCCCGCTAATTGCATCAGGACAACAACTAAAAGCTAAAGTTGTTTTTTGGCAACCCCTAGTTAGCAATGCATCAACTTCTGAGCCTGAAGATATTGCCGGATTGCAAATAGAAGGGCAGTTACCTAAAGAAGCCCAACCTATCCAGCTAATAAAAACTAGCAATGTTTGGCAGCATCCTTTCCGCATATTCGGTTTTCCTGACGGACATCATGATGGTGTTTGGGCTACAGGTGTGTTGCGAGACGGACAAGGAAAGGGATGGGTGCAATTAGAAGATAGTAAGGTAACTGGCTACAAGATAGAACCGGGTTTTAGTGGCGCGCCGATATGGGATGAAACCCTTGTAGGAGTGGTTGGAATGGCAGTAGCGGCAGAGAAGCGGCGAGAAGATATCAAAACTGCTTTCATGATTCCTGCGGATGTATTGATTGAAGCATGGGATGAAATAAACTTGCCGATTTCGTCAAATGCACATATCCAGAATATTAAGAGTAGAGTACAACAACTCAAAATCAAAACTTTGCAACAACGCTTTGACGTTCTCAGTAGTGATTATGAGGCGGCTTACAATCAACTAAACTATACACTTAATGCTGGCGATCGCAATAAACTCCAACGCCAAATTGATACTATACTACAAGAGCTTGAGCAAGTAGAAAGCGAACTTAATGCCATAAACTATTAATTTAATCCCTAAATAAAATGAAAAGCTCTTTAGATTTACAAAAAAACCATCTAGAACAGTTAATAGCTAATTTAAACACTGAGGCTGAAACTCTCAGCAATCAAATAGGATGGACGCTGAATAATGTAGATAAAAGTAAATTGCAAAAGCAACTTCAAGATAAATTCAAGGAAATAGAAAAAGCTCAATCAGAATTAAGCGAGATAAATCCTCATTCCTTAGAGCTTCAGCCTGATAAGATCCCATTCACGAATCGAGATGCGGCAATTAATGAAATTACAGCCACTAATTCTCCCCCTTATCGTCTGGTGACAGCACCTGAAGGTTACGGAAAAACAGAATTTCTCAAACAGATATTGGGGAAATTTCAAGAATTAGAATGGTGTTGTGCTTACGCTTCCATCTCTGGTTATGAAAATATTGAAGACTTAGAAAAACGATTGGCAAGTTCTCTGCAACTGACGCTTCCAGAAGGGCATGATTTAACTTGGGGAGAACGTTTAGGCTCAGTATTGCATAGAAATTGGGCTAAATGGCAATTTCAGGGGAAAAAAGGTATTGTACTGCTAATTGATTTAGATGGCAGTGCCCCACAAAAACAACGTTTAAATGAACTTTTTAATGACTTTAAAGAATTTGCATGGAGAATTGAAAAATGTTTGAAAGAATTAAAGTTTTTTAAAGATAATTCTCGGAGACTTCGCGTTGTGATTGCAGCTCGCTGTCTAATCGATCTCCCATTAGATCGGATTTTTCCTAAACTAACACTCTCTCCTTTTAACTGGGAAGTAATTCAAGATACAGCAACAAAATATCTCCAGCCTATAGATATGAATTCTGAAAGTCTGGCTTTACTAGCAGGACATTTATTATATTTAACTGGTGGACATCCAGGGGGAATTGCTGAAGCACTAAAAGTTTATCGAGATGGTTGTTATCCGGTAAGTTGGCTTTTAAACATTTATGGCAATCAATTATGGGAACAAAACCTCAAAAGGTGTAGAGATCAGATTAAAGAAAGCTTGACAAAAGAAAATAATCATCTATACGAATCTATTGAAAAGTTGAGTATATTTCCCATCCTCAATGGGACTTGGGTATTAAAGGAAGCGGTTCGGAGATTTAAGTTACCTTTCAGTGAGGATAGCTATAAATTAAGTTTTGAACTAACAAAGACATCTATTTTTACTCGTGATAAAACGATGATCAAAGATGGAATGACACGGCGGCTGCTAGTTATTGGTCTTCTCCGAGAAACATCGCCTGATAACTTTCAAGAACTTTGTAGCGAAGCGGCTCAAATCTGCTGGGAATATATTCATGAACTGAAATCAAAGAATAATTCTGCTGTTGCGGGTACTTGGTCTATGCAATATTTTTTTCAAAGTCTTCAGAAACACGCTGGATTTATCAATTTTGGCCCTGATAGTCTGGCTTATAGACAAGAACTCCGTAATGATTTCTTTGATAAAACCGTTGAAGAAACTCTGGGAATATTCCGCAATACAGATAGAGAGCAATTTCATGAATTTATTTATACCCTTAAATCGGAAGTAGAAAATGACTGGGAATTTCAGTTTGTAGTCAATTACTATCTACACAACGAGGAATACAATGACGCACCCTATAGATATTTGATTCAGAAGTTTGATGAAGCAATTCAAAATAACTAAGTAGCGAATAGATGTGTACTGGGTTGTTGTAAGAATTAAATAGGAGTCTATTATGTCTGAACTAAATAAATTAGAGTTTGTCGGTCGTGCAGAACATCTAAATCGAATTATTTCCCTGGTTCAGGATTCCCAGAAACTGCGTGTAGTATTAATAGAGGGTAGAGGTGGAATTGGCAAAACTTGGTTAATTCACGCATTAAAATCACGTTTAAGCCAAGTTCAAATTGGAACAACTGAAATTATCGATTGCGATATCCCTGTTTTTAATGATGCAGAAGATTTATACACTCAAATCGCCAAACAATTATACGATCATACATATAAAGAATGGTTGCTGCGGTTACGACAACTGCGAGAAGATGAAAACCGCCTCAGTCAAATTGCATACGAACAAGAACGCGGACAACTTGAAAAGTTCTTGGTTGATGAAATTAATCGAAAATCCAGCCAACAGAGATTGGTATTTCTAATTGATACGGTTGAGAAGTTAGGACAAGCAGATGTAAGAGAGCAAGTTTGGGAGTGTATTGGCAATTTATGCCATCAACTAGAGAATGCCATATTTATTTTAGCAGGTCGCCCTAGTATTGCTCGTCAAATTCTCGAAAAGTCATTCACAGAAGACCAATTAGCTTATTTGGAATTAAATGAATTTACTCATGATGATGTCCAAAAATATATTCTTTGTAAGGAGGAGCAACTTCACTTTACTCTCGGACAAGAATTGGTTAAAAAAATCATAGTTCTTTCTGGTGGTAGCCCGATAATGATTGAATTTGGAGTAGAGTATGCTTATCGGGAAGTCATACCAGATTGGTTAGAGAGTGAAGATATAGAAACTATTCCCAGCCGGTTAGAAAAAACTGGTGGCTTTGAAGCTGAAATGGTTCGACATATTACGCAGCTTCGGACATCAATGGATCGATTAACTCTGTTACTTTCACGTATCTATCCATTAGATAGCTCTGATATTGCTAATTTATTAGAACTATCTACAGAAGAGGCTCAAAGATTATTTATTGATGCCCAAAGCTACTTTTTTATCAAACCAGTAATCGGTGGTTCTCAAATATCATTACATGATATTGTGCGAGACTTGGTTGAGAAATATGTATGGGCAGATATTGACCCAGATTTGGAATGGAGAAAACGAGATAGTCGGATTGCTGCCAAATATTTTGAGCGAAAAGATTATGATTTAGGTCCACAAAAAAGGATATTGGAGGTTCAACGTTACTCTGATGATTTTCATCAAGTCGCTAGTATCGAGTTTTTGATTGAAGAAGTTAAACAACTGCGGGAATTCAATACTACGCGATGGCTTTGGAATGCTTTATATGCCGATCCGACAATCGGCTTTGAAACTTGGCATGAAGTTACTGATAGGATACGCCGCCAATCGAAAAAATTTGGCTTTGTAAATCAATTATTGGCAATTGCCAAACAGTTTGAAACAGAAATAACCTCAGATCAAAAATTTAAACTGATTATTTTTGAATCAAAGATTGTTCACGCTCTTAAAGATAAAAGTACCAAAGAAAATGAACTGATCAAGCTAGAGGGGATGTTATCAGAACAATCTGATAATTCTTCTCATCAAGCAGATATTTATAATGTCTTGGGAATGCTAAATACCAAGTTACATCTTTATAATGAAGCCTTAAGATATCAACAAGAGTGTTTATCCCTAGTTCAAGGCAAAAATCTATCATACGCTATTCCGGCTGTCGCTAACTTAGTTGGTTATCTGCATCGACAACTTAATAACTTTCGAGAAGCCGAGAAATATTACAAATTAGGTTGGGATGCTGCTATGGAAATTGACATTCCTGACAAAGGTTTAACTCAAGTTATGGCTAGTATTCAGAATAACTTGGGCTTTTTGTATGGGCAACAAAAAGATTATGTAAAAGCTGAACAGTGTTTTAAGGCTGCTATTGATATGTGGTCGAGTGTTGAGAGCGAACGCGAAATAGCTAACGCCGAAATTGCCTCTGCGACTATTTTAGTAGATAATGGTAATTATCTTAAAGCTAAACAGCTACTTGAACGAGCCTTAAGCCGTTGCGACAATGAGGAAAACGATAATCAAATATTGTGTCGGGCATACTTTCAGTTAGGCTTAAATCAGTGGTTTAGTGCTGAGGTAGTAAATGAAGCTGTTTGGGATGTGACACAGGTACAGTGGGATTTGAATCTACTAAGTCTTGCTCAAAATGCTTTAGAAAAAAGCCTGAGACTGGCAGAGAAATACGGACTTGAAGAGGAATTACCTGGAATTTTGCACCAAATTGCCAGTATCTATTGGCATCTTGGGTTTCAAACAGGCGATCGCACCCTGCAAGACCAAGCTCTAAAACTCAACGATCGCTCTTATCAGACTAGTTTAGAGTACAATGACACGCGATATGCTATTGATAGCCTTGTAGGTAAAGCTGAATTTGATTATTATGCAAAAGCCTACGAGCATATTTCAGACTATGCACAAGAACTTAGCGATCGCTTCCACTCATATCAAAATATTCATACACTATACTTTGGCCGGATGTTACGGATAGAAGGTGATGTTGAATTCCTAAAAGCTAACTACAATTTTGCTTTTAGTAAATATGCTCAAGGAATACCCCAAATCTTTCAACATGGAGGTTTCGGGCCGTATTCGATCAAACATGAGCTAAATCTACTCCAAAAGAAAATTGAACGGTTGCCTATAGAACTTTCTAAAACTCTGATTCAGCAACTAAAATCTCAGTGGAAAGATCATAAAGCTCTTAAGGAATGGTGCGATCAACAAATGTTTCTGACTAGAATACGTGCGACAAAACAGCCATCTTCTCATGTTTAGTAAAAAAATTGATCGACCCCAAATTTTAGTTTCTCTCAATTCTACTTATGTACCAACTGGGCAATGCGACTGTGATGGAGGTGATTGTGCTTGTGACTTATCCCCTTTAACAGAATTAAGCTCAGATAGCCAATTATCTCTAGGGATGTTGGACACAGAATTTGTGAGAGTTCCTAATTCACAGATGATGAATTTAGATGATACTTATTCTATCTGTTATGGTACTTATCATAAAGTAGCAGTTCTGAATAAATCAGCGATATATTTACTCGACCAATTTACAAATCCTCATAAATTAGATGATATTGCAATCGAGCATCCTGACATTGACCCAACAGACTTACAAGCAGCGATTCAAGAACTATATCAAGCACGTTTAATTGCACCCAATAATTATTCCTCATTTAACTTAAATGAAATTCCAGAAACTTTAACAGCCTGGTTGCATATCACCGATCGCTGTAATTTAAGATGCGACTATTGCTATCTTCCGCACGAAGCAAAGGATATGTCAATAGATATAGGTAAAGCAGCTATTGAATCTACATTTCGCTCTGCTAAGTTAAATCATTACCGCCGCGTCAAACTGAAATATGCAGGAGGAGAGGCATTACTTTGCTCTGCTTTAATTAAGGATCTGCATTTATACGCTCAATCTCTTAGCAAAGAAACAAATATTATATTAGATGGAGTCGTTCTCAGTAATGGAACATTGATTACACCTGAGATGATTGAGATGCTGCAAACCTTAAATCTACGTCTCATGATTTCACTAGATGGATTATCAAATTTCCATAATATCCAACGTTCTTATGCAAGCGGAAAGGGATCGTTTCAAGATGTTGAACGAGGTATTAAGATTGCTTTGCAAAATGGTCTGATTCCAGATATTTCCATTACAGTTAGTGGGCGGAATGCAGAAGGATTACCCGATCTTCTGGAATGGATATTAGAATATAATCTACCTTTTAGTTTAAATTTCTATCGAGAAAACGAACTGTCAACTTCTTACGAAGACTTGCAACTAGAAGAATCTCGGTTAATTGAGGGAATGTTGGCAGCATTCAAAGTTATTGAATTGAAATTACCTAATCGGAGTTTACTAGGCTCATTGATCGATCGTGCTAATTTAGCATCTCCTCATAAACGAACTTGTGGAGTTGGGCAAAGCTATCTCGTATTTGATTACAAAGGGCAAATTGCTAAATGTCAGATGCAGCTACATAAAACTATATCTTCTTCTAAAACTCAAGATCCTTTAACTCTTGTGCGACAAGATAAAGCAGGTATTCAGAATTTGTCAGTTGAAGAAAAAGAAGGTTGTCGTACTTGTGAGTGGAAATATTGGTGTACAGGTGGTTGTTCTCTGGCAACTTTTAAAGCTACAGGTCGTTACGATATTCAATCTCCAAATTGCAATATTTACAAAGCTCTCTATCCTGAAGCTCTCAGACTAGAAGGGTTACGCTTAATCAAATATGGTGTCAACTTAAGCAAATAGCTTAACTGTTGGCTTCGTCACCCACCTTGAATTCAAGTTCAAGGCTAACAGTTAAAGTCATCTAAAAGATGACTAAGGATTTTTAGGTATATTTAGTCATCTGAAGATGACTTTTGCTATTCTTCTTGGAACTTCAGTTCCTTGTGGGATATAACTTTCACGTTAACTTGACACCTATGTGCGTTCATGTAGTGTACCCTAGAGATTCGCATCCTGTTATTCGGGAAATTAAATTACCATAGTCATCTATACTAAGTTAGATTCTACAGAGGTTAAAGTTTATAACCAGGGTCGTATATACAGGAGCGATCGCAAAGTAATTTAATAATAAAATACTACCTACTTTTTAAAGGATAATTAATATTTATACTTTATACTAATTATTTATTAAGACGCATCTAACAAGACCTCTTTGTAGTCTAACCGATGCTTTGGGAGAACAGCGTAGCTTGGGGTAAATATATACAGCTTTATAAAGAAACGGTATTAAGTAAATAAGATATAATATCTCAAAGATATCAATTTAAATGGTTATAAAATTGCCTGAAAATACTGTTCAAATTTAAGCAGTAATCAATAATCTTCCTCATCCTGGCAAATTTGGCAAATAAGAAAATCAACAAAGCTAATATCTGGTGAAAAACGAATTATTAAGCGAAATAAATTCAGGAATTAGACAAAATCATCAAATAAGATAGATGCACTCGAAATGTGTCTTATTGGCGCACCCTCTTCTAGAAAATAAAAGCAGCTTGCCACAAAGTTCTTGCGTAAGTCCTGATATTGTGAAACCATATTTTGTGACTCGCTGATGCAACTAACTAATTTATCTCTAGCTTCACTCCAGAAAAATTACTGGTACTGGTAATAATCATGACGCGATCGCCAAATTCAGAAAACAATCAAAAACCATCTAATCGTCGTCTGTGGCTCCTGCTTTTAGGACGTACCAGTTTGGCTCTGGCTGGGGTTTTGCTAGTTGGAATTATAGTTGGTGCTTGGTGGGCTAGAAACTATATATACAAAGATTTAGCGCCATTAGTGCAGCAAAATCTTCAGCAATTGCTGGGGCGTTCGGTAAAAGTTGGGAACGTTGAACGTTTTTCGCTCACTAGTCTGAGATTTAGCTCTTTATCGATACCAGCAACTGCTAGCGATGGAGATTCGGTGGTAGCGAAAGCTTTGGAGGTGCAATTCTCGCCGTTGCAACTCCTCCTTAGCCGAAAACTGGAATTAAATGTCACCTTAGTTCAACCTAATGTCTACGTTCAACAGGATAAAGATGGTCGTTGGGTGACAGCCCAGGTTAAGGCTGGGGAGGGACAAGGCTTTATTCAAACTGAGTTACAGTCGCTGCAAATTCAAGATGGCAATATCGAGTTGATGCCATTCACCGCAGCAACTAAACCGAAAGGCTCAGTAATCTTAGATCGAGTTGGTGGTATTGCCCGATTTTCCGACAAAAATCAAAGGATCGGTTATGACTTCAATACTCAACTCACTAGGGGAGGGAATGTTAAAATTGTTGGCGAAACCCAAGTAAAAGCTCAACAAACTAACCTTCAACTACAAACACAAAATTTACAAGTATCTGATATCACTCGATTAATTCAGTTACCGATCGCTCTGCAAGCTGGGTATTTAAATGCTGACTTAGGGGTTCAAATTCCAGCCAAACTGTCAGACATTGCAATTACCGGGACAGCTACAGCTAATCAAATCACTGCAAAAATTCAAAATATTCCTCAGCCGATTTCTAATTTTAATGGGAAATTTCTATTTCAGGGTCAGACAGTTACTTTAGATAATCTGAGTACGAACTTTGGCAAAGTTCCCATTCTGGCTAATGGAACAATTAATACTCAAACAGGTTTTAATGTCTCTGCTCAGATTAAACCAGTTAGTGCGAAAAATATCTTAGATACCCTAAAAGTAAATTCGTCAGTCCCAGCTAGTGGCGAAATTCAAGCAAATATTAAAATACTAGGCGCACTTCAACAACCAGTTCTAAGCGGTACGGTAAATAACACCAAACCGATTCAAGTTGACCGCATTCAATTTAAAACCATTAATACTGATTTCCGCTTGAATGCATCTCAAACTGCATCTCAACTTACTGTCTCCAATTTGAAAATAGTCCCCGCAGCTGGTGGTGAAATTACAGGCGGCGGTCAAGCTAATCTAGGAACCAAAGATGGGGTAATATTTAATGCTCAAGCTGATGGGATATCAGGAGATATACTAGCACGGGGTTATGGCGTTACTCTCCCGATCGCAGTGGGCAATGTTTCTGCAAAAGCCCAAATTTCTGGCTCACTTCGCAAACAGCCATTGAAACTTGATGTTTCTAATGTTCAGGTAACGCCGCCAGCCGGGGGGAAAATCACCGCCAATGGTCAAATTCAATTGGCTCCCCAAGGTCAGGTAGGTGTAGATATTCAAGCTCAAGGTATCCCAGCAAATGCGATCGCTCAAGGTTATGGTATTTCCACTCCCATTAATGTTGGTGGTATATCTGCGAACGCTAAAATTTCTGGTTCTCTGGGTACACCCTTAAACGTCAATGTTTCTCGCGTTCAAGCAAATCCAGATGTGGGAGGGCAAGTTACAGCTAGCGGACGAGTTCAGCTTGCACCCCAAGGTAGGGTGGCGTTGAATGTGCAAGCAAAAAATATACCAGGAGATGCGATCGCTAAAGCCTACAATTCCTCACCCTCCATCACCATTGGGAATGTCTCGGCAAATGCGGATATTTCGGGTACTCTAAGCAATCTGCAAACAGTAGCGCGGGTGCAAGCGCCGAGTGCCACCTATCCCACCACCGGACGAGTTGTTGTTACCAAACAAGGAGAGAATATCGTCTTTCCCGATGCGGTTGTGAACGTCGCCGGGGGGACAATTAGAGCTACAGGTGAACTTGCACAACAACGCTGGCAAGGATCTGTCAAAACTTCTCAAATTCAACTCAGCCGCTTTTCACCACAATTGCGAGGACAGCTGAATAGCAATATTCAGTTAGCAGGTACAACCAAATCTTTCCAACTTGCAGATATTCGCGCCGCCGGACAAATCAGCCTTCCTCAAGGGGTAGCGCTGCTGGCAAAACCTGTTACCGCAAAATTTCAGTGGAATGGACAGCAGATTATCGTTGAAAACGCAAGTACCCCAGGATTGAGTGCTAATGGTGCGATCGCTATTCAGTCTCCCCCAACTGGCGCGCCCCAAATTGCCAGATTTGATTTAAATGTGCTGGCGCAGAATTTCAACTTACAAAATACTGGCTTTAAAGTTCCTGGGGATGTAGCAATAGCAGGACGACTTGATTTTAATGGGAAAGTTACAGGTACTCCAGATGTTCCTCAAGCTAAAGGGAATATCCGACTGCGGAATTTCAATGTCAGTAACTTGGCATTTGACCCACTTTTAACCGGAAACGTGAATTTGCAAGGGGGACAAGGGGCAAGTCTGCGATTAGCTGGGAAACAAGATAGGATAGCGCTTAACTTAGGTGCAGATTATCGTCCCACCTCATTTTTAGTTAAACGTGATGGGGCAATTACCACAGGTAGAACTGAGGGAGATAACTTGCTCATCAACGCCCAACAGTTCCCCATCGCTCTTGTTGGCGGCTTTTTACCGAACAATCAATTGAAACCTTTGGCGGGGCAATTATCGGGAAATTTAGTTGTTAATCTAAATAATTATGCCATTGCGGGGGATGTGGCGATCGCACGTCCTCGCGTTGCCAGAGTTGCAGCCGATGAATTTCGCGGCAGCATCAATTATGCTGATGGTACAGCTAGCTTGGCTAATGGTCTATTGCAGATTGGTGATAGCAACATCGCTCTTAGTGGTAATGTGCAAATGGGCAATGACCCGCAATTTCAATTCCAAGCTAATTTTGCCCAAGCCAAAATCCAGAGACTTTTACAAGCGTTTAATATCTACGACTTTAAAGACCTTAATAGTGGGTTACAGCCTCCAACCTTAGCTGGAGCCGAAGCACTTCAAACAGAGTCTATCAGTTTGCCCAATGCAGATTTGAAAACACAGTTAGGATATTTCTCGAATATTACAGCAGCCAATGCCAAAGAACAGCAAGTAGAGACAAAACAAACCCCATCTTTGCCCAGCCTTGCAGAATTAACGGGTGCATTAAGCGGAGCAATTACAGCCAATGGCTCGTTAAAATCTGGGTTGAATGTCGGCTTTAATTTTCAAGGTGCTAATTGGCAATGGGGTAATTATTCCATCAATCAACTCGTTGCTCAAGGCACTTTTGCCAATGGTCTTGTCACACTTTCGCCCTTGAGTGTGGGGATTGATGGCGGACTAGTGGCGTTTTCAGGACAGTTAGGAACTGAGCAACTATCTGGAAAATTGAATGTAGCCAGTCTACCTTTATCACTTTTAGAGCCTTTTATCGAAAAATACCCCATAGATATCACCGGGAAAGTTAATGCTGATGCCACTTTAGCAGGGAGTTTGCAAGACCCGAATGTAAAAGGCAAAGTGGCGTTAGCGAATGCGACTCTTAATAAACAACCCGTGCAAACCGGAGAGGTAAACTTTGATTACAACAAAGCTCGCTTGAATTTTGATAGTACCTTACTCGTGACAGGAACGCAGCCAGTCGCCATTAAAGGTAGCGTACCTGCTCCGTTACCTTTTGCCAAAGTGCAACCGGATAGCAATCAAATCAGCATCAACGCCAATGTGCAAAATGAAGGATTGGCACTGTTAAATCTGCTTACCAACAATCAAGTCGCTTGGGTAGACGGTCAAGGAAAAGTAGATTTAAATGTTCAAGGTACTTTAAATGAACCAATTATTAACGGCAACGCCACACTTAATAATGCTACCTTTCGCGCTCAAGCCTTATCCGACCCTTTAACAAATGTCACAGGAACAGCGCTATTTAATGGTAGTACGGTAAGCGTTGAAAATATCCAAGGTAATTACAATCAAGGGAAAGTAACTGCATCAGGCATCTTGCCAATTTTTGATGCTCAACAAGCCGCAGCGAATCCCTTGACAGTATCAATAGCAGACAAACTCAATTTTAAGCTGGCAGGATTGTATGAAGGCGGTGTTGGTGGTGATGTCGTGGTTCGCGGTACAGCGTTAAAACCTGTAATTGGTGGAGAGATTAAACTGAGTAATGGTCAGGTAATTATTGGCAACTCGACTACTACTAAAAAATCAACAGCTACAACTGAGGCTAATACTAAGGTCATAAATCTAGATAGACAACAGACTAACCCTAACGCCACACCGACAGCAGACAATAGCGCTAACCCAGTGGCTACAGCAGACGCAAGTACTAAGCCAGTGGTGACAGCCGACGCAAACACTAGCGCAGTAACTCCAAGCAATTTACCTGTAACGTTTACAGATTTAAAGTTGATTTTAGACAAAAATATTCGCGTTACAACTCAATCTCTACTAAGCTTTGTACCAGGAGGAGCGGCATTAAGTCAGCCTATATTAAACTTTGACGCAACAGGCGGCTTGACTATCAATGGTACATTAGCAAAACCGCTTCCTGAAGGATTGATTCGTTTGACAGGAGGACGACTGAGCTTATTTTCCACTGAGTTTACCTTGGCGCGGGGCTATGAACAAACTGCGCGATTTATTCCAAGTCAAGGACTTGACCCGACTTTAGATGTCCGACTGACGGCAATTGTACCGGAAGCATCAGCAAAGAACACTCAAACTTTGGAATCACCCTTGTCTTCTGAAGTCAGCGATGTTTCTGTAAGCAACTTTGGGACTTTACGTAGCGTTACCGTTCAAGCTAGGGCGAACGGCCCTGCTAGTAAATTGGCTGAGAACCTAGAACTGACGAGCGAACCTAGTCGTAGTAAGGGAGAAATAGTTGCTTTGCTGGGTGGCTCAATTCTGGGTTCTTTCAGTGGTCAAGCAGATGCAGGCCAAGGACTGACTAATTTCGCTAGTTCTACCATTTTAGGTAGTTTACAAGGAACTATCACTGCGGTCGGACAAGCTGTTGGTTTCAGTGAGTTTCGGATATTTCCGACTCCATCTATTAATAATGATGAATCAAAAACATCAAAAGCTTCAATTCTTAATTTATCAGCTGAAGGTGTGTTTGACATCAATAAAAATTTCTCTGCCTCTTTATCACGCGCTCTTTCTAGCAATGACTCTTTCCGTTTCAATGTCCTCTATCGAGTCAATGACGAAATTCTGATGCGAGGCTCAACTGATGTGGGGGATGACAATCAACTTCAAGTTGAGTATGAAACCCGATTTTAGATTGCTGCATTAGCATTGTGTGCCGATACAATGGCATTGCGAGTTAAGAAACTTGTATAGTATTTATCAATTAGGCTATTCGGCGTAGCTTTGGATTTAGATATTGCGATCTTCGGTTAATAACTTACGATTACCGCATCTGTGCAAAAATCGGAAAACCTCTTTCTCCCTGCACCTGCACCCTGCACCACCTGCGGTCTAAGAGGTTGTTTGAAAAGTTCTATGTGATACTAATCGAATGATTACCCCCCTTAATCCCCCCTTATAAAGGCTACCGTGTATACACAAGTCGAATTACCCCCCTTAATCCCCCCTTGTAAAGGGGGGAAACCGGAAAATCTAGTTCCCTCCCCTTTGCAAGGGGAGGGTTAGGGTGGGGTAAAACTTCGGTTAATCAGCTATTTCAGACTTGTGTGTACACCGTAGCCTTTATAAGGGGAGGCTTAGGGTGGGGTAAAAGAATATTTGATACATCAATCATGACTTTTCAAACATCCTCTAAATGATAAGTCTTTACCCGAACACGATATGACTGGGGAAACTGAAAAACTACGGTTTGAGATATTCTTGTAGTTGTTGGGTACGTAGTTTTGTGGTATTTTCCAAACAGCCAAAATAAATGGTAGGGACAATACTTCCGCCCTCATATTTGCTTCTCTCAAACTCACAATTGGTATCTCGAAACTTGACCCATGCTACCTGTGCAGCAATCAATTTCTGTTTTCTAGATTTTTCTAATGTAGATACCAATTGTTGATAAACTTGATTCAGTTTTTTATCTGCATTTTGATAAGATAACTTCGTACATTCATTAATTGCTGCTTGAGTTTGAGGATTATTGCAGTTGAGCTTTTGAACTAAGCGCATCTCAGATAAATCAGGTGTTGTACCTGCTATTGTCATGGCGGAGGTATCTAAACTGCTGAGAGTTAGGATACTGCACAAAACTAGCAATAATTGACGCATAGCAAAATCTTTATTGTTAAGTATGGAAATTTGATATTTTAGTTAACGTCGAACTAGCGATCGCAGTAGGAAGTGGTATGCTCCACAAATAAGTGTTACGGTTCGCGCTAAGTTTTCTCTATTCTGGCTACCAAGACACCCCCGCGATGGAGTTTTGGTTAAAAGCAGGAGACAGCAACTGCGCGGAATCGAAAGGGGTAAGCGATCGCTAGTATATATACTTATCGATCTGACAGGAAAAGGGATGATTTTTTTAAAGAAATAAAATATCCATTTTTGTTAGAAGTATGATATCTGTATCTAAAATATTTTTATTATACGTCAAATTCCGACAAAACTCTTGCATTTATCATTAAAATAACTGTATTCTTTATATTGTTGAAAATTGTTTTTCACAAAAGCAATAACAAAGCACAATTTCAGCACATCGTCAAAAACATTGACTGGGCAAATCGATAAATGTCGATATCAAACCCAAATCTGTGTATGCCGTTGTCGCTGGCATTACGAGTAACAGGAGTAACTCTTGAAATGAAAAATCAAATATTTTGTTTATGTGTGTAGTTTAGCAAGGAATTAACATTTTTTTCTATTCCCTATCTCTTACAGTCCCTACCTAATTTGAATAGAGAAGAGTATTGGCTAAATTTTCAATCTTTTCATCTCTCTAATCGAGGCAAGAAATCTATTCTGTGCTGGCTGAGTTTGGGATTTCAAGCCCATTTTATCAACGAATCACGACCAGGAAAATTATGACCTCTTTAGATCCTAATTTTTTTGACATCCCGGACAAAAGCCTAATCATCATCGACCCAGCCGTTGATGACTCTAAAAAGCTAAATGGCAATAACTTGGAAGTCATCTTTAAAGACGTAGTAGATACAGAAGTAAGAACAGTAACTTCAGAATCACCTAAACTGCTGAAAGCTCCACCGAAGGAATTTTTAGCGCCTCCTGGTGATTTCAATCCTACACTACTACTGTTTTTTGCATCTGTGACAGTACTAGTGTCATCTCATTGTGGTTACTGGCTTTGGGAATGGCCAGACTGGCTATGTTTTGGTTTTAATACTATTTCTTTGCATTGTGCCGGAACAGTAATTCATGATGCTTGTCACCAATCAGCCCACCGCAATCGAGTAATTAATGCCATGCTAGGGCATGGTAGCGCCTTGATGCTAGGGTTTGTTTTCCCAGTGTTTACACGAGTACATTTGCAGCATCATGCTCATGTCAACCATCCCAAAGATGACCCAGATCATTTTGTTTCTACAGGTGGCCCACTGTGGCTGATTGCATTTCGATTCTTGTCCCATGAGGTGTTTTTCTTTCGACGGCGACTGTGGCGCAAATATGAGCTATGGGAATGGTTAATTAGCCGTTTAATTGTCGTTGCAATTGTTTATATCTCAGTTCAATATCATTTTTTAATGTACGTTCTCAATTTTTGGGTTGTACCTTCTGGTATAGTGGGATTAATACTGGGGTTGTTTTTCGATTATTTGCCCCATCGTCCCTTTGTGGAACGCGATCGCTGGAAAAATGCTCGTGTATATCCTAGCCCAATTCTTAACATCCTAATTTTAGGTCAGAACTACCATTTAATTCATCATTTATGGACTTGTATTCCCTGGTACAAATATCAGTCTACATACTATCTGATGAAGCCTTTGTTAGATGAAAAAGGCTGTTATCAAACTTCAGGCTTACTACAAAAGAAAGACTTTTTAGAGTTTATGTACGATATCTTTGTAGGAATTCGCTTTCCTCATCAAAAAACTCAAAATCAAGATGAATCACAAAGTCGTAAATAAGCATTAACTTGTGAATTTATCATTAGTCATTAGTTATTTGTAAATAACCAATGATCCTGACGGGGCGACAAAAAAGGCTATGATACTGATAAAATAAGCTTCATAGCCCTGAGACCCCGTTCATAATACTTGCGTTTATTGGGACTTAATTTCATTAAATCCGTGACTAAATCTTGACATGGTTCTACAAAATTGACCCAAGTTTGACCATATAAACCAATATAAAAAGAATGAGGTAAAAGATTCATTACTGAATGATAAAGAAAATGGAATTTTATCTTCAGTGAATAAATTCCATGATGGAATTATAGATACTTTAAATAGCAAGCCAATATTAGCTAAATAAAAGTTGCTTGTTTTTAAGCAGATATCAAATTTCTGTTGTTTGGCGTTGATGTTGATATAGCGGTTTTCAACTGAAATGTAATCTTTGATAATTTATCACTTTAACCCGAAAGAAACCCCGTCTCTCTGCCATCCAGCATAACTCATACCAATTCTGTATAAAGATGCGCCAAATTATATAAGGAACGAACCGCAAAGGGCGCATTCGCGGAGCGTCTCGTCAGAGAAGGACACAAAGGAAGAAAGAAAATTTGGCGCGGCCTCACAAAGAAATGGTATCACAACTACATAATTAAAGTCTGTCTATGCATACTAAAAAATATTTAGTCAGCATAGGCAAGTTTTGTTTTGTAACTAGATTAGATAACTAAATAGCTATTTAACCATTAAATAATATTACAAAATGTTTACAAATATGTGAGCGAATACTTTTATATAAAGTCAACAATTACAAAGAAATATTTCGTTTTTTATATCGATTTGTGTCATATAGGCGATAAAATGCCTACTGGGTAAGCGTTTTCTGATAAAAAACAGATATTACCTAAAAGATCACAAGTTACCTGTGGCTGATGATGCCGCTAGGAACTTCCTTCAGAGAACACGCATCAAAGGAGCCGAAGAAGCATGTTCACACACGTCAAGTCCACCATTAGACACATTGCGCCTGATAACTTACGCGGACGTAGTTTAATCAAGGTGGTCTATGTCGTGCTTGAGTCCCAGTACCAGAGCGCATTGTCGCAAGCGGTTCGCACGATTAACGCGAACAATCCCGACTTGGCGATTGAAATCAGTGGGTACTTGATTGAGGAACTCCGCGACCCAGAGAATTACGAGGAGTTCAAACGAGAAATTGAGAGTGCGAATATCTTCATCGCCTCGCTCATTTTCATCGAAGACTTAGCACAGAAAGTAGTAGCAGCAGTAGAACCACACCGCGATCGCTTGGATGTTTCTGTTGTCTTTCCCTCAATGCCAGAAGTAATGCGCCTAAGTAAAATGGGCAGCTTTTCTTTGGCACAATTGGGTCAGTCAAAAAGTGCGATCGCGCAATTCATGCGGAAACGCAAGGAAAAATCCGGTGCGGGTTTCCAAGATGGAATGCTGAAGCTGTTGCGAACCCTGCCGCAAGTGCTGAAGTTTTTACCGATGGACAAGGCACAGGATGCCCGAAATTTCATGCTCAGTTTTCAGTATTGGCTAGGTGGTTCTCCAGAAAATCTGGAAAACTTCTTGCTGATGCTAGCTGATAAATATGTATTTAAAGGTATAGATAAACAAGATTTTGCACCTTCTACATACCAACAGCCGGTGGTTTATCCCGATTTAGGGATTTGGCATCCTTTGGCTCCCAGTATGTTTGAGGATGTGAGAGAATACCTCAATTGGTATACAGCTCGTAAGGATATTTCTAGTGATCTCAAAGATCCTCTAGCTCCTTGTGTCGGGTTGGTATTGCAACGCACTCACCTAGTTACAGGGGATGATGCCCATTATGTGGCAATGGTGCAGGAATTGGAAGCATTAGGCGCACGGGTATTACCTGTGTTTGCTGGTGGTTTGGATTTCTCCAAGCCTGTGGATGCCTACTTCTATGAACCAATTACCAAGATACAGTTAGTAGATGCAGTGATCTCGCTGACTGGTTTTGCTTTAGTGGGTGGCCCAGCTAGACAAGATCATCCCAAAGCAATTGAGTCACTCAAACGCTTAAACCGTCCTTATATGGTGGCGTTACCCTTAGTATTCCAAACCACAGAAGAGTGGATGGATAGCGATTTGGGGTTACATCCGATACAAGTAGCTTTGCAAATTGCGATTCCCGAATTGGATGGGGCAATTGAGCCGATTGTATTATCGGGTAGAGATGGAACTACAGGGAAAGCGATCGCACTGCGCGATCGGGTTGAAGCTGTAGCCGAACGCGCCTTAAAATGGGCTAACCTCCGCCGCAAGCCGAAGCTGGATAAAAAAGTCGCTATCACCGTTTTCAGTTTCCCACCAGATAAAGGCAACGTGGGAACCGCCGCTTATTTAGATGTATTTGCTTCCATCTACGAGGTAATGAAAGCCCTCAAAAATAACGGCTACGACTTACCAGAATTGCCAGAATCAGCCGAAGCGCTGCTGCAAGAAGTCATTCACGATGCCCAAGCACAATACAACAGCCCAGAACTGAATGTTGCTTATAAAATGTCGGTTCCTGAGTATGAGGCGCTGACCCCATACTCTCACCGCCTAGAGGAAAACTGGGGCCCACCTCCCGGACATCTCAACAGCGACGGGCAAAATCTGCTGATTTATGGTAAGCAATTCGGTAACGTTTTCATCGGTGTGCAACCCACATTTGGTTACGAAGGCGATCCAATGCGGCTGTTGTTCTCACGTTCAGCTAGTCCTCACCACGGTTTTGCTGCCTACTACACTTACCTAGAGCAAGTTTGGCAAGCTGATGCTGTACTGCACTTTGGTACACACGGTTCCTTAGAATTCATGCCAGGTAAACAGATGGGGATGTCTGGTGATTGTTATCCAGATAACTTAATTGGCTCAATTCCCAACCTGTATTACTATGCAGCGAATAATCCGAGTGAAGCGACAATTGCCAAACGTCGGAGTTATGCCGAAACAATTTCCTACTTGACACCGCCGGCAGAAAATGCTGGTTTGTATAAAGGTTTGAAGGAACTCAGCGAATTAATTGCTTCCTACCAAACCTTGAAAGATAGTGGACGAGGTGTTTCCATTGTCAACAGCATCATGGACAAATGCCGGATCGTGAATCTGGATAAGGATATCAACCTGCCAGAAACCGATGCCAAGGAGATGAGTGCCGACGATCGCGATAATATTGTTGGCAACGTCTACCGCAAGTTGATGGAAATCGAATCGCGGTTATTGCCTTGTGGTTTGCACGTCATTGGTAAACCTCCAAGTGCCGAAGAAGCGATCGCAACTCTGGTAAATATTGCTAGTCTAGATCGTCAAGAAGAAGGACTTCAAGGTTTACCAGGAATTATCGCTAACAGCATTGGGCGTAGCATTGATGATATTTACCAAAATAACGACAGAGGCATTTTAGAAGATGTCCAGTTATTGCAAGATATCACTTTAGCAACCCGTGCAGCAGTTACCGCCCTTGTCCAAGAGCAAATCGACGCGGAAGGACGAGTTTCTCTGGTTTCCCGGTTGAATTTCTTCAACATGGGCAAAAAGGAACCTTGGGTAGAAGCATTGCATAAAGCAGGTTATCCCAAAATTGACACCGCAGCTCTAAAACCCCTGTTTGAGTATTTGGAATTCTGCCTGCAACAAGTTTGTGCCGATAACGAACTGGGAGCATTACTCAGAGGCTTGGAAGGTGAGTACATTTTACCTGGCCCTGGTGGTGATCCCATCCGCAACCCGGATGTATTGCCCACAGGTAAGAATATCCATGCTTTAGATCCGCAATCCATCCCAACAACAGCAGCAGTACAGTCAGCCAAAATCGTTGTAGACAGGCTTTTAATCCGTAACAAGTCTGAAAATGATGGAAAATGGCCAGAAACCATCGCCTGCGTCCTCTGGGGAACCGATAACATCAAAACTTACGGTGAATCCCTAGCGCAAATTATGTGGATGGTGGGCGTGCGTCCAGTTCCCGATGCCTTGGGACGAGTGAACAAGTTGGAATTGATATCTTTAGAAGAGTTGGGACGACCCAGAATTGATGTAGTAATCAACTGTTCTGGTGTATTCCGCGACTTGTTCATCAACCAAATGAACCTGCTAGATCAAGGGGTGAAGATGGCGGCCGAGGCAGATGAACCCTTAGATATGAACTTTGTTCGCAAACACGCTTTGCAACAAGCTGAAGAAATGGGGATTAATCTGCGTCAAGCAGCAACGCGCGTTTTCTCCAACGCTTCTGGTTCCTACTCGTCAAATATCAACTTGGCAGTAGAAAACAGCACTTGGGATAGCGAAGCCGAGTTGCAGGAAATGTATCTCAACCGGAAATCCTTCTCCTTCAATTCCGATAACCCCGGAATTATGGACGAATCGCGCGGTATTTTTGAAAGTACATTGAAAACTGCTGATGCAACTTTCCAAAATCTGGATTCTTCCGAGATTAGCTTAACGGATGTTTCCCACTACTTCGACTCAGATCCCACTAAACTAGTTGCAAGTCTGCGCGGTGATGGTAAAAAACCAGCATCTTATATTGCAGATACAACCACAGCTAACGCCCAAGTGCGGACATTATCAGAAACCGTGCGTTTGGATGCGCGTACCAAATT
>NZ_JABXKI010000032.1 GCF_017115095.1 Nostoc sp. NMS4 | reverse complement strand
CCTTTTCCCAAAAACCCGACAAGTATTGATATAACTACTACTTTCAATTGGGTATAACCCCTATGGTCTATGGCTTTAAGTCACTTTTGGAGATTTTATAATATAAGTAAGATTTAAAAATTAGGCTTCAACTATATGAAAATACTCTCATCAGAGCTAGTCCATTTAGGATTTGGAAAATATGTGCGTTCTGACCAAGTAACGGCAGTTATACCAATAGAAGAAGAACGAGGTCCTGGGCGACGAACCTTTGTTCACATTCAAGGGCAAAGCGATCCAATTATCGCCTCTCGTGCTGAAGATACCATTGTACGTGATTTAGTACAGGAGCCACGCGAAGTTACCCAAGCACGGCAGCAGCAAGAAATTCTTCAAGATTTATTGGTAAATTTAGGTAATGTTAATTCGACTGTGCGTAGAATTAACCGTGATGAAGGCAGTTTGGATCTTGACCTGTTAGAGCGACGAATTAAGCAAATCCTTGAACATTAATTGCAGAAATCAGCAAACTAAATAACGGAGAAAGATATTGCTGAATACAATTACAAACCAAGTTTCAGTATCAGATACACAAGTTATATCGCCAAGATTGTGGATACCGGAACAGGTACTGTTTACACCTGCTGCCTTAAATGAGGTTTGGGGGCAGCAGATTCTTGCACGTATAGAGTCACTTAACTTACCAATCGAAGAATTATCACAGAATCGTCTCAAGGGACTGCGTGGTGAGTCTGAGCGGGATACTTACAACATCGCCAAGCGTACCTTAGCAGTGGTTACTGCACCACCCAGTTCTTTTAAACTGAGTCCCATTCCACCTTCTGCGGATTGGCAGTTTCACATTGCTGAAGGTTGTCCGGCTCATTGTCAATACTGCTACTTAGCTGGTAGTTTGTCGGGACCACCTGTCATCCGCGTTTTTGCTAACTTACCGCAGATATTAGAGAACTTAGCTAACTACGAGCAACAAAGTCAAAACACGAGTTTTGAAGTTAGCTGTTACACAGACCCATTGGGTATTGAGCATCTAACTGGAAGCCTTGCTGAATGTATTCGTTACTTTGGCACTCGTAGTAATGCACATTTACGTTGGGTATCGAAATTTGATGTCGTGGATGGGTTACTTGACCTACCACACAATGGGCATACCCGTTGTCGGATGAGTGTTAATGCAGCGCCGATTTCTGGCAAGTTTGAAGGTGGCGCAGCATCTGTAACATCCAGACTGAATGCATTGCGACAGTTAGCGCTACCATTAGAGCGTGGCGGTGGTGGTTATCCAGTAGGCTTAGTTATTGCGCCAATTATGCCGATAGACGATTGGCAGATGCACTATAGTTCTTTGTTTGACCAGATAAACGAGGCACTGGATTTTGAGTGTAACCTTACTTTTGAACTAATCTCGCATCGGTTCACACCTGGGTCAAAAGAAGTTTTACGAACTTGGTATCCGCAATCAAAATTAGAGATGGATGAGGCAAAACGCAGTGTCAAGCGTAATAAGTTTGGCGGAACGAAGTACGTTTACGACAAGGACACAATGAAGGCGTTGCGTTGCTTTTTTGAGACGGAGATTAGTAGGCGCTTTTCAAATGCGGGAATTCTTTATTGGACTTAGCAAACTATTTTGCTCAAATACAGTTACATTATGGGGAGAGGTAAATCCCTCTTTGAAATCAATGCAACTTTTTACAATTGTCTATGAATCTGTAATAGCTGTGGGTAACTGTTTGTCAAATCCATATTTAAATTTATTTTCGATAACTAATAGCTCATAGAGCTTTAAAAGTCTTTTAAATCATACTCGTGATCCAATCAAACTTAAAACTATCTATAAAAACGAAAGCATACTTTTACAAGTGCAATCACTTACGTTTAAGTTTCTTAAACTTCTGATTAGATTGAAGTTTCCTAATGTTGAGGAAATTACAAGCAAGGAATTCGCTCAATTGCTATTAGATTCTGGAAAGCCGCGGCCATTAGTGCTAGATGCACGAAGTCAGACAGAATATGCGGTGAGCCATATCGAAATAGCAACACAGATAGATCCTCTTATACCTGATTTATCAGTACTTTCTACAGTGCCAAAAGACAACCCAATTGTCGTGTACTGTTCCGTTGGCTACCGTAGCGCCAAATTAGTCCAGCAGCTTAATGAAACTGGGATGAAGTGCATTTATAACTTGAGCGGTGGGATTTTTCAGTGGGCAAATGAAGGAAGGCTCATTTTTAGACACAATCAACCTACACAGGTTGTACATCCTTACAATGCAATCTGGGGAAAACTGCTAAAAGCTCGTTACCATGCTCTGGAGGATTAAAACAATTCGCAATTCGCAATTACGTGAAAGTGACAGGGATTTAGCTGAGGCATCAAAACGTGCTGCCTGTGGAGGCAGGGGAATTAAACCTCTAAACTTTGTTAAAGTTGAATTTTATCGTTTTCCCACAATCTCTATTTTTTGTATTTAATATGATTAGGACTTACGCAAAATTATGAAAAAACGAACCACGTTCGCGCTTCTCTGACGAGACGCTGCGCGAACGCGTCTCGTGGAGAAGACGCAAAGGACACGTTCGCGCAGCGTCTCGCAGAGACTTAATAAGAGTTTCAGAGAGTTTTTAACTCTGCTCCCGTTGTGTCCTGGTGTTTTATAACCAAGGCAAATAAATGAATTTAAAATCTGATTTATACATAATAAATAATCAGCAAGAAAGACACTATGACCTGGATTGGTTAAGAGTATTGGCGGTGCTATTGCTGATTTATTTTCATGCTGCCGCAGTTTTTTACCAAGGCGAATTAGGCGATTTTTATATTAAAAATGACTTACCAAGCCCTGTCCTTGGATGGTTTATTTTTTTTGTTCATCAGTGGCACATGCCATTGTTTTTTTTAATTTCCGGGGCTGCCTCTTGGTTTTCTCTCCAGTTGCGAACACCAATGGAATATGTGAATGAGCGTTTTAGACGACTATTGATCCCCTTCATATTTGGCACCCTGGTGTTAGTTCCTCCTCAAGTCTATTACAAACTTCTTACTCATCACACAGATATCGGTTCCTATTTACAGTTTTACCCACAGTTTTTTAACGGGATTCGTCCTCAAGGTA
>NZ_JABXKI010000219.1:38060-50182 GCF_017115095.1 Nostoc sp. NMS4 | reverse complement strand
CGAAGTTTTACCCCACCCTAACCCTCCCCGATGCATTGGGGAGGGAACTAGATTTATTTTTCCCCCCAATACATCGGGGGGATTAAGGGGGGTAATTTGACTTGTGTGTACACCGTAGCCTTATAAAGGAGAGGGAAGCTAGAGACAGGATAAAGTTTTGCATCTTATTTAATCCATGTTCCTAACTATGTTCATCCCAAACTACGGGAAAGGAATAATCTGAAAACACCGAGAAATGATGATTTTCGCTGCGGGTTTCTTCATCCAGAACTTTGACAACTTTGTTATAAATGTCTTGTGCTTGTTGTGCGGAATCACCGATACTAGTTAATCCCATCTTGCCAAACTGCGAAAGGCAACCCATAAGATGAAACACTGTACCCGTTTCTGTACCACTGTCAAAGTGTAGTCTGTGGTAAGCGATGATATCCATCAAATCATTCGGTAATAATCCCTGATAGCGCTCTTTTTGCAGATTATCAGTGGCAATGTAATATTTTGGACGGCCTTGTTGACTATAAAATAAACCCGTGGAAAGGTCATAACGACCGTTCGTTAATAATTTCAGGGTCATGAATGGATGAGTTGTACCGCCTTTACGTAGGTTAATTTCGATCGCTTGAATATCCCAATCTCCGTTACCCTGATCAACGGCGATAAAATCTACACCAAACCGCTCTAAAGTGCCTTTTTCTGCGAGTTTTCTGCCAACTTGAAGTCCCAATTGCTGTAATTGCAATCGATATCTTTCATCAGCAGGAAAGCTACAACCAAGATAAATCTGACCGTCTGGACCTCCGAGAATTTGGTCGTGGGTTGAAAGGATTTCTACTTCGCCATTGGGTGTGATCCTTCCTTGGACGCTGGGCGATCGCTTAATTTCCCCTTCCACAAATGCTTCAGTAATTGCCCCTAATTCCGGGATTCTTCCCGAAAAATTCTCCCACGTCTCTTGTTTTGCTTGAAAGCGCATCGTTGAAAAGCGATCGCTAATTGCTGCTATCCTTTCGGCATGAGTCCCAATGTTTGGTGCTAAATTCTCAATCGGTCTAAGATCCAGTAATGCATTCCCCTCTCCAGAAATGCCTTCGTTGAGTTTTACTACTACCCGTTTTAATGTTGGTTGACGTTCCCACAAATCAACAGTAGCTTCTGCCAAATCTGTGTGGTTCCAAATTTTTTCGCTGCCATCTGGATGCGGTACTTTGCTTTCTTTGAAGATTTGCCGACTACCACTTTTTGTTCCCCAAATCTGTAAATCTGGTGCAGCAGCATATAGTGGTACACCTAATTTTAAAGACAATTCGCCTTCCCAGTGCGAAGAGTTGTAGCAGATCATAAATGATTTGTCTAGCCGCAAAGATTGATGAATTCGCTCTAACAGGCGGGGGCGTTCTAAAATCTTTTGGCTTAAGGGCTTCAGGGAGGAATCGTAAGTAGAAAGTAATAGCAAGCGATTGCGAGCGTGAGAAAAGGGAATTCCTGGCAACAGTTGCAGATAATAATCAATGATACTCGGATGCAGTGGTACTGATGTTACATAAATCAACCGAGTTTGGGGATTTCGCAACCGAATTAAAGAAAATAGTAATCTTTCTTCATAATGCTCGCAGCCTTCGATCTTTTGGAGTTCGCGCTGGTCGAGACTCAAAGAAGGAATAATTAAAATATCCGCTTCACTATTGTCAAATAGTTCGCTCGTTTTCCAGCGATCGCGCAGGGTTAATTGTAAGTGGCGAAACTTTTCAACCTGTTCTAACTCGGAAATATTTAGTGTTGCCATAACCCCTGCCCTCTAATGATCTCAATGTAGCGCACCATGAAGGCTTTTGGAAAATGTCTAGTCGCCGTGTCAAGATTCAGATAGTTTTGTAAAAAAAATCAGCAAGTCTGCAAATATCAATCAATCTATAGCAACCCACATAAAATCGGCTTTTTTAATTTGTTTTCTGTCTTAAGGTTGAGCTAATTGCAGGTTACTTTACCTCTAGGGGGCGATAAAGTACAGCAATATAATAGTTAACTTAAAAGCAGATGAAAAAGATAAATTCTTCATCACATTAGAGTTGTGTACTTATTTTCATGGTCAGATGTGAGCATAAATAATGTAAGTTGCATACAGTTGTTAGAAATAAGTAAGTTTGGCAAACATTCAGGATATAAATGCCTAAAATTGCAAATGGCTAATGAGAGTCAAAGTAAAAAATAAACCTTGGGTTGAATTTTTGATCCAAGGTTTAGTTATGAAATAGGGAATAAAGGGAGATGAGGGAGCAGGGGAGGTAGGGGAGAATAACCAATGCCCAATGCCCGATGCCCAATTCAATATTCAATATTCAATTACCAAGGTAAAACAGATGGCTAAATCAAAAGAGAAGAAAGAGCAAAAATTACAACCGCCACAGCAACAAGAAGTACCAGGTGTTGAATCAGAAATGACACCAAAACCCAAAGCAGATGATGCTCAATATCGTGGTAGTGGTAAGTTACAAGATAAAGTAGCATTGATTACAGGTGCAGATAGTGGTATAGGTCGTGCTGTTGCGATCGCATTTGCAAAAGAAGGTGCAGATGTGGCGATCCTTTATCTTAACGAACACGATGATGCCAAAGAAACAAAACATTTAGTAGAAAAACAAGGGCGTAGTGCCGTAACCATTGCAGGTGATATTGGCAATGAAACTTTTTGTCAGCAAGCCATACAACAAACAATTGGTGAATTTGGCAAACTCGATATTCTCGTCAACAACGCCGCCGAACAACATCCGAAAGAAAGTATTGAGGAAATCACCGAAGAACAACTAGAGCGAACTTTTCGGACTAATATCTTCTCAATGTTTTTCATGACTAAAGCTGCACTCAAGCATTTACAAGCGGGCAGTGCTATCATCAATACCACATCAGTAACAGCTTATAAAGGTAGCCCACATCTACTAGATTATTCCTCTACAAAAGGTGCGATCGTTGCTTTTACTCGTTCCTTATCAAAAAATTTGATCTCCAAAGGAATTCGCGTTAATGCTGTCGCACCAGGGCCGATTTGGACACCTTTAATCCCCTCAACTTTTCCTGACGAGAAAGTTGAAACCTTTGGTAAACAAGTACCAATGGAACGAGCCGGACAACCAGAAGAAGTTGCTCCTAGCTACGTATATTTAGCCTCTGATGATAGTTCTTATGTATCTGGACAAGTATTACACGTCAATGGTGGAGATGTGATCAATGGGTAATTAAAATAGTTAGGAGTTAGGAATTAGGAATTACAGCATAATTCAGGAGTAAAACAGACTTTATACCTGGGTAACACACTTATCTTGTGTACCTCACCAACTTGAAATCTGCTGTATAATCGATATATTCTTAATTTATAACTCCTAATTTTTAACTCTTAACTTATAACTCTACCCTGATGGTCTTCCATTGGAGGGATGAGTCAATGTGAGAATATTGATAATCTATTTAGCAGCGTACATTTAAGAAATAATAACTACGTCTATGGCATCTCTTACACCACTGCATGGCACAGAATTAGTAGATTGTGCTAGAGCAAATGCCAAGCAAGGGATTGAAACTGCTGCTTATCAATGTGGCTATGGTCAAGACCTCAACAAATTTGCACAAGAACTCAGACAAGCTTGCGAAGAAATGAATTTACAAGTGAAAGAACTTAGTGGATTGATTACTGAACAGGACTTGATATTGGAATTAGGTACTGGCGAAATTATTGCCCCAGAGACAGAATCAGAATTGTAAAAGTTAGTCATTTGTCATTTGTATTTTTTTATTCACTAATGACGAATGACTAATGACTATTTTCATCGCTTAAAATTACTCGCGCCAATCACAAGTAGGCAGCCTATACCTTCTCTGCGAGATGCTACGCGCATGGTGATTTTTTCTACGGAACGCTGCGCGATCGCTAACGCAGAGCTTATTTATTCTTAGTAAACCAGATGACTTACCTCCGAAACAGATTTATTAAGTAATTCAAATAAAAATTTCGTAGATATTAAAGATTATCTATGGAAAGATGGTACTCTATATCTAGAATACATATAACTCTAATTTTCATAATATTTGCAATATTATTCTGCATTCAGAGTTTCATCAAGATGATCCCTGATTTTTGATTTGTTTAGATGTGGCTTCCATAAAGTCGATAAAAACTTTGATGAGCTTATGAATTCCCTCGCTACCTCCTGCAATTAAACCTCCTGTCAACAATGCATCTAAACAACGGAAAATAACTACTTGTATGGGATTATCCAAATCAATAACTACAAGTGGTTCAATTGAGCGAATACCTATTGCACTCATTAAAAGACCGAATAAAAGAGATGTCCACAGAGCAATTATTCGTGTATCAGATTTATAGGCTGTCTTTTGGCGCTCTTTTTCATTTATCTCATCCATTTGTGGCTTGAATATTTTTAACGAATCTTGTTGATTCTGTGTAAAGTTTTGGATAATTTGCTGTTCTAAACTCATTCCTTCGGGTGGAAGTCCACTGGTTTGATTAGATTCTAAAGAAGAAAATTGGTTCTGTTGTACTTCCATAAGTCTTATCTTCTCAGAAAGTAGAGCCTTTTTTTGCTGAATACTAATATCTAATTGTTCCACGAATGGGCCACGCCAAGTAGTTATAAAAACTTCTAAAGAGCGCTCTAGCAACAAAGAAATGAATAATTGTAATGTGAGTAACTGGACAATATCATTAACCCCAAATGGTTTTAAAACGAATGGTTTAGATGATAACCAAGTTGATAAAGTTACTACTAGAAAACTAATAATGATTAACACAATAAATAGAGGAGATTCGGGAGAAAGCTTTAGCAACGTATGTATACTCCTGTTTCGCGTCACAAAATCTAACACAGCCTAGAGGTGAAAACTACACCTGCTGAGTAACTTAACAACGTTAATTTGATAGAACAGTAAATAATTTATGACCTGTCCATTTTTTCTAAGAGTGTGATTTGAGGGAGCGATCGCACCTTATACCATTTTTGATTTTAGATTGGGAAAGCATTGCAGTGCTACTGTGCAGGATGGGGCGACGCTAGAGCAAGTAGCAACCCTAGCAGCAACTAAAAACCCCTCCAAGCTTTTGAAGGGGTTAAAGTAATTTTTGCTAGCTAATGGATGGTGATTAGGGGGAGACAGGAGCTTTTTCTGCTCAGTAACGCATTTTCTTGTCAAAGCAACCAAATGATAGTACAGCATTTCATAAATCCATTACGAACCTCCGCAAGCCTGTACTTAGTAAGATAAATCATTAGTGCTGCCGAATGATGTCAGGTGCGACTCCACGGCGTTTAGATAACCTTTATCATTCAAAGCTTGTGCTGGGAAATTGTTAGAGCTGATAGCTATAGGTTCGCCACTATTGTTAGTAGCTATTTGAGCGCCACCGATTCCAGGTAATAAAGCAATAGAAGTAACAATGAGTACAGAATCGATCAAGATAGAGAGTTTCATAGAATTATCCTTAGTTAGAGTAAATTGCAATTAGGGTTCTTGAGTAATAGAATCTTATTTTTTCTCAGTCTCAACTTCCTGCACTCAGTTCACCTGAACGATTGATTTGTTGCTCACCCATTTGGGTGATTTAATTGAGCGCATCCTAGCGAATCATTCAAAGTTGCTAAGACCCATCATCTGATAAGCAAGAGCAGCAGTATCAAAGTGTGTACCCCACCAACTTGAAATCTGCTCTATATATTTAACTGAGGTTATCTAAAAATTTATGCAGCATTGTTACTCATACCATTTCTTTGCAAGGCTGCGCCAAACCCTTTTAAATTCTTCTTTCTTTCTTTCTTTCTTTCTTTCTTTCTTTCTTTGTGTCCTTTGCGTCCTTCTCTGACGAGACGCTGCGCGAATGCGGTTCGTTTTCTTTCTTGTACTTAAATATGGTTTAGCGCATCTTCATACAGCATTGTTACTCAGTTGTAGGCATCGCAGTTATGCACTATTCCCTTCAACAGCAGATTCATTGATTTAGTATAATTTAATCTAATTTGTCTATTCGGGTTTCCCGAACATACAAATTAGAGTAAACCGTAAAATTTGTTCATACCTAATTTGGTACGGTAATCATTAATTATTTAGTGTTAAAAACCGAATTTACCTAGTTTTAACTCTACGTAATATGAATATGTAAGCACAAATTGAAGTGCAAAATTCATTAGACAAAACTAACTGATGCGAGGAAAGATTATGACACTAGTTCGTTGGAACCGTTGGAGAGAAATTGACACTCTACAAAACCAAATTAATAGTTTATTTGAAGAGACTAGACTACCATCTGCATTGTTTGAAAAAGGTTTAAGCAAAGTTCCTGCTGCGGAAATTAAAGAAACTGAAGATGCGATTCATCTGAAGCTAGAACTACCAGGAATAGAAGCGAAAGACCTAGATGTACAAGTCACAGAAAACGCTGTTTACATTAGTGGTGAGCGGAAATCTGAAACCAAAACAGAGGAAAAAGGTGTTACCAGAAGTGAGTTTCATTACGGTAAATTTCAACGTGTAATTCCTCTATCGGCTCGGATTAAAAACACTAACGTTACGGCAGATTATAAAGACGGCATCTTGAATCTGACTCTGCCTAAAACTGAGCAAGAAAAGAACAAAGTTGTCAAGGTTAATTTGGAACAACCTGCTAAGCTAATCGGCATTTAAGTTGCATAAAAGCAGGGCTGAAGCCCTTACTACAAGCGAATCATTCTGGAAAAATGAATGACGATTAGCTTAACTAATAGTTAGCGATCGCACCACACACTACTACACACTACTTTACCTCCAATGATTGATTGAAATAGTTAAGAGCTTGGTCATACGAGTGACCAGGCTTTTTTCTTGTCTACAAACATTGAAATGGTCAGATAGCCGACCTATTGAATAAGTCGGGTATCTTGTTGTTCGTGACTAATTTAGAATTGCTATATGTGTTTAAGATAATGCACAATCGCTTCTGCTGTTGGCAAATTAGTCGCCAATAAAACTTGATTAATAGTGCATAATCTTAACAGTGCTTCTTCATTTGCTTGACCAGGCTGAGGTTGCAGCAAATCTCGCAGGAAAATAACTGCTAAAATTTCTCCAGATCCAACTAATGAAGCAATTGTTTGATATCCTCCAGAAGTTGGTGCAGAGGTTTGTTGACTAACAGTTATCCCAGCCTGTTTATGTAAGACTTCGCTAACAGATGGCCAGGTAATTGTAAAACTCTCTGCAAAAAATTCTTGATGTTGAGAAACCAATTCAGCAAGTTCTGATTTCTTGCTTTCATGAGCGATGAGTACGATATTTCTGTCAATCACTGTTTCAAGAGGCTCACTGATATTTGTTTCTTCTGAAGTTTCATCAAAACGATCTTCTTCTACTTCAGAAACCTCTTCAACAGTTTGACTAATATTTTCAGTAGCTCCACTTTTTGTTGTTTCTAAAGATTGACTATCATCTGAGTCAGAAACTTCACTTACCTGTCCAGAAATCTCATCAACATCATCAACATCTACATTGACTTCTTCAGTACTTGTATCACTTAAATCACTTTCCGCAACATCCTCATCATGTGCAGTCAATGTTTCATCCACCGCAGAAGTAGGTTCTATTTCTTCAACATCTGCGCTGTCTGCTGGTGTAACTGACGTATCCCAATCTACCGCTTCATCGATATCTTGTGTAACTTGGCTCAATGCTTCTTGTGGCTGAATCTCTGCGTCTTCAACAACTTCACTCACTTCTTCTGCCACTGGCGTTTCTAAATCTACGACTTCATCATGATTAGCTTCGGAAATCTGACTTTCTTCCTCAGATACTCGGTGGAAAACATCGCGCGGCTGTACGGAGGTAACTTCTGCTGCCAGTGCTGCCTCCAATGCATTCTCATCATCGGTAGCTTCGGGAATGGCAGGAACTTCGTTCATATCACGTGGCTGTACGAAGGTAACTTCTGCTTCTAGTGCTGCCTCTAACTCTGCATTTTCATCGTCGGTAGTTTCTGGAATAGCACTCGTATCACGCTGTTGTATGAAAGTAGATTCTGTTGCCAGTGCTGTTTCAAAGTCTATACCCTCATCGTGTTTAGCTTCTGGAAGAACACTTTCATTTTCGGGAGTTTCAATGATGTTTTCAGGTGCAGCTATAGCGTCATCAGGTTGAGTCAAAGAAACTTCAGAGGCTTCGCTGACTTCTGGAACCTCTACTTCCTCACTATCTGGTGTAACTAATGTCGACAAATCCACAACTTCATCACCAACATCGTGTGAAACTTCGCTGACTGCTTCTGGTGATTGAATGATGTTTTCAGGGGTGACTATCTCAACAACCGGGATGACATCATCACTTTGAGTCGAAACATTTGAGATTTCGCTGATTTCTAGGGAAGGTGTTTCTACTTCTTCATTAATAGGCGCTGGAACTTCGCTGACTACCTCTGGGGCTGGATTAACGACGTTGGGAGTGCTGATATTTTCAGGCCGCGGTCGAGAAAACAGTGAAGGATCTATAATTCTAAGGACTGTCTCTGCTTGCTCAAAAACAGGAGCAACCCCTTCCAAAATCAAAACATAATCTGCAATCCTGATCACATCTCCATCACTTAAAGAATATGGTCGATCTTTTTCAGCTTGTTTCCCGTTAAATATTGAGCCATTTCTACTGCCCATGTCAGAGAAGTAGTAGTTTCCACTTCTAACAAAAAACTTAGCATGTACCCGACTGATATCAGGACTGTCTAGAACTAAATCAGAATCGGGAGAACGACCTATTAGCCATTCTCCTCTCGTTGGAGTTTCTGTGGTTAGGTCAACTTCATTGACTTCACTTAGATTTGGTGAGTAGCTAACTTTTACTTTCATATTAATTTTTGGTTAATTTTATTGATTTCTGCCACCCAGCGCTGACGAGTAGTGTGTTCTAAATTTAAAATATCATCTTGTGACCAATGGAAATAATAAGCAATAAAAGCTACCTCCTCATATAAAGTATCAGAGGGGTAGCTTATGACTCCCCCGCTAGTTCTAGCTCCACTGAAAATTGAGTATTACAGTGGGGACATTGTGTCGGAATATGTACATTACCTTGCTGATTAATTCGATTGTAAAATTCTCTAAGATAGGCAATGTCATGTAAGAGCAGTCCTTCGAGTAAATCAGGGCTAACAGAGTTGAAACTGCCCAAGCGAGTGATGACCTGTGCAAGCATTACTAAAACGCCGTAAGCTGGATTTTCCTGAACTTTGCGCTCTTGTTGCACCAAAATTTCATCTTTGGCGGTGGCTAAACGCATCACCCCATGACGATGTACTCGGTGTTCGCCATCACTCAATCCTCTAGGAAGAGTGAAGGCAAATTCTGTACAGAGAGTATCCTTTTTACGTCGCATAGGTAATTTTGGGACTGGGTATTGGGTATTGGGGACTGGGTATTGGGCATTAAGAATAGGGGATGAGTCTTTAATACTCGTGAATGAGTCTTTGCTCTCTGCTCCCCATCCCCCATACCTAATGCCCCATGCCCAATTCCCAATTCAATTATGAAGAAAGAAGTGCTTCGGGGGAATTTACCGTGTCTTCTGGTATGGAAGTTTCGCCTTCCAATCCATTGATTCGACGGTAGAAATCTTGGAGGTAATTTAAATCTTGGGCAAAAAAGTTTTCTACTATTGCAGGACTTACATCAGATAAAGCACCCAAATGGGTAATGACGCGCGACAAGATAATAATTGTGGCATAAACTGGATTGGCTTTTACCCTTGGATCGCGCAAGGGTGAAATCTCATCTATCGCCGTTGATAATCGCATTACACCTTTGCGGTGCAGATTGCCTTCAGAGTCTAGATACCCTTTAGGCAGTGTAAATTCAAACTCTGTGGGAAACATACTCCTCCTGATTATTCTAAGTAATCAGACAAAATGAATTACATAATTTTTTCTAAATTTTGTGAGAATTTTTTCAACAGATGCAACAAAAGGTTGCCAATTTTTGTAAGCATCTCATCTCTATAGATATAAATCGCAACCAAATGTAAACCAAATGTATCAATTAAATACCTGATTAACCATTCCTTTAGCTTTGTCTATCAAAGTAACTTCTACGCGTTTAAAATCCTCATAAGCAATCTCTAACTCCTCAATTGCTACTTCACTACTGTTAGCGTTACAATCAGCAATTTTGTAACTAGTAGGCCAAGCACCGGCTAATTCAAATTTAGCTTGTGGCATGGTATCTTGATCGTAAATAGTTAAAGAAATATATTCACGCTGTTTAGCCCACTTACCTGCTTCAACTTTTTGAAACCAATTCCAAAAATCTCTACAATTACTTAAACCATTACATAGAGTAATATTGCCACTCTTAGCATTGCCAGGAAGTTTCGTTATAACCACCTTGCCTTTTGATGCATTTCCCCACTTTTGAGAAGTGACTTCACAAATTTCAATTACATCTTGGGTTCTTTGAAAACCCTTGCATTCTAAAAAGTAGCCATCGCTTGAACCTATGTCTAATCTTAAAAAGAAACGATAAGTTGTGAGAAATTCAGGTAGATCAAGATGAAAGCCAAACATTCTGTTTCACGGTGTATATTTAATAAATTTGAATTGTTATGCAAATCTAGTTTTACTTAGCAATTAAGGTTGCTATCACTTAGTATATAGCAACCTACCGCTAAAAATAGACAGACAATTCATAAATTGATAAAACCCAACAATTGAGTTTGATGCTGCTTAAGTTACTTCATTTTTTTGTGCGATGATTTCATAACCCTCAATAGAGACTTCAACCTTCTCTGTTGACGGATCATTTTTTGTCACATCGAATTCTGGACCTGTATATGATTCGGGAAAGCAGTTTTTCAGATTATAACGGATTACTTCAGTTGACTTATCTTGGGTATAACCAACAACTGAAACTGCTTTCCGATTGTCATCCCATTGACGAGGTTGCCCATCTACACTACAAGCTTTATACCAATTGTGCAGAGTCTCGTCACCATCATAATTCATGGTAATTGTGACATTATTAAACTCCGCTTGTCCTGGAAGATTTTGACTTCTTACCTGACCATTTTTGCCTGAGCCTCTAGGGTTTCTAGTGCCATTATTTTTTGCCCCCAATCCTGTGATCGATACAACAAATTTATCAGTAATGCCATCTGCTTCAAAGTAAAAGACAGAAGCAACAAGATATTCCCCAGCCATATCTCATTTCCTAATAAGTGTATACTGTGGAAAAATTTCAGAAAATTCTAAGCAGTTACCCATTAAGAACTTTCACCAAAGTTCTGAATCTCTTGATCAAACCGAACAATTGAGTTTTATGCTGCTTAAGTTACATCATTTTTTTGTGCGATGATTTCATAACCCTCAATAGAGACTTCAACCTTCTCTGTTGACGGATCATTTTTTGTCACATCGAATTCTGGACCTGTATATGATTCGGGAAAGCAGTTTTTCAGATTATAACGGATTACTTCAGTTGACTTATCTTGGGTATAACCAACAACTGAAACTGCTTTCCGATTGTCATCCCATTGACGGGGTTGCCCATCTAAACTACAAGCTTTATACCAATTGTGCAGAGTCTCGTCACCATTATAATTCATGGTAATTGTGACATTATTAAATTCGGCCTGTCCAGGTAAGTTTTGATGTACTACCTTACCACTTTTGCCTGAGCCTCTAATGCCTTTAGTAGCGTTATTTTTTGCCCCTAATCCTGCTACTGATACAACAAATTTATCAGTAATGCCATCTGCTTCAAAATAAAAGACAGAAGCAACAAGATATTCCCCAGCCATATCTCATCTCCTAATAAATTAACAGTGTGGAAAAATCTCAGAAAATACTAAGTTGTAGCTACAGAATTCTCTCTTTGTCATGAGTCATTTGTAAACACAAATAACTCATGAAGTTCCTCATGGAAAATAGTAAAATCTCAGGTTTTCAGACGAAAACAGACACCTAATTCATAATTTCATCAAAGTGAACAATTTAGTTCTGTGCTGATTAAGTTACATTACCTTGCTGTTGGATGATTTCATAACCCTCAAGAGAGATTTCAACCTTCTCTGTTGACGGATCATTTTTTGTCACATCGAATTCTGGACCTGTA
>NZ_JABXKI010000219.1:0-38050 GCF_017115095.1 Nostoc sp. NMS4 | reverse complement strand
TTCAACCTTCTCTGTTGACGGATCATTTTTTGTCACATCGAATTCTGGACCTGTATATGATTCGGGAAAGCAGTTTTTCAGATTATAACGGATTACTTCAGTTGACTTATCTTGGGTATAACCAACAACTGAAACTGCTTTCCGATTGTCATCCCATTGACGGGGTTGCCCATCTAAACTACAAGCTTTATACCAATTGTGCAGAGTCTCGTCACCATCGTAATTCATGGTAATTGTGACATTATTATATTCCGCCTGTCCAGGAAGATTTTGACGTATTACCTTACCACTTTTTCCTGAGCCTCTAACGCCTTTGGTGGCATTATTTTTTGCTCCCAATCCGGCGACTGATACAACAAATTTATCGGTGATACCATCTGCTTCAAAATAGAAGACAGAAGCAACTAGAAATTCCGAAGCCATATCTCATCTCCTAATAAATTAATAGTGTGGAAAAATTGCAGAAAATACTAAGTTGTCATTTGTGATTGGTGTTTACAAAAGACAAAGGACTAATAACTAAATCAGTTATTCCTGCTCATCAAGTGCATTCCATTGACTGACACGGAAGATCACAAACTCTGCTGGTCTAACCGGGCAAACACCTATTTCGACATACAAACGACCTAAAATTATACTTTCTGGTGGATTCAACTCTGCATCGCATTTAACATAAAATGCCTTTTGTGGTGAATCTCCAAATAAAGCACCCTCACGCCAAATACGCTCTAAAAAGTTACTGACAGTACGTCTGACACGCGCCCACAAATCTTGATCGTTCGGTTCAAAAACTACCCATTGAGTGCCCAATTCAATTGATTTTTCTATATAACTAATCAACCGACGCACGCTGATATAACGCCACTCTGTTTTATCTGGCTCAACTAAAGTTCGTGCGCCCCAAATGCGGATACCTCGGTTCGGAAAACTGCGAATGCAATTGATTCCAAGGGGGTTCAATAGTTCCTGCTCGCGGAAATTGGTGTCATAACCTAAACCAATTACGCCTCTGGGTACTTCATTTGCAGGAGCTTTATAAACACCTCTGGTTTCGTCGGTGCGGGCCCAAACACCCATCACATGACCACAAGGAGGTACTAGAATGGGATTGCCGCGATCGCGTGGGTTAGGAACTTTAATCCAAGGGTAATAAAGGGCTGCAAACATCGAACGACGGTTAAATCTATTCAACCAATCCACCACTTGTTGGGGCTTAACAGCATCAGGTGGTGCATCAATTACAACCATCCGGTTGGGTGGATTAGGTATCTCACCACTGGCAGAACCCTCGCACATGCTGATCATCAGCTCCAAGATTCCGTGGACTTGATCCAAGTTCAGCACTTGTTCTTGATAAGCCCGCAGTAAATCAGGGCAAGCCAGCATTGTGATTTCATCAACTTCAAAAATACCGCGTACACCAGTGCGATCGTCTCTTACCCCTTCTATATCTCGTGAAAATCTATCCAGCGAGGTGGCAATAATTGGAGGTGCTAGTTCGTACTGACCATTAACGGGACGGCGAGTTAAAGGCTGTCCGCTTTGAGTAATGTCTTCTACACTGACATACATAGAATTTCTCAATGCCGCCAGCGCATAAGTTGCGATTTGACTATTAGGATCGCGGTTCATCGTCAAATTCTCGTATTGCTCTAGAAGCTCATCTCCCCGACGAATTTGAATTGTGAAATACTCACCTGTATTTGGAGGAGCTTCTCCTTCAGTGCCTTCAGGTAGGGCACGAGGGGAACCATCAATAATTAAGATATTTACTAATCCGCCTACTGCTTGCTCAGGGCGCAAAGTAAACCGAAGGGCTGCACGATTGCCACGAGAGTTGATTCTTAAGGTGGTAGGTTCTGGAGTCGCGGGTTTGGGTGCGCCTGGTAATTGAGTACCAATGCTTGTAATCCAGCAGCGACCGCCACCATTCATAAAGTAGCCATAGACTGCAAAGGGTAAGTAGGCGTTGAAGTCGGTGAAACCATCAGAATTAGGACGGGCAAAATAGTTGAGATATTGCGTCCAATTAGTCACCAACATTGGCTTAAATATCTCAGCATCATCTCGAACATCTTCTGTAAAGCCTACAAACCCAGCAACTGCCGTGCTAACACCTTCAATTGGTCGGCTCCCTCGGTCAAATTCTTCAATATAGACACCAGGAGCAAAGTAATCAAGTCTAGCCATGAAAATCTCTCCAAATCAGTAAAAACTTAATTATTCAGGAGTTAGAAATATTTCTTTGAAGGTATGACTTTGGTCATCTACCAATGCATTAACATTCTTGGGTAAATAGCCAGGACAATTTAGATTTAAAACATAGTTACCTACTTCAAGGTTTTCAAAAAAGAACAGTCCTTCTTTGTTGCTTTCCATGAATTTTTTACTTCTCAGTAGAGTAACTTTGGTCGCCAGCAGTGGGAGATTTGTTGTCGCACTCTTGACAACACCTGCAATTACTACGCGCCTAGTCATAACTGGGTTGGTACCATTCCCATCCATTATTATATTTTGCAGGTTTAAAATTCGTTCCCAAATTACAGGTGTTGTAATAGGTTGCGTATGAAGCGGCACACTTACTGTTAAGTATAAAGCTGAACGCAAAGGCATACCAAGAGCGCTCCAGATGCTGATAGGCTCAAGTGCCGGCTGTAGTCCAACCATCATAGGCAAACTACCATAACCCCGCAATTCAGGAACTAAAAACTCCTCCTTCAAAGCTCGATGACGTATAAGTACGGTCAATGCTTCACTCAGGAAGTGATGCTCACCTAAAGTCGTCCTATCCCAGGCTGTTAATAACAGCGAAACATCAAACCAACTCGGTGCCCAATTTACAGTACCAGGTTGATTATGGCGTGTAATGTTACGTTCAGTTTGCCTTCCAGCCTGTTGAAAGTGCCTACTCTCACGAATATCATAAATATATAAATTGAGAGTCGGCCCAGCTCCCTCTTCCCTCCGATTACCAGGATGGCTAAAGTCAATTTGCTCTGTACTGGTAAGTGAGGTTCCTCCAGCGAGAATGTCGGCTAAAGTTTGAAGAACGAAGATAAGCATGAAGGTGTTCTGCTGGTAGCTAATCCAGATGAGTCTAGAGTATATGTATCAGTCTTCTAAAGTTAATTAGACTTTTGTCGATATTTTTGGATTGAGAATGGGGCACTTGTACTCCCCTTCCCTGCGGGACTACGCTCAGGAACCGCACAGCCTCTGTCTACGAGCGCGAATAGCGTTCGTAGAGAAGTATTTATTAGGCATTGATTATTCCCCTTATCTGCCACTCTCTCAGAATCATGATTCAGAAGGCTGGAGAATATTAGCTTTTCAAACAATCCGAAAAGTAGTAACTTGAGTTTGTAGATTACTCTTGAGTATCTCTTAGTTAGACGCACGATATTTTTATTGTGGTCTGGCTCAGAAAGTGCGCCCTAGAGCGCCAGCCCAACTCCGATGGATGAATAAGTTTGTAGTCAGGACTTTTGTCCTTGGTTTGAACGCTAAAGCGCTCACTACAAACAGATTTATCCAGGTGTTGCAAAGAATAGGTACTATATACCTGTATATGCTTAGGGAAATTAAATGCAGTTTTGAATGTAAACTTAATAATTGTTTATATTGTCTTAACTAGTTGATAAAGATAACTTAACAAAAAGATAAACATTCCTGAGACTGCCTAATTTTATACTGTCCAGGACAAGAGTAAAAATATTTGGTTGCAAAAAGCGAGTGAAACTATGACACTAGGCTTTTCTGTACAAAAACTAGAAAATGGCTCTAATTATTTGAACTCTTCAGATATTCAAAGCTTTTGTCGGCTTGAGTCTGAGCAGTTAACTAGTCAATATCCAATTTTTTTCGCTCGTATCGTCTATCATGATTATTTGCTGAAAAATCATCAGGAAGTTATACATTACGGTGAAGCTCAAGTTCCTTTTTCCCGAAAAACGTTAGCCTATTTGCGATCGGAAGTATGGCTTACAGATTTTCCGCCTACTTTGACTTTACATGAATTTAGACTTAAGGACTTTTCATCAATTTCCTACATTTGCGCTATAGGTTATAGAAATCAAAAACCTGAATACATTCAAATCATCACTAATGAACCTCTCTCAGAGAGTTTGCAATTATACGTAAAACGCTCTGCTATGCTACTGAGTAAGTATGTAGATATTTACTCAGACTATGGAAGACAAAAAACTGAAATTCAACTCCTAGAAGATATCCTGCATCGAGTAGGTCATCAATTGCGTAACGCTCTAGGACTTATAGGATTGTATGCACATAATCTCTACTTAGGTTTAGAAGATAGCATTTGGCGAGAACAAGCAACAATTATCGGTGAAAGCATACAAAATTTAGATACTAATTTAAACGAACTGATTGATTGCGGACAAAGCGCAAAATTAAGGGTAACACTTCAAGATTTAAGAAGTTTAGTGGTTGAAAGTATGAAAAATTTACAACCTCTAATTAATCAGAAAAAACTTAAAATCTTGATTCCAGATACATCAACATTACTGAAGATAGATAAATTACAAATGAAACAAGTTTTTGATAATATCCTCAGTAATGCCGTTCATTTCAGTCCGAATGCAGGAACAATTACCTGTAGCTGGCAAATTTTCCAAGATGAAGTTTTAATTAAAATCTCCGATCAAGGGCCAGGATTATCTCAAGAGGATTTACAAAAAGTATTTACCCCATTTTATTCACGGCGGAAAGGAGGCACAGGACTGGGTTTAACTATTGCTAAAAAAATTATTCTAGATCATCAAGGAAGTATTTGGGCGCAAGTATTCTCAGAAAAGGGGGCGCAATTTTCTATAATTTTACCTCGATCGAGGAGCGGAAATTAATTCGTAATTTGTAATTTGTAATTTGTAAAATGATTAACGATCGCAAAAAACTTTCAGTTTTGTTGGTAGATGACGAAGAACGCTTTCGTAAAGGGTTACATACTCTCCTGAATTTTTATAGTATTAATTCTGCATTACCTTTAGAAGTGATGGGTGATGCAGATTCTGTTGAGCAGGTTTTGAAGTTTACAACCCAGAAATGTCCAGATTTAATTTTGCTGGATATGCAATTGAAAGGATGTGATGGAATTACAGTTTTGACACGTCTTAAAGAAGCTGGTTACACTGGCAAGGTTTTAGTATTGTCGGCTCATCAAGAAGACGACTGGATTTTTAGAGCGATGCAGGGGGGAGCCGCAGGTTATGTGTTTAAAAATCGTGTAGCAACACAACTTTGTGAAGCTATTGACACTGTAACTAGGTCGGAAATTTATCTACCTTCAGAAGTTGCTAGTCGATTTTTCCGGTTTTTTCAGACTTATTCAGATTCTTGTGTGAAAGCCTGTCATGAGGTGCATTTAACCGAAAGAGAGCAAGAAGTTTTATACAGGTTAACTCAAGGTGATTCTAATGAAAAAATCGCTAAACATTTATATGTAACAGTTGCTACTGTTAAGGCGCATCTCACCAGTATTTTTGAAAAATTGAAAGTTACTAGCCGGGCTCAAGCGATTATAGTTGCTCTCAAGTTAGGATTAGTCCACCCTTGAGTGCGACGGAAGTAATTGGCGCAATTCACGAAACTGTTTGTATATGGCTTCATTTGAATCTTTTTATCAAAAATACCCCTGCTCGTATAATTCTCCCTTAAGTTGCGATCGCCCTTTTCAAACGGCGCAGCAAATTAAGGGCGCTAAATTTTGCTTGGAATGTGGTTTTCCAGCAACTTTACCGGCGGAGGGTGAGATTAAAGGAAGTCAGGGGACTTATAAAATAGCTAGTTTTGTCGGTGTGCGCGGTTTAGGCCGTTTATACTCAGGTGTTCAACTTAAGGACAAACAGCCTGTAATTATCAAAGAATATCTGCTACCCAATCGTTGTTTTAATGAAACCGAGACTCAAAAACGGAAAGAGACTTTTAAACGGGTGGGTGGAGTAAGTTTAGCTGATAGTCGAATCCAAAACTTCCGTCTTGTCGAAACTAAAGAAGCGATCGCAGATGCAAAAGGAGAACGCTGTTATCTAATTACTCAAGGCATAGAGTCATCCCAAACTTTAGGTAAGTATCTCATAGAAAAGGGAGCAATGACATCTGCTGATGTGCGTGAGGTACTTAATCAAGGTTTACAAACTCTCCAGTTTCTCCATACTCAAAAGCTGCGTTTTCCCTCCAATCAAACGCAACTGGGTATAACTCACGGCAACATCAGTTTAGATAGCACTTTAATTAAGGTAGAAAATAATCAAAATTTTTCTATATACTTTTGTGATTTAGCTATCTGGGAAAACTTATTTATTCCACCAAGTATTGCTCAACCTGCTCCCGCCAAACCTGAGCAAGATTTAGAATCATTAGGATTGCTAGCCTTTTCTTTATGGGTAGGACGGACAACTAATTTTTTATCTAACCAGCCTCTCGACCCTAGAGATAATGAACAATGGCCGGATAACGATAGCAATTTAAAACAGTTTATTTATCGTTTAATTGGGCTAGAAAGTCCTTTTGAGAGTGCAGAAGCGGCTCGTCAAGCATTGCTAGAACTTCCTAAAGAAGATCGTGGCAATAGTTCAAGTTCAGTGGGTTTGCCAGGTTCTCAAGAAATAAAAAAGTCTTTGCCAATGCCCTTAATTTTGTTAGGAATTTTGGCATTATTACTACTTGGCGGCGGAATTTGGTATTGGTTTTGGGGCAGGAAAACAGATAATCCTAATCAATATATCCAATGGTCTAGACTTGTACGGAATTTCTCAGAAGTCTCCAACGTCCCTTCTGGACAATTTACTTATACAGGAGAAAAAAATAGTACATGGAGTTTTGTTTTGACGCAATCTGTAGACAACAATCGTTTAGGAGACTTATTGACCAGACCAAAGTCAGATGCAACAGCAACATTTGATTATAAATCTGTTTTGTCATCTAATGTAAATAATCCGATTAAAAGTCTCGAAGAAGTCCAAACAAACAAAAAAGATTTTGCAATTACTAGTTTGGTAGACAACATCACAGATAAACTTGCGAAAAAACCAATTGCTTATGATGGGTTAATTGTTTTTGTCGCATTTAATAAAAGAGACTCAAATCTTGCTAATGCTCTTGGGGGACAAATCAATTTTGAGCAATTGCGTCAAATTTACACAGGTAAAATTACTAATTGGCAGCAGATTAGTCCTAAACTTCCAAATTTACCCGTGAAACCTTTTGCCCCAACTGAACCAGAAGCAATCAGTAAATTTCAAGAAATAGTTCTGAAAAATTCCCCTCAAGACGAAGCTTTATTTGCAGCAAAAGTTACTAAACTTGATACAACAAAAACTCAAAATTTGATACGCAGTGAGACTTTAGAAGGGCGAACCACTGGTATTATCAGTTTTGGGATTATCAGTAAAACTTCGAGTCAGTGTACTGGCTATCCGCTAGCGATCGCAGATGATCAAAAGTCAGCCATTCAACCTCTGTTTCAAAGACGCGATCGGCGCTCAATAAATCCCTCAGATGACTTGTGTCAACATGATGATTATTATGTTGATGTCACCACTTTCCAAAGCTACCCCTTGGGATACCCTATTTTTGTAGTGTACCCTAAAGACAGCAGCCACCTGCCTGGTGGCTCTACATTTGCCCAGATGTTAACTACTCGTCAGGGTCAATGTTTACTTAGTAAAGTAGGTCTTGTAGCTTTACAACCTATGCCTGATGATATAAATTCCTATGCCTGCAAATCGGTGCCCTAATCCCAGTTGCGAATATTTTAACCGCGCCCTACCTAACAATGCTAAGGTTTGTCCCTGGTGTTCCACTCCTGTGGGTAATGTAGTTGCTCCTACACCAGAACCGCCCAATCAACAACCACCCAATCAACAACCACCTGTCCAGTATCAACGCCCAGCAACAGAACAACCTAACTACCAAGTTCCCCAACAAGCTCCCGTTGATTATTCAACAGTCTATCAGCCAAGAGTTTCCTATCAACCAACACCGCCTGTTTATACTCCCCCGCCTCAAAGAGCGCCTCTCTTAAAGCTGATTCATAGCACCGGCAGAGAATTTCACCTCATTGGGGAAGGAGGTTATATTGGTCGTCGCAGCCAGAGTCCAGGAATAGCGCCGCCAGAAATCGACCTAACCGGCATTCCCAGTGAAGGAATAGTCTCTCGTCGTCATGCGCGAGTCGATTGGGACTGGTCGCAAAATTCCTATATGATTGTTGACATGAGTACAAATGGTATTTATTTAAACAACAATCCTCTAACTCCTGGTATGCAATATCGCCTGTTAAACGGTGATTCCCTGCGATTTGGTCAGGACAACCTAGTTAATTTCACTGTATATATTGTGTAGTAGAAAGCTGATTTTATAAAATAAGTGCCGATCGCGCTGTGCCAGTTGCGTAAGTCCTGGTCTTGAGTAATCTTCACTCTTTTAATCTGGCAATTTCCCCGTTATAATACAATGCAGTATAACGCATTATTTGAGATAAAGGTATGAGTACCACAAGTTTCAGGCTCGATGATGAGCTTGAAGATAAGCTCGAAGTGACCGCAACGAAACTGCAACGGACGAAAGGCTGGATAATCAACGATGCTCTACGGCAGTACATTGCACGGGAGGAGCAAAAGCTTAGGATGCTCGAAGAGACACAAGAGGCGATCGCTGACATTGAAGCACAAAGGGTTGTTTCCGGTGAGTCAGTTATGAAGTGGCTTGAAACCTGGGGAACTGCCGATGAAGCTACTGCACCGAAGATATGAAATTTCAGTTCTCTCTAAGTGCGGTGCAGGACTTAGTACGGCTAAGAGAGTTCATTGCTCAAAACAATCCGCAGACAGCAGAGCGAGTGTCACTAAGGCTTAGGCAGACTATAGGAAAACTTGTACTTTATCCAGACATAGGCCGTCCTGTCCCGGAGCTAGAAAATGTGCGTGAGCTGATCGCCGGGAAGCACGTAGTTCGTTACCTGCGTGAGTCAGATACTATATTTGTCTTACGGGTATGGCACGGCAAGGAATTTCGTGATTTTTAAGTAGGCACAGAAAATTGAAATCCATTTAGCTCTGTTGGCAGTCATTTGTCATTTGTCATTTGTCCTTTGTAATCACAAATTGACTAATGACGCGCCAGAGGTGAAGCAGCGCGGTCTTGGAGGTTTCCCCCATGAGCGACTGCTGTTAGCGTAGCGTTAGCGACGTTAGGAGCGTCACCCGAAGGGCTGACCGCAAGGTAGGACAAATGACCAAGGATGACCATAACAAAAATTTTCACAATCTCATTTAGGATTGCTATAGTAAACCTGCTGTTGACGACTCATTTTTATCTTCTTAAATCTAAAATTCGGTCATTAGTCATTTTCGGTTATCACGAAAGACAAAGGACAATAGACAAATGACGGTGGACAGAGGACAAAGGAAAAATGAGCAATGTATTTCGGGAATTCCTGCAAAAAGTAGGTAGTGGAAACCACACAGCCGAGAATTTAACTCGTACCCAAGCCGCCACTGCTACTAAAATGATGCTGCTGGGTGAAGCTACACCAGCCCAAATCGGAGCGTTTTTAATTGCTCATCGAATCAAGCGTCCTACCGGAGAAGAGTTAGCCGGAATGTTGGATGCTTATGAGGAACTAGGCCCAAAACTGCAACCAATAGCCTCTCGGCGACCAGCGATCGCTTTTGGCATCCCTTATGATGGCCGAACGCGCACAGCACCAATTAGTCCCGTAACAGCTTTACTACTCGCCGCAGTGGGACAACCAGTGATCATGCATGGTAGCGATCGCCTACCAACTAAGTACGGCTTACCCCTGATTGATATTTGGCAAGGTTTAGGAGTCGATTGGACTACCCTACCACTAGCAAAAGCCCAACAAGTATTTGAGCAAACGGCAATCGGTTTTATTTATCTACCTCAGCATTTCCCCTTAACTACAAGTCTTTGGGAATACCGCGACCAGCTTGGCAAACGTCCGCCCTTAGCGACAATGGAGCTAATTTGGTGTCCTTATGCGGGCGATGCTCATATAATTGCTGGGTTTGTCCATCCGCCAACAGAAGGAATGTTTAAGATAGCTCTAGGACTGCGGGGAGTAACAAAATTTACATTAGTTAAAGGATTAGAAGGGAGTTGCGACTTACCGCGCGATCGCACTGCAATCATCAGCTTATCTTCATCCGAAGCATCCCAAGAGGTAGAACGATTGCACCTCGTACCGCGTGATTACGGCTTTACGACCAAGAACGTACCCCTTGGAACTACTGAAGAACTGGTGGCAGATATTCAAGAGGTTTTGGCAGGTAAACCAGGTGAACTAATGCAAACAGCCTTGTGGAATGGCGGATTTTATTTATGGCGGAGTGGTATTTGTCAAGATATAGCAGAGGGTTTAGCTAAAGCAGAAGAATTATTAACTAATGGTGTAGTAGCAGCTAAACTCCAAGAACTCAGCCAGGTAGTAAATTCGCTCTCAGCACCATTTCTACCAGTGTAATTAATTACGAATTATTTCGTCCCCGACTTCTCCAAAATAGACTTTTGTTGCAACCAATCTTTACCTACTTGGATACTGACATCCGAGCCAAGATTGCCGGTGCTTTCCACCCGCACTTCTCCAAATCCCAAAGTATTACGGATTGACTCGGCACTGTCACCATCTCCTTGTTGGGCGACAATATGAGTTACATCTAGAGGTTCACCCCATGCCTTGGCTATATAAACGTTGCGATATCCAGATTTTTCCAAGGCTCTAATTAACGGTTGGAGGTTAGAGCGATCGCCACCTGTGCTATCTTGAATTGCTACACGCAAAGAATGGGGATCGGTCGTCGTAGTCGCCAGTTGTTCTTGTTCTGAGTCCAAACCAAAGTGTTGAGCCATCAGTTTGGCAATACCATTTTTGTTGGGCAACCAATAGCTAGCATCAAACTCGCCTTTCTCGCTAAAGCGACCTGGCAGCATTAACATTTGCATATTAGAGCGATTTGTCCGCACCCCAAAACCCATAAGCGCCACTAACTCTTCAACCGTCAAGTTAGTATCAATGTGTTCCTTGACGACATCAAGAACTTTAGGTAATTGAGCAACAGTAGCCGGGTTGAGTGTTTGATCCATCAAAGCGCGAATCACCATTTGCTGGCGCTGAATCCGACCAATATCACCGAGTTCGTCATGGCGAAAACGCAGCAATTGTAATGCTTGATCGCCGTTAAGATGCTGCTTACCCGCCTTCAAATTGATGTACAAATGTTGAGAATCATCTTGGTATTTCATATTTTTGGGGACATAGACTGTTACGCCACCCAAGGCATCAATGAGCTTGGCAACTCCCAAAACGTTAATTCGGATATAGCGATCGATTCCCGCCCCACCTAAGAGATTACTGACAGTTCTGGCAGTCAAAGCCGGACCACCGTCAACATTGGCAGCATTAATTTTTTTCACTCCATGACCCTCTATTTCTGTGCGGGTGTCTCTGGGGATGGAGAGCATATTTATTTTTTTAGTCTCTGGATCGAATTTGACCAAGAGCATCACATCAGAAAGACCATCAAAGGAGTTGACTTGGGGTAGATATTTGAGATTTTTGGTATCTTCAGGAGGGTTTTGGATATCTGGGGGAAGTACACTCATTCCCATCACCAAGAGATTTACCGGGCGAGTTAATTCTGAAAATCGCAGCACACCTCCAGAAATGCGATCGCTATCAAAGGCCGCCTCATCCTTTGGAGTTAGCTGGGCTTGTTGCAAAGGCGTACTAGTCAAAGACACAGCCAAAAGCGCCCCCGCAGTAGCTGATACCATCGCAATACCACTCATACCTACCCAAAACCACAACCAACGTCCTGATGTCGAGTTCTGGGAAATTTTTCTACTGGACTTTGAGGCTTTTCCCGACTGGTTTTCTTCCGCCGAACTTCTTTGAATGGTCACAGACTTCCTCACACTTACTCACTAATCAAATTCAGTAATTTTGCAGACTAAAAACACCCAAACAAATCAACCCATAATAGCTAACTCTTAATTATCGATGCTAACTTTTTTAATGTAGTGTCAACCACAACACTTATAGCAGCATTTATTCTTTTTTGGGACAACCTGGAGATGTTTTACTGAAGTATGGCAATAATAAACTGGATTTGACTAGATATATAGATAAATAAGCCAGAAAATTTCAAAAAATCAGTAAAAACACCGACAAATTATCACCCTAAAAACTTAAGATAAATACTTGCCAAGCACTCGTTCAGCTAAATTACTAAACCCTGGTAAACGACCAGATTTCCCTTGCATTAGGCGCAAAATCAACCAAACACTTACTAAAAAGTAACCCGACGTGAGAAAGCTATTGAGGATAAATAGACGTAGCGGAAAAAAATCTGAAGTTGCTGCTCCGGTAGCTAATAATAGATAACTTAACAGCCAAGTAAGTGCCAAAGTAATAGACAGACGACTAATAGCAAGTTGTTCCCGACTACCCTGGCCCCGATAGAGCGTCCACAAGGATGGAAAAAAGCCGACAATCGGAACTAAATGTAAAATCAATTGTGTTTTGGGCATTGTGTTTTGGGCATGAAGAAGAGACAAGGTAGACAAGGAAGAGGGGGGAGACAAGGGAGAGACTTGTTCAAGAATTCCCCCTTGTCCCCCTTGTCCCCCTTGTTCCTCTGCCCCTCTGCTCCCCTGCTCCCCCACTCCCCAGCCTCCATTCTCTTTTTGTTCAAAATTCTTCATTGGGGTTAGTCTAACTCCTAAACTAGAAGGATGAATAAGACTCATATAGTTAGAGATAATAAGCTGTAAAGAAAAATTTCATTTAGTTCTATCCCGCAATCAGCTCAAAATGCAGACACGTAAGCTACTCGACTGGTGGCAAACATTCACTCCAATAGCGCGAATCGGGGCGATCGCGCTATTTGCTCCGCTACTAGTTATCAATGGTTGGGCAATTTCGGTATTTTTCAATTATTTCCATTCTCTCATAGTCATTTTAGTCGGAGCCTCAGTGCTAGCATTTCTGCTCAACTACCCCGTGAGCTGGATGGAGCATCATGGTGCTAAGAGAGAGCAGGTTGCTATTTTAGTATTTCTCTTGGCTTTATCGATTTTATTGGCGTTGGGTGTGACACTTTTTCCCCTGGCTCTTACCCAAGCTCAACAACTGGTGGCGCGTTTACCAGAGTTAATCGACTCTGGACGCTCTCAGTTGATGATATTAAACGAAAAAGCTGAGGCTTTTAGCTTACCGATTAACCTTGATGCTTTGGTGGTGCAAATCAACGATCGCGTCAAAGGACAATTACAAGCGATCGCCGGACAAGTTTTAAATCTGGCTGTACTCACAGTCACTAGTCTGCTAGATATTCTCTTGACAATAGTTTTGACTTTTTATCTTTTACAGCATGGGGGTGAACTCTGGGAAAGTTTAGTGGAATGGCTACCTAATAAATTTCGCGATCCTTTCTCCAAAACAGTCCGCCTTAGCTTCCAAAATTTCTTCATCACCCAGTTGATTTTATCTACCTGTATGGCTTCAGCCCTAATTCCTACCTTTTTATGGCTGAAAGTACCATTTGGGCTGCTATTCGGTCTAACTATTGGCCTGATGGCTCTCGTCCCCTTTGGCGGTTCTGTAGGTATCGCCCTGACTACATTATTGGTAGCCTTACAAGATTTTTCAATGGGTGTGAGAGTGTTGATAGCAGCAGTAATTGTCCAGCAAATTCTCGAAAACTTAATTGCTCCCCGAATTTTAGGCAGTTTTACTGGTTTAAATCCAGTTTGGATTTTAATTTCGGTCTTAACAGGGGCAAGAATTGGCGGACTGTTGGGTGTAATTGTGGCAGTACCCACAGCTGTTGTGATTAAGACTGCTTTAAGTGCCTTGCGTCCTAATAGGGAGACAAACGACAGCGCCACTGGGGAGATAACTGCATCCCCTCCAGCAAATGAGTCCTCGAAAACTGATGCTAACAACACTTTGAGCATTTCTGAAGCGACATTGCCCTAATCTAAGAAGGCAGGAGCGGGAAATGTATCATCAGTTATTTATCAGGAACGGTAAGGGGCAAAGGGGGAAGGTTAAAAAGCTATTGCTCCGATGGTGGGCAACTATTATCAATCTTTTACCCTTTACCCTCTTATTTATTAAATTCTGTTGCGATCGATTATTGAATATAGAGGTTTTCCAAATACTGTGAAAAGTCAGATTTGGCAATATCTTTCCACAAGAGGTCTAATTATTACCAGCTATACATTAGCGATCGCTACCACAACATAAAAAGGGTGTTTGGCGACATCCCCACCAAGGTTGAATACACAAGGCTTTGAGGTATTTTCCGACTCGCCGATAGAGAAACCAATATTATTCACTATTAATTAAATAACTCTAAAAACTCTTCACTACAGCATTTTGTAAACTAACCTACCACAAACATGAGAAGGTAAACAAAGGGGAGCATCCCCAATGTGTAAAAACAGAATTTGTCATTGCGATCGAAACGCAGTGAAGCAAAATAGGAGTCACATGAGTACAATCACTACCAAAGACGGTACGCAGATATACTACAAGGACTGGGGAACGGGTCTGACAGTCATCCTCTCGCACGGCTGGCCTCTGAACGCTGATAGCTGGGAAATCCAGGCGCTATTCCTGGCATCGCACAGCTATCGCGTCATCACCCACGATCGCCGTGGTCATGGCAGATCGAGCCAGCCCTGGAATGGTAACGAGATGGATACCTATGCCGAAGACCTCGCCACGCTGATCGAAACGCTTGACTTGAATGGTATTACTCTAATCGGCTTCTCTACGGGTGGCGGTGAAGTCGCCCGCTATATCGGTCGCCACGGCACAGCACGAGTAGCCAAAGCAGGGCTGATTTCCTCAGTCCCGCCGTTGATGCTGAAAACGGAGTCTAATCCTGACGGACTGCCGATCGAGGTCTTCGACAACCTCCGTGCTGGTTCCCTCGGCGATCGCTCGCAGTTATATAAGGATCTCGCTAGCGGCCCGTTCTTTGGTTTCAACCGTCCAGGTGCTAAAGTCTCGCAAGGCATAATCGACTCTTTCTGGTTCCAGGGGCTGCAATCAGGACACAAGAATGCACTCGACTGCATCAAAGCATTCTCTGAAACCGACTTCACCGAGGATCTCAAACGATTCGATGTGCCGACCCTAATTATCCACGGTGACGATGACCAGATCGTGCCAATCAAAGCTGCGGGGCTGGCTTCAGCCAAGATTGTGAAGAATGCCCGTTTAGAAGTCTACGAGGGCGCACCGCACGGTCTCACTAATACTCATGCAGACAGGCTGAACGCAGACCTGCTGTCGTTCCTGAAGGGGTGACACCAAGCCACCGATCTAAAACATCAATGTCGAAGATCCGAACGGGTGCATTCTCGTTTTTTCGCCACCCGTTTTGGAGGACTGTTTCAAACTCAATAACTACAGCACTCATAATCATGAAAAAGCTAGAAGGAAAAATTGCAGTTGTTACAGGTGCATCCAAAGGAATTGGTGCCTCTATTGCCAAACATCTTGCAGCCGAAGGTGCAGCAGTTGTCGTCAACTATTCATCTAGTAAAGAAGGGGCCGATCGCGTTGTCGCCGAGATCGTTAGCAAGGGTGGTAAGGCGATCGCAGTACAGGCAAATGTTGCAAAAAAGGCAGAGATCGAACATCTTTTTGCAGAGACACAGCAGGTATTCGGTAAGCTAGATATTTTGGTCAACAATGCCGGAATTTATGAATTTTCCCCAATCGAAGACATCACCGAAGAGCATTTCCACAAGCATTTCAATCTGAATGTGCTGGGATTAATTCTCACCTCACAACAGGGAGTCAAGCACTTCGGAGCGGCGGGCGGCAGCATCATCAATATCAGTTCGATCGTTAGCACCCTTACGCCCCCCAATGCCTCTGTCTATAGCGCCACCAAAGCGGCAGTCGATGCCGTCACGAAGTCGTTAGCCAAAGAACTAGGTTCACGCAATATCCGTGTCAATTCCATCAATCCTGGTTTGGTGGAAACCGAGGGTACAAACACAGCAGGAATAACCGCAGAAGGCCGCGAACGGACTGAAGCACAAACGCCTCTGGGCCGCATTGGACAGCCAGAGGACATCGCACCTGCTGTCGTCTTCCTCGCGTCCTCCGATTCATCATGGATCACCGGCGAAACGCTGTACATATCGGGTGGATTTCGTTAGGCGTTCGGCGCTGATGCTAATCCCAGCCAACCATTTTCCCCCCCAAGCAACTGCTTACAAAAAGGCAAGAGTTAGGAGTATCAATTAAAACTAAAGTTGCAGGGTTTAGAGCCACGTTTAAAGAAAGAATTATACTTCTCTGCGAGACGCTGCGCGAAGTGTAATTCTTTCTTGCTTCAATCTGGGATAAAAACTTTCGGATGCACCAAGACGAAGATGCAATTCCAGAAGTTGGAAAACTTGATGAATTAGAGATATTTATCAAGATGACTTTTCTCAGCACTGGCAGAATTCACGTCTTGAGAGTACAGCCAGAAATGGACTCTGCAAGAATTGCTATTTGCTGGGTAAATTGGGATATAGAATGCGGAAAATTTTTCTGTGTAAACTTGACCAGCAAATGGTAATGAAAAACTCTTATCAAGATTTTTTAATTCGTGATTGGGTGAAAAGCGATCGCACCAGAGCCGCCGAAGTCATCAGTTATGTATTATCTGAATACGGTCTGGGTTGGGAACCAAAGGGTGCTGACCGAGATGTACTGCGAGTAGAGGAATGTTATTTAGCTACTGGGGGAGAGTTTTGGGTAATTGAACACCAAAGTCAGTTAGTAGGTACTGGAGCATACTACCCCATACACCGGGGCGAAAAAGCTGTCGAAATCCGCAAAATGTATCTTTTGCCCAGCATCAGGGGTTTAGGATTAGGGAAATATTTGTTACAACAGCTAGAAGCAGCGATCGCCAAACGTGGTTTTCAACAAATTTGGATTGAAACCGCCAGTGTTCTGGTGGAAGCAGTCAAGCTGTATGAAAGTAACGGCTACACTCCAGCCACGGGAGTAGAAACAACAAGGTGCGATCGCGTCTATGTTAAATTCCTCAACCAGCCTTAAATGCACACTTGGATTAAAAATCTCACAGGCTTACTCAATCTTTTTCTCCAATCCCATTGCCCTCTATGTCAACGCGCAACTTCCCAAGAATTTTGTCAGAACTGCACCAGACAACTGCAAAAATGTCAACGTAAAGACCCGATTTCTCTATGGCAAGAGCCGATACCAGTGTTTGGCTGGGGGGAATATGGTGGCCCGGTGAAACGAGCGATCGCAGCAATGAAATACGAAAATCAACCCCAAATAGCTCGTCCTTTGGGTCAATGGTTAGGAGAAGCATGGTTGTTAAATTCACCGAGGCGAGATAGCCGGCCTGTAGTAGTTCCCATCCCACTCCACGCTAGCAAACAAAAACTACGTAAATACAATCAAGCCGCACTGATCGCACAAAGCTTCTGCGAAATAACTGGATTAAAATTGAAACTAAACGGTTTAGCAAGAGTGCGAGAAACTGAAGCGCAGTTTGGTTTGTCTGTATCTAAACGAGAAAAAAACTTGGACAAAGCTTTTGCTATTGGGCAAGAATTTCGCCATCATCCTCCAAATGTCCCAGTGCTGTTAGTGGACGACATTTATACTACTGGTGCTACTGCCAGGTCTGCTGTGCAAACACTACGTCAGTATGGAATTGTGGTCTTAGGATTAGTAGCTGTAGCCACTGCTGTCAAAGACGGATAAATCAAGAATGGGCAACCTTTGACAGATAAGTGCATAAATTGACCGAATTACCCTATTTTTGTAGAAAAATTGCTTGAAATGTATGAATAAAGTTTTTGCGGCAGGTTTAAAACAACTCATCATCATTCCTGCCACATTGCTGGCAATAGGCATAAGTACAAGTGCAGCTTTTGCTCAAAATAAATTGTATAGTCCAATTCCTTTATCTAACAGTACTGAAATTGACGATCGCCTTTCAGACAAAGATATTCCCACAGGACAAGGTGGGTTTGCCCGTGATTACACTGTGAAGTTGCAGAAGGGCGATAATTTAGCAGTTGACTTATCATCGGAAAACTTTGACAGCATCATCACACTGCTAGCACCTGATGGTTCAACTCTGGCGGAAAATGATGATGGCCCTGATGGTAGTAGCAATTCCTTACTATTTACTCGCATCGTAGAGACAGGGAATTATGTTATTCGTGTCCGGTCTTTTGGGGAAACTGGGGTTGGGGCTTTTAAACTCAAAGTGACAAAGTTGCAACCGATTAAATGAGTGCTGAGTGCTGAGTGCTGAGTGCTGAGTGCTGAGTTAGGAGTTAAGAGTTAGGAGTTAGGATTTTTCACTCCTCACTCCTAACTTCACAGAGCTGTCAATACGCAGAGAAACAAGGCTTCAGTCCACTCAACGACTGCGCCATAAGTATCTCCGGTGTGTCCGCCTAGTTTGTGGTTGAACCATGCGCCAGTTAAAATGGCGATCGCACTTCCAACAACTATCATCGCCAGTGCGAGAAATAGCTGCTGTTTATCTATCAGCCAAAGTAAACCACTCAAACTAAACAACAACAACAATCCTGGTAACAAATCTTTGTAAGAACGAATGGCTTGTTTGTGAAATGCGCCTTTACCAGTTGCTTTCAGATAAGGATATCGAGCGATCGCTACTTGCTGTCCCCAACGTCCCCAGCCACAAGCAGCCATCAGTAATAACCAACGGTTTTCTGGCATATCCGTTAAGGCGGTTATTTTCAGTATTACCAAGGCGATCGCAGCCATTGCTCCAAAGGCTCCTGTAGCACTATCTGCCATCACCTCTAATCGCCGATTTGGGTCGCCCACTGCCAAACCATCGGCAGTATCCATTGCCCCATCTAAGTGCAATCCTCCAGTGAGCGCAATCCAAATACTTACTACCAAAGCACTACGAGTTAGCACGGGCATACCAATATAATTCATCCCCGTATCTAATAAACCTAAAATTCCCCCAATTATCACCCCGACAAGGGAAGCAAGACGCGCCACCTCTCGAAAGTCCAATCCGTTCAAATACGGTAGTGGAATACTGGTGTAAAATATAATACTAGCTGCCAGCTTTAACAGCAGCTTTTTCCACCACTGTTGCTGTTTCTTCATCTGAATTACATTAATTTTTGGTAAACTGCTGAATAATAGCCTTGATTTCGGTACAACCGACATGACCAGACTTTAAAACTTTAGATAAGATTTACTTCTATCAGATATTCTCCTCGAAAATTTTGTTATGCTGTTCTAAGTGGTAAATAAATAATTGCGGGTAACTTTTATACAAAAAAACGAGTGGTTTAGGAACATTAAAATTCCATCAGGGAGCAAAATTTGTGTTTTGTATTCGTTAACTAAAAACTTACTCCAAATTATTAGACGATTGCCCCATAAAATTGATATTTTTTTAAATGTAGGGAGTAAACAAGCTATTCAATTATGACAGTTTAGCTATGTTGTCGCTTTCCTTAGCTCAATCGCAATTTTCCTATGAGTCACCATCTACCCGACACCAGGATACCAGCTCCGTGCATTATTAACACGGGCATCATTGTGAATAAGCTCGACATCCGGCGATTGCTGGCAGATTTAGGTCGAGTCCACTACATCTACACCCAAGAAGATAAGGTACTGAGCGAGGGTGAAGGGGATGTGATGGAAGTTTTTGCCAATCCACAAAGGTCTACCTTAGTGGCTAACCGAGCGTTGTATCTCAATGTTTGTAGTTTTGATTACTTGGAACTCAAACAGTCATCCCAACAAGAAACCTACTTCGATTTGATGCAAGAAGGAGTGTGTCTGCGGTTGATTCCCCGCTCAACTCCTCTACAAGAGCGACGAGAGCGAAGTTTCAATGTCAGCGCCATAGAAGCGATGATGGAACAAGTACTCTCAGCCCGGTGGGATGCTGAAATTGACGATGACTGTTCTGATTCTTTTTAAATAACAATTATTGCAGTATATACTCGTAAAGTTGGTAACTAGGTTAGTCGTGAATGCTTAAGTGTTCGCTAAACCTCAATTACCAGTTTTAATGTTTGTCCATAATTTAGGGAACTCCAAATAAAAAAATACTCAACTACTTCTTGTGGGGTGGACATCTTGTCCGCCCTTGGCTATGGGCGGACAAGATGTCCACCCCACAAGATTGGATAATTTATTTGTTAGAAGTCCCTTAGCCAAAATAATATTAATTTTGCCCTAATACCATTTGGTTTTATGGCTGCTGGTTATGGATTTCTGAAACTCTTCATCAATTAGCGTTTCACAATCCAAAATCTAAAATCGTTCTACTGAACGCTCACGACAAGTCTAAAATCCAAAATGGCATGAGTGCGAATTTTTCTTTTCAATGTCTTGCTTGCTGTAGTCAGACAAAAGCTAGAGCAGGAGTGTTTTTCACCCCTCACGGTTTTGTAGAAACCCCCAGATTTATGCCAGTAGGAACGCTGGCAAATGTCAAAACTATTACCCCAGCCCAGCTACGAGATACTGGGGCGCAAATGATTTTATCCAATACTTATCATCTTCACCTACAACCAGGAGAAGCGATCGTGGCTGGGGGTGGTGGATTGCATAAATTTATGGGTTGGAACGGCCCAATGCTCACAGATTCGGGTGGGTTTCAGGTCTTCAGCTTAAGCGAGATGCGAAAAATTACTGAAGAAGGTGTGACTTTTCGCTCACCCCATGATGGACGAATTATTAACTTAACACCAGAGCTATCCATTGAGATTCAAAATACTTTGGGGGCTGATGTGATTATGGCCTTTGATGAGTGTCCGCCCTACCCAGCGACTCGCCAAGAGGTAGAAACTGCAACTGAACGGACTTATCGCTGGTTAGAACGCTGCATGGCGGCTCATCAACGCAGTGAGCAAGCGTTGTTTGGGATTGTGCAAGGGGGCGTGTATTTGGATTTGCGTTGCCGTGCGGCAGAAGCTTTGGCTAAGTTGGATTTGCCCGGATATGCCATTGGTGGCGTAAGTGTGGGAGAACCGCCAGAAATGATGGCTGAAATTGTCAAAGTCACAGCACCGCTTCTACCCCCCGATAAGCCGCGTTACTTGATGGGTGTGGGTACTTATCGGGAAATGGCGATCGCTATTGCATCCGGTATAGATTTATTTGATTGCGTAATTCCCACTCGCTGGGCGAGACATGGTACAGCGATAGTCCGAGGCGGACGCTGGAATTTAAAAAATGCTAAGTTTCGTGAAGATTTTACGCCATTAGATGAAACTTGCCCGTGTTACACTTGTCAAAATTTTAGCCGTGCTTATATATCTCATTTGGTGCGATCGCAGGAAATTTTGGCTTATACGTTGTTGAGCATTCACAACATTACCGAACTAATTCGCTTTACGCAAAAAATTAGAGAAGCAATATTAAGCGATCGCTTTGTCGCAGAATTTGGTCACTGGCTCAACTCATCTGAATCAGCATCAGATGAGGCGGAAATCACAAATGACTATTGACCAATGATTGAGACTCAAAGCATGTTAAGATACTTCTCAATTATGAAAGCTGTGTTGGATAGGTGGATTTAAACAAACATGGAAGCAGCACTTTTATTAGCAAAACTGCCAGAAGCTTACCAAATCTTCGATCCTTTGGTAGACGTTCTCCCAGTTATTCCCGTATTCTTCTTGTTGCTTGCTTTCGTTTGGCAAGCAGCCGTGGGATTTAGATAAGTTAATCTATTTTTCAATTTATAGGACAGGTAAAATACCTGTCCTATTTTTTTGTAGCGCCATCTTTGAGAAAGTTAATATTTATTAATATTTTGCAATGAATTATGATAATAAATAAGATGTTAATCAAGCTATGTCAATATGAAGCCTTGAAAGCCAAGCTTACAGTCAAGGAGGAATCAGTTATGGGTAATATCAAATTCGTTAAAGAAAATAAAGAAGTAGTGGCGGCAGATGGTGCTAATCTCCGGCTCAAGGCGATACAAAATGGTATTGATATATATACATTGATTGGCAAGATGACCAATTGCGGTGGTAATGGTCAGTGTGGTACTTGTATCGTGGAGATAGTCGAAGGACTAGAAAATCTTTCCCCCCGCACAGAGGTAGAAAACCGAAAATTCAAGAAAAAGCCGGAAAATTACCGCCTTGCCTGTCAAACTTTAGTGAATGGCTCAGTTAGCGTAGTCACGAAACCTTAAGTTATCAAATCTGTCATGTATCCAGTCAGTAGTCAAAATACTTACTAAAATTAAGTTTCTGCTCTACGAGACGCTACGCGGACATTTTGAATTTTGAATTTTGAATTGGTATAACTCTGTCATCGATAATGCTATCCTAATGTTGTTGACTGGAAATTAAAGAGAGGCTTTCTTGCCATGCAAGTTAATGACCTGGGGTTCATAGCGAGCATTTTGTTCGTACTAGTCCCCGCCGTGTTTTTACTAATTCTTTACATCCAAACTGCTAGCCGCGAAGGTGGAAAAGATAGTTAAGAGTTTGTGTATAAAATAAATAACCCCTGCACCAATAGTGTAGGGGTTTTTATTTATCAAGCAGCAACTGAGTGCTTGGTGCTGAATAGTAAAGACATGACAACAATTCTTATACTCAGCACTGTTTACTTTAAGCGATTGTCCGCGCCAACAATACCGGACAAGTGGCATTGACTCGAACATAGTCAGATAAGGAAGATCCGATGAGCCTATCTATATCAACAAAACTCTTAGCGATCGATGGACGACGATCTGGAGAACCGAGCAATAATAAGTCTATATTCAACTCTTCTGCTAATCGACAAATTTCTTCACCAGGTTTGCCACTGCTGATATAAGAACGCGATTGAATGCCTAGTTTTTCCGCTTCTGCAACTGCGGCTGCTAAAACTGGATTTTTATCTGAATTAACTTTAGTTATTTCCGATTTTTTGCCGCCAAAATCTGTACTAATATTTGCCAAAATCAACTCGCCACCTTGAATATCTCTCAGTAAAAACAGTGCCAACTTCAAGCAATTTTTTGCTGAATCAGAGTTGTCTATTGCCACCATAATTCGCTTAATTCTTTTAACATAAATATCATCTTTTACCAGCAACATGGGGCGAGAAGATAGTTGGAAAACATACTGACTAACTGAGTTCGATAAAATCGATTGCAACCGCTTTAGTCCGCGTGAACCCATAATAATCAAGTCAGCGTCGATTTCATCAGCTACTTGGCAAACTACATCTTTGGGATCGCCTTCACGCAAAATTGAAGAAACTTGGCTAGGATCTAAGTTCAAGGTTTGAATGGCATTCGCCAGAATTTTACCCCCATTTTCCCATTTAGTTGTCATGGTAGCAGCAGCATTTTGTGCTTGAACAACATGCAAAATTGTAACTTTTGCAGATTGAATTGAAGGGACTTCTTTCAGGGTTTTGAGCATTTCTTCTGCGTGTCCCAATCCCGATACAGCCAGCAAAATTCTTCTGATCATCTTACGTAATTTTTGTGAAGTTTACTTTTGTTTTCGCTGTTGGTACTTGGCTATTGTCGGATTTTAACCAACTTATTTTGATAACCTAGTTAGTAATTTGGCACAAATAAACTTTGTTTTTTAGTATTTAACACTCAAACAAATGGCAAAGGATAAAAAACTAAACAAATATTTAAGTTTGTTTGCACTTAGTTACTTAAACTTTTAACTAGATTTCAACTATTCAGCATACTCTCAATTTAGTCTGATGAACTTAATAAATTATGATGTTAGTTATTATTTTTAATCTATGTTTACTTTTGTTAATTAGAGGTTAGTTAAGTATTGCAAATAAATGCAAACATAACTTTATAGTAAAATTGATTTAGTATAAGTCTTAACAGGCGATGTCTACGACGGGCTATGCCTACGCTTCTCGATTTGAATAGTCTACACTCCTCCTAAATTTTCCATATTCTCTACTTTTTTAAGTCTTTTGTAATTTTGGTAACTCATACCAATTCTGTATGAAGATGTGCCAAACTATATGAGGAACGAACCGCAAAGGGCGCATTCGCGCAGCGTCTCGTCAGAGAAGGACACAAAGAAAGAAAGAAAGAAAGAAAATTTGGCGCACTCTCACAAAGAAATGGTATCAGAAAGGATTGCTATATCGGAACATCCGCAAAATACGGCATAACAACATCCGAATTCGGATGTTGTTATAGTTGGAATCATAATTTAATAAGTTAAGTTATGACAGTTAACGATGCAGTTTTGATAGGGATTGAAAGAGTTAAGCAGTTGCTGGCGGATGAAAAGGTTGAACAAAAAATTGATATTTATTTGGAGTGCAGACAGCACTATTGAGGTGTGGGGAATTTAATTTTTCACGGTGATTTGAGATAGTTTTACTTCAGAATTCTAGTGGATAAATTACGAATTATTTAAAATCTGCCATTTCCCTGAACAATGTGCTTAACGGTGGTCAAGGTTTCCAGGCTGATAAATCCCCGCCGATGACCTTTTTGGTTAGACATGCCGAGAAATACTGAATCTCCCCGCGAAGGGTTGCGGGAAAAACGCGGGGAAGTGTTGATGTAGGTAGAGGCACTGTTAACTCCTAAAGCAAACTGCCGACTTTCCTGGTAAGATTCAGTAACAATGGAGTCGGCATGACCGCTACTGTGTTGATTAATCCAAGCGATCGCAGCCTCTAAGCTATCTACTAGTTTAAAAGCCACTGTCCTGGTTAAATAAGGGTTTCCCCATTCGCCTTCTTTTACTAGTTGCAACTGAGGAAAGGCTTGTACTAGTTCTGCATCCCCTTTAATTTCAAAGCCTTTTTCCATTAAGCTGTTCCACAGAACGGCTAAAGATGATGGCAAGGCTTGACGATGAATTAGTACCTTTTCAATGGCGTTGACTTGATCGGGTTCACTCTGATGACTATTAAGAATCATCAAGCGCACCATTTCTAAGCTACTATTCAGCGACCAGTAGAGATAACAGTTACCCATCGCTGACTTTAAAACTGGGCAAGTTGACTGTCGGACTACCTGCTGCACTAAACTAGAACGTCCGTAGGGAATCACTAAATTCACGTACTGGTCTTGGGTGACTAAATCCCGAATCGAAGCACCATGTTCTGCTGTGATCAGTTCTAGACAGCCTGGAGCTAGACCAACTTCTGCGATCGCATTTTGCAGTGCTTCAGCGATGGCGGCGTTGGAATGGCTAGCTTCGGTACTGCCTTTGAGAATTATACAATTACCAGTTTTGATACAAAAACCTGCTGCGATCGCTCCTAAATCGGGAAACGCTTCATAAATAAATCCAATCACTCCCAAAGGCATTAACTGGGTGTAACTTTGGGAATCTTCTAGTTGATAATCAGCAGTTCTGACGCGTCGCAGCGGATCTGATAATTCCCCCAACCGTTGTAAAATGTCTACTGTCATCTCTAGCCTTGTGGGAGTCAGCTTCAGCCAGTCCAATATCAAGTCAGGCACTGCCATTTCCCGACTGGCTTCTAAATCCAAGGTATTGGCTTCTAGAATGTCGTCAAATGAGCGCTCAATCGCCTGGGCCATCGCCAATACTGCACGACTTCGATCTGCTCCCTTGGTAAGCCCCAACTTTAGGGAAGCTTGATAGGCTCGTTGGGCACTAGTAATCGGTTCGGGGTAGTCATCCAAAACTTCAACAGTCATTGAGTTAACGTCTGTAGGTGAGCCAGACCATTAGTGCTGGTAAAATAGCCAATAGCACCGCCACCATTGCCCAAGCAATAATGCTGGAACCATTTGCTAATCGCAGTGCTAATGGCAGCCATATAATCACTAGCACGAAAATAATGCCCAGTGCTATAGGCAGATAGCTTTCTCCCAAGCGGGGATGGACAATATGCCAACTATTTCCCATCCAACGCCAAGCCCGTTTGTAGGGATAGGTGGTGGAAAGCTGTTCTAGGACATGACCATTATCTTCTACGACAAAGATTTGCTGACAGCGATCGCAACCAAATGCTTCTGTCAGCGTAATCGGAATTAACTGACCCCGGCGACGACAGGGACAGGGGTATTCGGTATTGAAATCGATTTTTTCGGGTTTTTGAGATTGCACAAGCGTTCTAATAACTTGAGCGTGTTTTACACGAACTGCGAAAATATAATGCCTTGGTAAACACCTTAGAGGCTTCTGTCTTTATATACATAAAAAGGAGATGCAAACATTGCCCTGATTACAAACAGTAGATGCAGCTAACTTTAAGTATCCTACTAATTGCCAAATCAGTACGGAGTTATCTATTTGTAATTTTTCCCCATAGCTGGCGATCTTGTTTAAAAATTTCCTTCTCTTCATCTGTGGCTGGCTTTCAAGGTAATGTGGTTGCGTTTTTGGGGATTTATTTATTCTGCTGACACACCTGGTACAATTTTAAGCATGGGTGGCGATCGCTCCTAAAGCAAATCCTTTGGGAAGGCTACGCTCATAAACAACACACATCAACAAACGCGCTAATTTGCCTTTGGGTCACTATATATTACTATCACTTCTCAAGGTTAGATCGGCATTATGTCCAATCTGTATTCCTTAGAATTCATAAGCGTTTTCAGCGCGGGAATTGCCAAAACATTTATATTTAGTGTGTAACTCTTTGTCCAAATATATAGATTGTGGCTAATCTTGCCTGAACTGTCCACATTTGGAGTGGTTTACAAGAGTGCAGAGCTAATCTACGAACACTTCAACGCACCCTAAAAATACTAAACCTCTTGGAATTATTAAATTCAAGAGGTTTTAGTTGGAAGCGGGTAACGCGATTCGAACGCGCGACATTCACCTTGGCAAGGTGACGCTCTACCACTGAGCTATACCCGCGATCATCACCCAAATATTAATATCTCAGATTTCTCTGTAATTGTCAACCCCCTTTAATTATTGGGATTGGGATTGGGGAGCAGGGATTGGGATTGGGATTGGGGAGCAGGGATTGGGGAGCAGGGAGCAGGGAGCAGGGGAGGCAGGGGGAGAAGAATTAATAACCAATGCCCCATGCCCCATGCCCCATGCCCCATGCCCAATTAACTTATTTCTTCTGACTCCACAGTTAAATTACCGACGCTGGCACTTGGAAAAGATGCTGGCAAAGACTGGCTATTACGAGAATATGGCTCTGCCAGGTTAGAACGCAGTTGCCGCATCAGGCTTGCCATTTCTAAGGCATTCAGGGCGTAATCCCAGCCATGATTACCTTTTATGCCCGCTCGTTCTAAGGCTTGCTGCATAGTGTCTACTGTCAAAATGCCAAAAATTACTGGCACTCCAGTTTGAAAGCTAGCGGCGGCGATGCCTTTAGAAACTTCGGCGGATACGTAATCAAAATGGGGTGTTTGTCCTCGAATCACTGCGCCAAGACAAATTACAGCATCATAACGATGGGAAAGTGCTAATTGGCGAGCCACTAAAGGTACTTCAAAACTTCCCGGAACCCAAACATAGTCCACCTGATTACCTTGGGGATTTGGGTCTACACCGTGGCGTTTTAAACAATCTTGACATCCCTCTAGCAGCTTGCCGGTAACGAGATCATTGAATCGACCAATCACCACTGCAAACCGCAAAGGCTCCGTTTGGGTAAAAGTTCCCTCGAAAACTGCCATGACTGCCTCTTTATCAACTATACTTCTGTGCCAATATACATTTCTTATTTAAATGTAGAAGAGCAGGAAAGCGCGGTCAGAATGGAAGTTATCAGGAAAAAGAAAAAAATCTCTTGTTTCCCTTAACCTTTGACCTTGGCTTTTCTGCCCTTCTAGTTCTTATATTATGTGTCTGCGCCAGAGTGAAGCCGTCGCCTACACGACAAAAAAGTTTAACAAACCAACTAAAAATACCAAACCAATCCAGACACCAGAACCAACCCAGAGCAGTTTTTTAGATTCACCCCAACTTTGGGGAGTGGCGTAAGCAACTGGAACGCCCACAACTAGGACAAAAGACAACAGGACTAGACCTATCAAGGCAAATTGGAATATTATGGTCATTTTTGATTCTCCCAATACAGTGAAATACTAAGGATAGAATATCCTAAAGGGCGACACTGACACTTTCTGATTATTTTTAAGCTAGCAGAAATTGCAACACTTTAGTCATTTGTCCTTTCGTCTAAGTACTAATGACTAATGGCTAATGAAGTATGGATTTAATTCTTTGCCACACAACAGCTGATTTTGACGCACTAGGAGCAGCCGTAGGGTTAACGCGCCTACTACCGGGAAGTAAGATTGTGCTGACTGGCGGTTCTCACCCTCCGGTAAGGGATTTTTTAGCATTGCATCGGGATGAATATCCGCTAATTGAACGCCGTTCGGTGAATTCAGAAAAAATTCGCTCTCTGACTGTGGTAGATACGCAACAGCGCGATCGCTTGGGTAAGGCTGCTGAGTGGTTAGATTTACCCAATCTAAAAGAGATTATAGTTTATGACCATCACTTAGGGCAAGAATCAGATATTCCCGCCACGCGATCGCATATTGACTCGGTAGGAGCAACCACAACTTTAATCGTTGAGCAATTGCAACAACAGGAAATTTCCCTGACTCCTGCGGAAGCAACTGTGATGGCTTTGGGTATCCACGTTGACACTGGCTCTTTGACTTATGACCAGTCCACACCACGGGATGCCTTAGCTTTGGCTTGGTTGATGGAACAAGGTGCAAGTTTATCAGTAATTTCCACCTACCGTGACCCCGGTTTGTCTGTGCAATTGCAGCAGTTATTAACTGAGGCGTTGGAAAATTTAGAATATCTTTGTCTACGCGGATATACTGTTGCTTGGGTAACTCTCAAAACTGAGGCTTTTGTGCCGGGGTTATCGAGTTTGGCATCGCAACTAGTGGAATTAACTGAAATTGATGCCTTACTGTTGGCTAATGAGTATCTAGGTAAAGGGGATTCAAGCTTAAGTGTGATTGGGCGATCGCAAATTCCCAAAACGAATCTTAACCTATTATTTCAACTCTTGGGCGGTGGCGGTCATTCGCAAGCCGCATCGCTAAATCTACGCCAAGTTGATTCAGAGGCAATATTAAAACAACTCGTTGATGGAGTGAAAGCACAAATTCCCCATCCCCCCACTGCTAGGGATTTGATGTCTTCTCCTGTCCGCACGATTCTGCCTGAAACCACAATTGCCGAAGCCCAGCGCATTTTATTACGCTATGGACACTCTGGTTTATCTGTAGTCGATACTCAAGGGCAACTAGTAGGTATTATTTCGCGGCGCGATATTGATATCGCCTTACACCACGGGTTTAGTCATGCGCCAGTCAAGGGCTACATGACAAGAAATCTCAAAACGATTACACCAGATACAACATTGCCACAAATTGAGTCGGTAATGGTGACTTATGATATTGGACGCTTACCAGTATTGGAAAATGAGCAGTTAGTCGGCATTGTCACTCGTACTGATGTCTTGCGGGAATTACATCAAAACAGTGGTGATTTTCGAGTGCTGAGTTCTGAGTCTCAATCATTACTCGCCCCATTACCGCTAACAGGACTCAGGATGGAGTTGCAAAATAAACTTGCTCCTCGATTGTGGCAATTACTCACCACAGCATCGCAAGAGGCAGAAAAACGGGGTTGGCATCTTTATCTAGTGGGTGGTGCTGTGCGGGATTTACTGTTAGCCCAAGCATCAAGCACTTTGATGATTAAAGATATTGACCTCGTAGTTGATGGCTTTCACAAATCAGCAGATGTCGGTGCTGGTGTGGAACTAGCAAAGGCACTACAAAAACTTTATCCTACAGCTCGTTTAGAAATCCACGGGGCTTTTCAAACTGCGGCTTTGTTGTGGCACAAAGACCCAGAATTAGATTCGCTATGGGTAGATATTGCTACCGCCAGAACAGAATTTTATCCTTATCCGGCGGCGAATCCAGAAGTTGAGGCGAGTTCTATTCGGCAAGACTTATATCGTCGAGATTTTACCATCAATGCGATCGCCTTGCGCCTGACTTCCCCTCGTGCTGGTGAATTACTCGATTTTTTTGGCGGATTACTAGATTTACAAGCTAAACAAATTCGAGTTTTACACGCCAACAGCTTTATAGAAGACCCCACCCGGATTTATCGCGGTGTGCGGTTTGCTGTGCGCTTCGGATTTCAGATAGAACCGCAAACTGAAGAGTTTATCCGCTATGCCATCGACAGTGGTGTTTACGATCGCACTGCTCAAGAGAATAGCAGAACTCCAGCCCTGCAAACTCGACTAAAAACAGAATTAAAACACATCCTAGAAGCCCCTTACTGGAAATCAGCTTTACAGTTACTCGATAACTTAGGGGCATTGCAATGCATCCATCCTACTCTAAAACTAGATGTGGAAGTTCTACGACAATTACGTTTGCTAGAAAGCTGTTTGCGGCGATTTGATGCTGAACAAACCCTCATTCATTGGGAAATGCGTTTAGAAACGTTAATCGCCCATCTATTACCACAATATCGGGCAAAAGTAGCAAAAAATCTGCAACTACAAGAAGATGGTATTAAACGCTTGCAAAACTTGGCTTCTGCCCAAGCTGAGGTAATAGAATTTTTGCCTAAGTGTGAAAGTCCTAGTCAAGTAATGCAGTTGTTGCGACAATATGATTTACCAATGCTGATTTTAATCGCTATGCAAAGTCCGCGATCGCTTAGACATCCGATTTGGGAATATTTAACTGTTTGGGCGAATGTGCAGCCACTACTGAATGGCAATGATTTAAAAAAACTTGGTTACAAACCAGGGCCGCAATATCGGCAAATATTAGATGATATGCTTGCTGTTACCTTGGATGGAGTAATTAAAGATACGGCTGAAGCTGAGGAGTTTTTAGCACAACACTATCCTAAATGAATTAGTGAAGCGATCGCTCATATATTTGTGGAGTGTTGAGCAATAGATTATAAATGCAAGTTTCATCATCAGGCGGATCATTTTCATCAGGTTTGATAGCTTGTATAACCTGTTGAACTATCTTTGGGTGTAATACTTTTCCCGAATGAAAAGGAATGACAACCCTGATATTTTCTAGGCGATAGACTCTGTGACTGCCTTTACTTCTAATCTGGATAAAGCCAGCATCCAATAATAGTTTTTCCGCTTCCTTGGCATTTAGTCGCGGTAGTTTAGGCAACCTGAACCTCCAAAGTCATAGTCAGGATTTCCTTCTTTAAAAGTTCCTGTTTCTCTGACTCTGATAAAGTTTCTAGGTAAACTTCAACAGCTTCTTTGATATTTGAACTTACTTCTTCCAAGGAATCACCTTGACTTTGACAGCCCGGAAGTTCTGGAGAATAAGCGTAATACCCATCTTCATCTTTTTCGATAATAATGTTTACTTTGTAAAACATAAAATAATCAACTATCTGATGATAATTAAATCTTAACATTAATATACAGCAGATTGCGCTCTAATCGAATACACGTAGAGACGTAGCACTGCTACGTCTCTACAAGGTTTTGGGTTTTATATATGTACTTCATTTACCTGAAATCTGCTGTATATATATGGTAATCTTTTTATGAAAGCGATAAGCCTGACGACATAGCGATCGCTTACCGCACTACATTAACGCTTTGCAAAAAAAATGCGATCGCATTCTTAGCTAGCTAGATTAAATTGAAAATCTGTAGCTGGCTTTAAACAACAGCATAATTTACCATTAATATGAGAGTGTTTACGTAGGGGAACCCGACATTATTTAAGCTGTTGTTGGGATTTAAGCTGTTGTTGGGTTGCACTGTCGCTTAACCCAACCTACATTACTGATTCAGACATTATTCATTAGCTTCTTTCAGAATACGATAATAGAGTTGATCACCAACTCTAAAAGTTGTTTGAGTAATTAAATCATCCATCACTGATTTTACATTACTAATCAATCCTTTTTTTTTAGCAATTAAAAGCATCCCTAATACCCCTATTAAAGATAATCCTAACTTGTTTGCTTCCTGTCTTCCTAACCTTTCATCAATTAATAGTTGATTGGCGTTTAATTCTACAGCTAATATAATAGCCTCAGCTTCTCCTTGATCTAAATTAAACTCTAATTTTTTGACTAATTGTTTATTAGTAACACTTTGTATTCTATCCAATTAGCATTTGTTATGGCGTTATTAACTTTTTCTCCTGCTCTAATATCAGTCAATTCATCATATACTGCTTGGGGTATATTCACTTGACCATAAATATTTTCAAGCAAAGACAATTTATCTACCTTTGCTAAACTGCTAAGAGGTGAAGTATTACTAACAATAATCATAGCCAACCTGTTTCTTGAAGAGTTTTAATATCTTCTTCAAACTCTTCTACATCATAGTGGATAGAGATATTACGTTGAGCAAGTAATTGTTGAAATTCTACATAATTCATCTCAGCAATTTTACTGGCTTTACCTAGACTAACCCTTTCTTGTTGAAAAAGCATAACCGCAATTTCTACTAATAGTTCACTCGCTGTCATTCGACTAGAATTTAGAATTTCATCAGAAATAGTTAAACTCATAATTTAATCTCCTTAAAAACAGCAAATTCTCTGTAAAATCAGCCCCGAAAATTACCCAAAATGAGCTAATTTGATCAAGCAAAACTGGTCTTTACCAAATATCTATTATAAACGATTATTTTACCTGCGTCCCTATACTAAAAATCCTGATTCAGACATTTTCACGGTTTAATTAAAGATTCTTCAGACTGGCGATATTTAGTAATTAACTTACGTGTTTTTAGGGGTGAAAAAAGCAGCATGGAAAGTGCGGGTAAACTGGTTCCTGTTAGTGCTAACAAAAGAAATGGATTTAGAAAGCTTGCTATTATCCCAGTTCCTACACTAGCTCCAAATCCTAATGTTAGTAGTATTAGTACAGTTGTAAATGAGTCTTCAGCCAAATTTATAACCCAATCCCTAGCCAGTAACACAGATTCAATCACATAGAAGCCCACATACAAACCCACAGCCCCACCCACATACAAACCCACAACCGCCCCAGCCCAACCCACAAAGAAACCCACAAAGAAACCCACAACCGCAGCCGCCCCACCCACAGCCTCACGACCAAGTGACAGAAGTTACCTGGCAACTCACACCTGATGGTTTACAAGTATATGGAGGGAATTTTTCTCAGTATCGAGAACAGAAAGAAATCGAGTTAGAAGTCGCATTGCGATCGCACGAAGCCGCCAGAAAGGAACTCAAACGTACCCAAGCCACAGCGATGCAAGAACAGCAGCGCGCAGCCCAATCTAGTCGCAACGGTCGCGCCAAGCTTCTGAATGGTAGTATTGATAGAATGGCAGCCGGACTGATTAAAACAAAAGCTGAAGTGTCTACTGGAACTGCGAAGAAGAAACATGAAGCAGCAGTAGCAAAGGCTAATCAAAAGGTTGCACAGACAAAGATCAAAACTACCAAAGTCACGAGTATTCAGCTAGAAGAAAAAAATCAAAAGCGCCGAAATCTAATTAATATCCAGGGTGCAAATCTTAGGATATCAGAGCGTCTATTGATTCAAAATATTCAACTGCATATATCATCTAGCGATCGCATAGCCATTATCGGCGCAAATGGTTCTGGTAAATCGAGTCTGGTAAAGGCAATTTTGGGAATGGAAAACCAAGCAGCGCTTTTAGAATCAGGTGAAGTTTTGCTCACACCAACGATGAAAGCTGTATATCTCGATCAAACCTACGAATTGGTAAATCGCCAATACACAATTCTGGAAAATATGCAAGCTGCCAATCCTGATCTCAGCTATCAGCTTTTACGTCAACAGTTGGGACACTTTCTCTTTAAATATGATGACGTTCACAAAAGCGCCTCTGTACTGAGTGGGGGTGAATTAGCAAGATTAGCGATTGCTATGATTAGTATCTCAGAAATCGATCTACTGATTCTCGATGAGCCAACTAATAACCTAGATATTGAAACCGTTGAACAAATGGTAGTAGGTATCAATGATTACCAAGGAGCTATTTGGGTAATTTCCCACGATATCGATTTCCTCAGCCGGATTAACATTACCCAAGGTTTCAAATTGAGGGAAAAAACTTTGCAAACGACTACTTATTTACCCAGTACACCAGAGCAATATTATCGAGAGTTGCTGGAATGTCATAAATAAAGCGATCGCCTCAGATAAATTTCTAGCTCAACAATAGAAGCCGCAAAGCATACAGGCAAGTTATAATTCTCTTGCGGTGCAACGTAACAAAAATTTATGAGTAATCCCCTTGTGCAAGCCTTTTTCGTAGGCAGAGCGGTAGCTGAAGTAGTTAATGAGCGCTTAGAGGTCGCCTTGACCGATGCTTTGAGCGATCTGGGCAAATTTGATGCAGAAGCTAGAGAGCAGCTGCGCCAGTTTACAGAAGAAGTCCTAGAGCGGGCAAATCGGGCAACAGAAGCAGCTAATGCCGGTCAAGCTACCGCAGGTACTGGGCAAACCAGTTCTGGTTCCGGTGACTTGCAAGCAGATATTGACGAATTAAGAGCCGAAATTGCCCTGTTACGAACAGAATTGCAACATTATCGCCGAACTTCTGCATAAATTTTAGTCATTGGGCATTGGGCAAATAACTAATGACAAATGACAAATGACAAAGGACACTTAAGAGAAAAACAGTTTAGGAATCAGAGTGTCTTTTCTTCCAAGTGATTCGGTTGCAAACCAACGGTACACAAAGTATATGGAACAAGGTTATTCAGAGAAGGCATACCGTTGGAATCGGGAAAAATACTCTAGCAGACGGCGTTTTGTGGACATTTGGTCTTTTGTCTTGACCTTATTGTTCAAACTTTGGCTATACAACAAATCTTGGAGTTATCCGGGTGGTGTGACTGACACAAAGCAAACTACAAGACGCAAAACCCAAGCAGTCTGGATTCGCAATACCCTACTGGATTTAGGGCCAACCTTCATCAAAGTTGGGCAATTGTTTTCTACCCGTGCTGATATCTTCCCTGGTGAATATGTAGAAGAACTAGCCAAGTTACAAGACAAAGTACCGGCATTTAGCTATGAGCAAGTAGAAGCGATCGTTGAGAAAGAACTAGGCAAGAAAATTCCTGAACTCTTCCATAATTTTGAACCGATTCCCTTAGCTGCTGCTAGCTTGGGGCAAGTACACAAAGCTGTGCTACATACTGGGGAATCGGTTGTTGTCAAGGTGCAACGTCCTGGACTAAAGAAGTTATTTGAAATAGATTTACAGATTCTCAAAGGAATTACCCGCTACTTTCAAAGCCATCCCAAATGGGGACGGGGACGAGATTGGTTGGGTATTTACGAAGAATGTTGTCGCATTCTTTGGGAAGAAATTGATTATCTTAACGAAGGTCGTAACGCCGATACTTTTCGCCGCAACTTTCGCGGCTACGATTGGGTGAACGTCCCCAGAGTATACTGGCGTTACGCTACTTCTAGAGTACTAACTTTAGAATATCTCCCTGGAATTAAAATTAGTCAATACGAAGCTTTAGAAGCAGCAGGTTTAGATCGAAAGGCGATCGCTCGTCAAGGCGCTCAAGCCTACTTACTCCAATTACTCAATAGCGGCTTTTTCCACGCCGATCCTCACCCAGGCAATATTGCCGTCAGTGCAAATGGCGCTTTAATATTCTACGATTTCGGGATGATGGGGCGGATTAAAGCCAACGTCCGCGAAGGATTGATGCAAACACTGTTTGGCATTGCTCAAAAAGATGGCGATCGCGTTGTGCAATGTCTGATCGAGTTAGGCGCGATCGCCCCAACTGATGATATAGGCCCAGTGCGGCGTTCCGTCCAGTATATGCTGGACAATTTCATGGATAAGCCCTTTGAAAATCAATCAGTCGCGGCAATCAGTGACGACCTTTACGAAATAGCTTATAATCAGCCATTTAGATTTCCAGCAACTTTCACTTTCGTGATGCGAGCCTTTTCTACCCTAGAAGGGGTAGGCAAAGGCTTAGATCCAGAGTTTAACTTTATGGAAGTTGCCAAACCGTATGCAATGCAACTTATGACCGATATGAATGGTTCTGAGGGGAATAGCTTTCTTAACGAATTAAGTCGCCAAGCAGCTCAGGTAAGTAGTACCGCCTTTGGTCTACCACGTAGATTAGAGGATACACTAGAGAAGCTAGAGCAAGGAGATATGCGCTTGCGCGTTCGGTCTATAGAAACCGAACGTCTGCTGCGGCGACAGAGCAGTATTCAGCTCTCAATAAGCTATGCTCTGTTAATCAGCGGTTTCACGCTTTCAGCTACTATTTTAGTGGTTAAGGATTATGTATGGTTAGCACTGCTGCCTGGTTTAATTGCAGCCGCGCTCTCAGTAATCCTGATCCGATTACTTTTACGCCTCGACCGTTACGATCGTATGTATTAATTGTTGCAAAAAAAATTATGAAACTTAATTTCACGGGTTTTAGCGATCCGGGACTTATTCGTTCTAATAATCAGGATGCTTACTATATAGACCCAGAAGGGCGATTTTTCGTTGTTGCTGATGGCATGGGTGGTCATGCCGGCGGTGAGGAGGCAAGTCGGATTGCCACTGGAGAAATTCAGGCATATTTGGTGGCAAATTGGGAAACTTCTAAGTCTTCTCAAGAATTGCTAGAACAAGCTTTGTGGGGTGCTAATGAAGCGATTTTGCACGATCAGCAAAATCATCCCGAACGCGCCGATATGGGAACAACGGTTGTAGCAGTGATTTTTCGCTCCCCAGAGTCGCCTTGGTGCGGTCATGTTGGCGATTCGCGGCTGTATCGCTTTCGAGAGTCGCACTTAGAACAGGTAACAGAAGATCACACTTGGGTAGCACGAGCAATCAAAATTGGTGATATCACCTTAGATGAAGCACGATTACATCCTTTTCGTCATGTATTATCGCGTTGTTTAGGGCGTGAAGACTTGCATCAAATTGATGTACAACCACTAGATGTCAAAGTTGGCGATCGCTTGCTGTTATGTAGTGATGGTCTCACAGAAGAACTTGTCGAACAGAAGATTGCTAACTGCCTCCAAGATAGTCCTTGGCTTGATAAAGCCGCAATCTCTCTTGTTGAGGCTGCCAAGGAGCATGGGGGACACGATAACATCACAGTTGTCATTGTCTCTCTCGAAGAAAATAGTCATTAGTCATTGGTCATTGGTCATTGGTCGATGCTTAGTAACTTTAAACAAATGACAAAGGACAAAAGACAAAGGACAAATCCGGTAAATATACTCAATAATTTGTTCAGCGTGAGCATTTTTCCTTTTTACAATTTGATACAAATATTTTTAGCCTCTAAAATGAAATAAAGAGGCTAAATTTGTATAAATTGGTAAATTGACATCTTGCACGTAATAAGGTAGAGCGACTATAATTCACGCTTATTACCATTAATTCCCAACCTCCGAAGCTTCCTCATGCTTGGGGAGTAAGCATCTTAGGTTTTTTAAACAGAAAAACTAAGACGGGTTTTGCATAGCACCCGATCTTCTCTCAAAGGAGATTTGTGCAAAGCAGGAATGAGTTAGGGAGGTAGTTATACCTATCCTAGACCAAATAGAGCTTATTTTCCGGAATATAGTTCAGTTGACTTGGGTGGTATATCAGTAGGATTAGATGCAAGATATCAGAACAGAAAAAGTCCACTCTTTGGATGTGGGCAATCTGTCAAACAATTGTTATCTTTCGTAATAACGGAGGAACAAATGTTGGACAGATATCAGTCCAAATATTATCCCATTTGGACTTCTGCGATCGATATCACCTTTACGCGTTGTTTTTTCGGAGTTAATTATGAATCAACCAATGAAACTTTCCTTGGAACAGCAATTCAGTATCTGCTCATTTGCTACTCAAGTGCAGAACATGAGCCACGATCAAGCTAAAGACTTTTTAGTTAAGCTCTATGAGCAAATGGTCGTGCGCGAGGCAACTTATCAAGAGCTTCTTAAGCACCAGTGGGGCTTAGATTCCGGTTCCACTATGGCATAGAGTCGTTCT
>NZ_JABXKI010000014.1 GCF_017115095.1 Nostoc sp. NMS4 | reverse complement strand
AGCACTCATCATCAGATGTCTAATCAGTAGTTAGCACAATTCTAGGCAAAGATAAAACTTGATTTTCACCCAGATCGCCAGATGTAATCAAGTCTGGCCCTATTTGTTGTAATGTCGTCAACAACACTGCGCTCTGACTCAATAGCTCATCTACGTCAACACCACTGTAACTAGATGGGTAACGGCGTAGGCGATTGCTGCCTTCTCCCAATAGAATTACAGCACCTCGCCAGTTCCGATTCTCCAAATGATATAATGCCACAGCAATTTGGAGAATTCCTTGATAAAAGGTTTTTTCTGGTTCGCCAGCTTCAATCCACAAAGCCTCTAAAGTGTCATGACAGGCATAGAACTGACCAGAATTGAACTGTTCTATGCCTTGCCAAAACTCTTGGGGAATGGTTTCGCTCATCCCATACTGTCTCGAACTTCTTTGATTGTTTCCAGAGAGATTTCTTGTTTTTCTCCCGCAAACTCGTTGTCAGAGGTGAGGAATAACATACAATGGCACTCTTTGCGTTCTCTCATTGGCACACAAGGACAGTTCCAATATGTGGCGTGAATCTCAGCTTCTTTATCTTCGTAATGGCGACAAGGACATAAAGGCGCACCCAGGTCGTCTTTATGTTTGGCTAGTCCTTCAATCACAACTGCGGTGACAGAAGGTTCAGAACAGAAATATGTTCCAGTACGCTTGGCGTATTGTTCGGAAAAATGCCGCATTGCCTCTAGGCTTTTATCGCTGGATTTTGTGTTATGTTCTGATGTGATCATGTCGCTCATAATTTAAATATTTCTTTGCATTGTACCTCAGCCTCATCTGGGGATTACTGGGTGTATTTCCCCAAACTTACCTTCAAAGGCTGATATGTCCAGTGTACTGGGATCAGAGAAAATCTCAGAAATCGCAGAGGGTTAACTTGTTAGCAGCCTCTGAAATTATAAAATTTGAATTGATTTATGAATGTAATGTTTTTTGTAGTTGGGGTTGCAGTGGGTGTAGGCCGTCGGAGACATCGCTTTGCAAAACTATACCTGGGTGTTCCCAATTAATTACCTCTGGTTCTGCTGGTGAGGAAATATTTGGCCACAAAACCCAACGACTGCCTTGAGGAAGTTTAGCAAGGCTCAGGGGATTTTGAGTCAGCCAAATCAAGGGATAGCTTTTAGGAATTACTGAACTGGCATCTTCTAAGGCTGTGGTTGCTGCTAAGGTTTCTAGAACAAAGCGATCGCCTTTGACTAAATTTGTTGATGCTGTCCAGAGTTGTACCTGTAATTGCTGTTGATGTGCATAAAAGTACAGGGAAGCTGCGGCAATTACTGCTTGCTCAAAGTTTTCTTCTTCCCAATTGCTAGCACTATCAAGGGCAATCACTATTTCTTGTCCACCTGTGACCATTTCTAACTCCCGCACCCTTAATTCTCCGTAGCGGGCGCTAGTTCGCCAATGAATCAGACGGGTGGGATCTCCGATACGATAAGGACGGAGCGATCGCACCAGCCCTGTTGTCGCTGTCTGCAAGGGTCTACCACGGGGATCGCCCCTTTTGCTCTCTTCCTGTCCCATTTCATCTATTAGAGGGCAGGTAGCCAAGGGTAACACTGTGGGATAAACGATCGCTGTCGCAGCACAATCACGCTGACGGCGACACCAAAACAATCCTAAAGGCGCACCAGAACCTAGTTCTACTGTGTGCCAGCGATAAACACCCCGGCGCTGAGTTGGTTGATAATATACCCAACGGTAACTACCTTGGCTAGGAATTGTTTCGATTGTCTTTTGTACTGGTTTCCCTAAGACGAAGGGCAGTATATCCGCAACTTGCAATAAGCTTACAGCCCGATGTGTCTGATTGCAGATTTCTAATTCTACCGTTAGATCGTTACCTGCTGACACTGGTTGTATAGGACGACGGGTGATAGATAGACCTGTGAGCGATCGCGGCGGTAAGATGGCTGCTACACCCAAAAGGGCAAAACTAATGCCGCTAATGGCGTAAAGCCAACCAGCCATCGTATTGATACCTGCGCCAAAAAAACAAATAGACGTTGCTGCTAGCACCCAACCGCCGTATGCAGGGGCACTGGCGCGGGTTTCTAACCAATTGGTGATGGGTTTGATAAGTTTCATGTTTCTTTTTTAACCCAACACCACTCTAAATTCACAGTATCTCACGGCTTCGCCAAAAAACTATCTTCGTCTCTAACTCCAATAAATCCTATATATTATGACTAGTAGTCTGTCCCAAAAGTTTTGAGAGGTGAATCAGTTTTAAATTTATCTTCTTTACCTCTTAACTTTGCGCTCTTTGCGTCCTTCTCTAACGAGACGCTGCGCGAATGCGGTTCGTTTTCTTAACCCATTAGAATTAATGGGACAGACCACTAGATGTTTGAGGAACTGGCTTGATTGAGAAGGTCAATAGAATCTTGGTCGAGCTTTATATTGACAGCTTTGATGATATCGTTGAGTTGCTCAATTTTTGTTGCACTAACAATGGGAGCGGTAATGCTGGGATTAGCAATAAGCCACGCCAGAGAAACTTGGGTACAGGTAGAATTATAAGTATTTGCCACTCGATCAATTGCCTTTAGAATTCGCAAGCCACGAGGGTTTAAATATCTTTTTACAGAATTACCACGAAGACTAATAGACAAATCTTTTTCTGAACGATATTTACCAGAGAGAAAGCCACTGCACAGAGAGGAATAGCTAATCACACCAATTTCCTGTTCTTGGGAAATTTGTTGTAAATCCTGCTCATAACCATCTCGGTCATACAAGTTATAACGGGGCTGAAGGCTTTCGTAGCGAGGATAGCCATATTGACGGCTAATTTCTAATGCTTGTGCTAAACGCTCTGCACTATAATTTGAAGCACCAATCGCACGTACTTTTCCCTGACGAATCAATTCTGCGTAGGTTTCAAGAGTTTCTTCAAGTGGAGTGTTTTCATCGTCGATATGCGATTGATATAGATCGATATAATCGGTTTGTAACCTTTGCAATGAGTCTTCAACAGCTTGTTTAATGTGTTTACGAGAAAGTCCTTTGCCTCTAACACCCATATCGTTACCAACCTTAGTTGCAATCACCACTTGGTCACGATTACCGCGCTGCTTGAGCCATT
>NZ_JABXKI010000015.1 GCF_017115095.1 Nostoc sp. NMS4 | reverse complement strand
GTAGGCTTATAGTACCCATCTGTTAAAGGAAAGATATCAGTTACAGGAGAATTCAGAATACAGAACACAGAATTGGCTACGCTAACAGTAGTAAAACACGCTTTATACCTGGGTAACAGACCTACCTTGTCTACCACACCAACTTGAAATCTGCTGTAGGTGCAAAATAATCAGATGTTCGGCTTAGAGATTGTTTGAAAAGTCGTTAGCTGTGATTTTCAGCACCTCTTGATCCCCCCTACCCCCCTTAAAAAGCTACGGTGTATACACAACTCGAATTACCCCCCTTAATCCCCCCGGTAAACCGGAAATCCAGTTCCCTCCCCTTTCTAAGGCTACGGTGTATACACAAGTCTGAAATAGCTGATTAACCAGGGTTTTACCCCACCCTAACCCTCCCCTTGCAAAGGGGAGGGAACTAGATTTTCCGGCTTCCCCCCAATGCATAGGGGGGATTTAGGGGGATCTAAAACTTTTTGCTACTAACAACAGGACTTTTCAAACATCCTCTAAGATTCCCGACCTCTTTAATTAAGAAGCCGGGAATCTTTATTCGTAATTCGTAATTCGTAATTACCTATTTTCAAAGGTTTCAGGCATTTAAAAACAAGGATTTGGTGCGTTACGACGTTCCGTCTAACACACTCTACTAGCGTGTCAAGGCTAAAATAGTGCATTACAAATCTTGGATATATTGAGATTTTATAAACATAAATCAATTTTTTTATTGCAACATTTTAGCCTTGTCACGCCACTACTGGCATGGCAATGGCAAGCAAAAAAATTGTGCATTAGACGTAGGTTGGGTGGAGCGGAGCGCAACCCAACACATATCAGGATGTTGGGTTACGCAAAGCCTCCACCCAACCTACAATTTTTATTGCAACATTTTAGGCTTGCCACGCCACTACAATACCTAATTTTTTCAGAAATTAAATCGGATTCATGTAGTAGAAGTTACTACGCATTTTGGGATACAGGTGCTATGTAGCAATCTGTGGTACTGACACCTTCACCAGCACTTTTTTGCTAAAAGATAGACCGTTTTCATTTTTGTCGATGATAATCGTGTCTCCAGAGATAAAAGTATTCTCTAATAACTTGGTGGCGAGGGGGTTTTCGACTTCTCGCTGAATTGCTCGTTTGAGTGGACGGGCACCGTAAACTGGGTCATAGCCTGATTCGACAAGGTGATCGCAAGCTGATTGGGATATCTCAAAGAAGATTTTTTGCTCGCGCAGGAGATTTTCTACCCGTTTGAGTTGAATGCGGATGATCTGCCGCATTTCTGTGCGATTTAGGGTATGGAAAAGTATGATATCATCGACGCGGTTGAGAAATTCGGGGCGGAAATGCGATCGCAAGCCTTCCATTACCCGCTTCCGCATTGTTTCATATTTGGAATCATCACCAGCTACATCCAAGATATGTTCGCTACCAATGTTACTGGTCATGACAATAACGCTGTTGCGAAAATCTACTGTTCTTCCCTGAGAGTCAGTAATTCTCCCATCGTCTAACACTTGCAATAAAATATTGAACACATCGGGGTGCGCTTTTTCAACTTCATCAAGCAGCACCACCGAATAGGGACGGCGGCGAACCGCCTCGGAAAGTTGACCGCCTTCTTCATAGCCTACATATCCTGGAGGCGCACCTACTAACCGGGAAACTGAGTGTTTTTCCATGTACTCAGACATATCTAAGCGCACTAATGCATCATCAGAATCAAAGAGAAACTGAGCTAAAGCACGGGCGAGTTCGGTTTTACCCACACCTGTGGGGCCCATGAACAAAAATGAACCAATGGGACGCGAGGGATCTTTCATCCCCGCACGGGCGCGGCGAATTGCGGCTGCTACTGCTTCTACAGCCTCTTCTTGCCCAATGACTCGTTGATGCAAATGACTTTCTAGTTGCAGTAATTTTTGCCGTTCCGATTCCAACAGGCGATTGACGGGGATTCCTGTCCATTTAGCGACGATTTCGGCAATATCAGCTTCGGTGACTTGTTCTCGCAGCAACGTGGAACCTTGGTTTTGAATTTCTAAAAGGCTCGCTTCTTTGGCTTCGCGCTCATGCTGGACTCCCTCTAATTTGCCATACTTCAGTTGGGCAGCTTTATTTAGATCGTAGGCACGTTCCGCCTGTTCGATTTGCACTCGCAAGGCATCTTCTTCTTTCTTTAAGGCGCTGATCGCTTCGAGTATCTGCTTTTCACCTTGCCATTGCTCGTTAAATGTTAGCTGTTTTTCCGTTAAATTGGCGATTTCTTGCTCAATTCGCTCTAAACGTTCTTTCGTTTGGGGAGTACCCTTTTCTTCGCCAGCTAATGATAGCTTTTCCATTTCTAGCTGCATGAGGCGGCGATCGATGGTTTCCAATTCGGCTGGTTTGGAGGTAATCTCCATTTTCAACTGTGCTGCGGCTTCATCCACTAAATCAATGGCTTTATCTGGCAAGAAGCGATCGCTAATATAACGCGCTGACAGAGTTGCTGCTGCTACCAAAGCGGAATCCGAAATTTTGACGTTGTGATGCACTTCATAGCGTTCTTTCAACCCCCGCAGAATGGAAATAGTATTTTCCACACTTGGCTGATCGACAAATACTTGCTGAAAGCGGCGTTCTAGGGCTGCGTCTTTTTCAATGTGTTTGCGGAACTCGTCTAAGGTAGTAGCGCCAATGCAACGCAGTTCTCCCCGCGCCAGCATCGGTTTGAGCAGATTTCCCGCATCCATTGCCCCTTGTTGGTTGGAACCTGTGCCGACTACGGTATGCAGTTCGTCAATAAACAAAACAATTTGCCCGTTAGATTCCGTAACTTCTCGGAGAACAGATTTTAGTCGGTCTTCAAATTCACCTCGGTATTTTGCCCCAGCAATCAAACTACCCATATCTAAGGAGATGAGTTGGCGGTTTTTCAGAGATTCGGGAACGTCGCCGTTTACCATTCGCTGTGCCAAAGCTTCAGCGATCGCAGTTTTACCTACCCCAGGTTCACCAATCAAGACAGGGTTATTTTTGCTACGACGAGACAATACTTGAATCACCCGCCGAATTTCGTCATCTCTGCCAATTACCGGGTCGAGTTTTCCAGCTTTTGCCTGTTCTGTCAAATCTCTACCAAATTTTTGTAAGGCTTCATAGCGGGATTCTGGG
>NZ_JABXKI010000229.1 GCF_017115095.1 Nostoc sp. NMS4 | reverse complement strand
GAAAATGATGCTACCTGTAGAGGTAGGGGTCTTAAACCCTTTGATTTACGATAAAATTTTAAATACTTTCAGCTTCCGATGTATATGCTCACCTAAAACCCTTTTCACTTTCCGGAAAGTGACACAAGAGGGTTAATTAGCAAAGTATGAATTGCCAAAGGAGCGAAACTGATGAGTTCATTTGTGCTTTGTTTTCAAGATATTGATAAAACAAAACTCAAGCTTATTGGGGGTAAAGGTGCGAACCTGGGGGAACTTTCCAAGATTGAAGGAATCCGCGTACCGGATGGCTTCTGCGTTTCTACTGAAGCCTTTAAAAGAATCATTGGGAAAACATCGTCGATTAACGAATTACTCGAGCAGTTATCGCTTTTAAAGGTGGAAGACAGACATAAAATCGGTGAACTTAGCGGTGAGATTCGCTCTTTCATCGAAGGGATAGCCATTCCTCAAGACATTAATGAAGCGATCGCCCGTCTCCTCTCCAAGCTTGATGAAAAAAATGCCTATGCAGTACGATCCAGCGCAACCGCAGAGGATTTACCAACGGCCTCTTTTGCAGGCCAGCAGGATACATATTTGAACATTATCGGCAAGGAGGCAATCTATCAGCATATCAGCAAGTGCTGGGCATCGCTATTTACCGAGAGGGCAGTAATTTACCGCCTTCAAAACGGCTTCGACCAGCGTAAAGTCCACCTGTCTGTGGTTGTTCAGAAGATGGTATTTCCGCAGGTGGCAGGAATTTTGTTTACTGCCGATCCCGTCACTTCTAATAGGAAGGTGTTATCCATTGATGCCAGCTTCGGACTTGGTGAGGCCATAGTTTCCGGCCTTGTGAATACTGATATCTATAAAGTGTGTAACGGCAAGGTTATCGATAAGAAGATATCCACCAAGAAACTGGCTATTTACGCTTTAAAAGATGGCGGTACGAAAGAACAGGAGATTGAACCTGAGAGACAGAACAAGCAAGCGCTGACGGATGAGCAGATTTTACAGCTTGAGCGCATGGGCAGAAAGATCGAAGAACATTTCGGTCGCCCCCAGGACATCGAATGGTGTTTAGTTGATGATAAATTTTATATTGTCCAGAGCCGGCCAATCACTACTTTATACCCGATCCCGGAAGCGAGCGATCGGGAAAATCACGTCTATGTATCTGTCGGTCATCAACAAATGATGACTGACCCCATCAAACCATTGGGATTGTCTTTATTCCAGTTAACAGCTGCTCGACCCATGTATAAAGCTGGTGGAAGGTTGTTTGTTGATATCACACCTGATCTGGCTTCACCTGTTAGAAGAGAATTTATAGTAGATGTCTTGGGAAAATCCGATCCGCTCATAAAAGACGCACTTATGACCATCATAGAGCGAGAAGATTTTATAAAATCGTTACCAAATGATAAAAAAGAACTGAGTCCTGGTAAAAGCAATAAAGGTATATCGTCTGCGGATTTTCAAACACAAATCGAATACGATCCGACAATCGTTCCCGATCTGATTAAGAGTAGTCAAAAATCGATAGACGATTTAAAACATAACATCCAAACGAAATCAGGATCGGATCTAATTGATTTTATTCTGGAAGATATCCAGCAATTAAAGAAGAGTTTATTTGATCCACAAAGTTTTGGTGTGATTATGACTGCTATGAATGCTTCATCATGGATCAATGAAAAAATGAAGGAATGGTTAGGTGAGAAAAATGCAGCAGACATACTTTCTCAATCTGCGCCAAACAATATTACTTCGTCTATGGGTCTAGCGTTATTGGATGTCGCAGATGTGATTCGTCCTTATCCTGAAGTAATTGATTATTTACAACATGTAAAAGATGATAACTTTTTGGATGAACTAGTTAAGTTTAATGGTGGAAAGGAAACCCAAGACGCTATCTATGCTTATCTCAACAAATATGGAATGCGATGTGCCGGAGAAATCGATATTACTAAAACTCGTTGGAGTGAAAAACCAACTACACTTGTCCCCATGATTCTCAGTAACATCAAAAACTTTGAGCCTAATGCCAGCAATCGGAAATTTGAGCAAGGGCAACAGTCAGCTTTGAAAAAAGAACAAGAGTTATTAGATCGATTGAAGCAATTACCGGATGGTGAACAAAAGGCCGAAGAGACAAAACGAATGATCAGTCTGATCCGGAATTTCATCGGTTATCGTGAATATCCAAAATACGGCATAGTTAATCGCTACTTCGTTTATAAGAAAGCTTTACTGAAAGAAGCCGAACAACTCGTACAAGCGGGCGTTATTCATGAAAAAGAAGATATATACTATCTCACTTTTGAAGAACTTCGTGAAGTCGTATGCACAAATAAACTTGATTACCAGATTATCAGCGAACGAAAAGACGAGTACAAATTATATGAAAAACTAACTCCCCCACGTGTTATCACCTCTGACGGTGAAATCATTGCAGGTGAGTACAAACGAGAAAATCTCCCAGCCGAAGCCATTATAGGTCTACCTGTTTCTTCGGGAGTTATAGAGGGACGAGCACGTGTCATCTTAAACATGGAAGATGCCAATCTAGAAGATGGAGATATATTAGTCACCTCCTTTACTGACCCTAGCTGGACACCATTGTTTGTATCCATCAAAGGTCTAGTGACCGAAGTTGGTGGACTGATGACACATGGAGCAGTTATCGCACGTGAATATGGCTTACCAGCAGTTGTCGGAGTGGAGAATGCTACCAAGCTGATCAAAGACGGACACAGAATCCGGGTGAATGGAACAGAAGGGTATGTAGAAATCCTATATTAAAGCCAAAATTTCAAAATTGGATTTTAAATCAATACCTTTGCTAATTTACGACGGTTCAACGCCCATAGAAACGGGATGAAAATTGATAAGTAGAGGTAGGAAAGAATAAGTGAAATTTACCATTTTTCCCCATTCGTGCAACAACGCCTTCATACAGGCGATCGCTCGATATCTACAGCGATCGCCAATGAAGTACCAAATCATTCAGCAAACCCTAATTAGGGTTTGCTGAAAAAGTCTTTTCGTGAGGGCTAAGAGGCAGGAGGCAGGAGGGGAGTTACAAACTACCTCTAAATCTCTTCAATCCGTTGATTTCGTCTATTATCAAGTTTTTACATGAATAATACTAACCCAGTCTCCTCCTTCTGACCCATTTCCACTAAACCGTTCAGGGACACCAGGCCAAATATTGTTGGCATCCAATGCCTGAATCTTGCTAACTGTTAATTTATTGTTATCCTTGGTAAGGATGTAAACTTTACCTCCATCGACTAAGCGCCATTTTAAATTTTCTTTTTCTGTAACCAAAATAATATTTTGAGAAAGCAAAATTTCCTTTAATTGAAACTGCTGACGTAATGCATCAGTAATAATCCCTTTATTTAAATCTCCTGAAAAATTTAAATTTTCTTCTTCAAATAATGGTTCTTCATTCAGAATCCAGTCACCATGCAATAGTACAGTAAACTGATATATATTGCTTTGGTTAAAAACGGCTTTTTGTGACCAATCATCAGGTGTAATTAATCGAACAGCTTCAGTATAGCCGTTATTTTGATTTGTCAAAGGTTCAACTTCTGTAATTAGATTGACATTACTATCTAATACATCAGTGCCAATTGCCCAACGGATAGATTTTGATTCAACTTTTTTAACTTGAACTGGTTCAACCTTCATGGGCAATATATAAAATACTTCACCTCTAAATACATTGTCTGTATGAGCTAAAACAGATACGCTACTCTTATGTAAGCTATCAATCCGTACTGGCTTTTGAAACTGAATTACTATACCTAGTTTCGTAAATAAATCTTTCAACTTCTGAGATTTTAAATTAAATAATTGATCGTCTGGTATATTACTAGAATTTTCCTCTTCTTTTCCAAGAGTCGCTTCCAAAACTTGATCGTGATGCCAGCTAGCATTGATTATGCAGTTGAATTCTTTAATTGTTTGTGTAGGATTTTGCTTAGTATCAACTGGCGCTGTAGAATTAGCTTTTGTGCTAACAGGTACTGTCGTAGAATCTTTACTACTAATCTTTCTTCGGCAATCATGAACTATTACTTTATCAGGATTACCTAAAATTACTGCTAGAGGTGCATAATAATGAGCTATACCATGCGGTGGTTGAGGTTGAGGCTCTAATTTTCCTTCTTTATTTTTTCGTTTAGGCCATTCTACATTGCCTGTAGCTGTCCGCACAGGAATTAACCAATAATCACCGACTTGATAAAAGTTATTTTGAGTATCTGCTGGAAATTGAATCTCAATTCCATCCTCAAGCGGAAACCATTTATTATTCACCTCAGATAAATTTACCTTGACTTCTCCAGAGTCCCAACGGCGTAATAGAGGGTGCTTTTCTGGAAGCAATGTGTTGCTTTTGCTATCTCCTGAGAGAATTACTTGATTCTCAATGCGATCTATTTGTTCAAGTTTTAGTAATTGGCGATCGCTATTTCCCAATACATAATCATCATCGATGATTTCCACCCAATCACCTGCTGATAAACTAGAATTTTTGTCCTTGCCTAAATGTTCTAGCTTGAATACAAGGACTGAGGAATTGTTCTCAGTAGATGTCACAATCGGAAAAACAATTGAGCTATTTTCGCGTGACCAAACAAATGATAGTTGATTATTATTATTAGCAGGGGAAACTCTAAAAATTTCTGCCCGATAAAGATGGTTTTCAGCACCACGAAATTTGGAATTAAACGGAATTACACATGGATCGTTCATGCCTGTAGAACTAGGCTTTGTAATTCTGGCAATAAGTTCGCCTTTTCCCGGCTTCAATAATTCTTGACCTAACACACTCTGAAAATAATCGCTATCCTTGGTAACTTGCTTGGCAACCGTTTCAATATCTTGATTATCTTTTAATTGTTTCAGCTTGACTTGCCAAACTAACTTAGATCGAGTTGCAGTATCCGCTCCCCCTAAAGCAACTTCACGAATATTAATTTTGCGATCGTCACGATCTTCAATCGGGGTTATATGTCGTTCCCAAACATCAAGATAAGCAAGATATGTGGCTCCATTTAATTGCACTTTACAAGGATCTACAACTTCCCGCGCAAAATCTGGCTGGTGAAAATAAGATACAAATTCCTCATTTTCACAAAGTATGCCATCTACATAATAGTTGCCTTTGCCAATTAAATACTTTTCAGATTGGAGCAGTTGCTTTAATTTCTGTTTTTCTTGCTCATTGATATTATTAATATTATTAATCTGCTCCTCAGTGGCAATAAATTCAAAACCACAATTCTGTTCTGGCCCACCTTGTAGTCCAAATACATCTTTGGCTAAAGTTTGCAGACGATTCAATAAAATCGATGTTTGTTCGTTAAAGTCTGCATCTAATTGCACTCGACCTTGTTGCATTAATACCCGCAAGAAATGCTTGCTCTTGTCGTAGGTATCACGAGTAAAATCGCCTCTAAATTCTCCTTGCATAAAATCCTCTTTAGCTAGTGTAAATAATGCCAATTTCAGTATTAGCAGGTGTATATTCGTCTAGACGGATGCGTAAGTTAGCCTCTTTTTGAGACTGATATAAATTATGAAAAGCACCCATTTCTGATTCATCATCAGCACCACGTTTGATTTCCTCAGCACAGGTTGAGGCTAACTGACAGTAAGTAGGTGTGCCATAGCGTGTACTGTTGAATTGAGGTTGTACGCGATTAGGGAAAAGTTGTTCCGCGTCTATCAGTTCTGTTTTTTGTCTAACCATCTGCTCGACTAAATCCGGTTGACAATTATATCGACGTGGTGTGCGTGAGTTGGGCATCACATAGCAGAAACGGATACAACCTTGTTGGCGACGAGCAACGAATATAATGCCGTTAAAAATACTGTTTTCTGCTAAATCAATTGCATGTACTTGAATCTGACCAATGACTGTACAACGTGCAATAGTCAACCGCACATGGGCTATAGAATAACCCACTGCACCGATCGCTTCACCTTCTATACTGATAGCATCTATAATGCTATCGCTAATATTTATGGGTAAAGGGTCAGCCTCTAGCTCATCTTGGTTAACCTGAATGGAGCCAATAATACTGTGTGCGATCGCTACACATCCATTGATATTAAATAACTCCAAACTTGGCTCGCTAGAACGTCTGGGTTCGCAGTCACAATGTAATGACCAACCAGGTACTAATGTAGAATGACGGATAATAATCGCAACTGGTTTTTGCACAATAGAATCAGTGAGATTACCTTCTATATGCACTCCCCGACCAGTAATCAATAAACCATCGAGAACAAAGCAACTTCCTGACTCGACTGTAACATTTAAAGCATCACCTAAAGAAGTTCTCCAATCGAGAATGCGTATCACTGGACGCTTGTGGTTAGCTGCGCGTAATTGCAGACTTTGATTTTTCTCCAGTTCAATATTAATTCGTTCTACATAAACACCACTATCAATAATTTCAATTACAGCATTATGGGGTTTATCTCGCTGCCACTGTGAGATTGCTTCAGTAATAGTTTGATAATACCCTCGTGAAGTTTGACTGACGCTGTAATGAGCATAATGCTTTCTGATTTGAGATGGAAAAGCTTCTTCTAATAGCAACCGATTACAGCGAATCAGTTCTTTCCCTTGGAGATTTTGCTGAACCAAACGTTTAGTTTTGGCACTCAAGGTGATAGATGCAAAACGTTGTTTATTATAAAGGCTTTCACCTAAAAGTAGTTGATTTAGCTCTGGGAGTAAAGCTGCAATTAAAGCCGGTTCGGGAGGAGGACTGGTGTAGGCATCCAAAAGCCTTTGGGTATTACTGGAAAATTGCGATCGCAAAAACTCAGATAATGCAGAAGCATCTTGCTGAGAGTTAAAAATTGCTGGCTCTTGAATATCACCAACATCAAGTAAAAAATGTGCCGTAGAATCTAACAAAGTTCGGTCATATTCGCCACCACCAATATCAGCACTGAAACCATAATGATAAGAAACCCAAACACCATTTTTTGGTAACTGGCGAATCGGAAAAATCATTCGCCCTAATTCTGGGTCAACTGCTATGTAGTCTTGCTCTGGTTGATAATTCCAATCGCTAAGATTGGTAATAATAATTTGCTCTGGAGAGATTGGATGCTGTTTTAAACCAACACCTTTCCAAATTTGCAAACTTTTGGTAAATTCTTCGGGATTTGGGTTTGAATCAAAATAATCGCTTTTGTGAGATTGCAAAACTTGCCGTTGAATGGGAATAGGTAAATTTAATTCACAATCAATTTTGGTTGCATCTTTTGCTAATTGGGGACGAGTGTAAAGCGGAGTGTCGTTACCCGTAATACTAAATGTATAACAGTTAGAACTAACTTCTTCCAAACAAAAAGCTGGCGTGAAAGTCATGGAATAAGCTTTTAATCGCCAAACAAAAATACCAATATTTGGAGTATTATACTTTCCCGGTTGATCTTGTGAGGAAATCTTGTGGATATCTACTGTATGAGCTAATTCATCGAATGGGCTATTTAACTTTGCAACTTCATCCACCTGACGCAGATTTACTGTTGTTGAAATTGACGAATGTAGGTGATTAATATGCTGTGTTTTACTAACTAGCCGATCAAATTCTATAACTCGTACCGGCCAGCCAGCGACTTTATCAGCCAGCAATTCCAACAAAGCTAGCGTCCCCTTGCGCCGTCGATAGCGAATAGTATTTGCTACTTCCCGACGGGGATTTAAAATCTTGTTATCTTGCTGTTTTGTACCAGAACCGCGAACGCTTTGATAACCAATTAAATCACCAATGTATGGTACTACCCAATCTTGGCAAGTTTCAATAAACCAGTTTTCATAAAGTTGAGTAATATCTGTTTCAACAATATCTACTTGTTCGGCAATGACACGTAATAAATCCCGTAGAGGATAGCCAAGTTCTGCATCGCGTATGCGGTAAACGGCTGGCAACAGTTCATAAAGACGGTCTGGGGAATTGCTCATGATTTCAACTCCTTTAGAATTAGTGTATCTGGCACTTTCGGGCTGAGAATAGCTAATTGAGCCGGAAAAAGTTGGTTTGTTGTTGAATCAAAAACAGCCAAGTTTACAGGAATCCATTGTTTTGGTTGTCCATTTCCACCAGTGCTGCCTACTTTTGCCAGTTCTTTAAGTTTGGTATTTAAAATGTCTGGATTTTGGGCTTCAGTTTCGGAAACGCTATCTAAAATATCTACATCCACGTAGTCTACGCCAGGTACTTGTTGAATCGTGCTGATAACTCCACTGAGGACAATATCTTCTCCTAGTTCCTGATTTTCAAAGCTAAATTTATCAAACAAAGCAGTGCGAATTTCTAATGCTACAGATGACCATTGATAATTTGCTAAAATTCGCACATTGGCGCTGATAATTAACAGCATTAGTTCCCGCATATCTATTTTTAGTGACTGATATGGGTCGCCAAACTGGTATAATGCTTGTACGAAACTACGATATAAATCTGAATTTCTATCAATATGGATATCATCAGCCCCAGCGATGGTAATATGCAGAATTTGATCCGAACCATTTGAAAGACGTTGAGCATTTGATTTGCCAATTCCAGTAAAGGTACGGGCAAAATTGGCATAATCCTGTACGGAAACTGCACGGTTGAGAGATGTTATGCTAACGGGTGCATTGCGGCGTATTTCATAATCGCTTTCTGGGTCTGCGCCTCCTGTTGCTGCTATTGGGTTGAGTACGCCACTCAAACCTAGAGGTTGCATTGCTAGCTGGTTAATTTTTTCTGCTGCAACGTTACCACTTTTGCCAGTGCCAGTGCGGTAGATTGCTTTGACATTTTCAATCCCACTAGGCAATCTAGCTCCATGTTCACCATTGCCAAAGATAATAGTTGTATTGCCATCACTATCAGTGTGGGTGATATAGGCGCGGTCTGTTGGACTTAAGTCAATCAAATTTTCTACTTTTTGCCAACGGACATCATTAACATATACTTCTAAGGTTAAGGTGCTAGCAACGCCACTAGGGATAGGTGCTGGTAGATAGGTAAGGGGCGATAGTGATAGAGTAAATTGTTGATTTGCTTTAGTACCATCACCACTGCCCAGTATTTCAGTATGAGTCTCGCCATGAGTGGCTTTGACTACGTTGCCATAGATAGTAACAGTCTCTCGTTTGTAAGAATAAGCTAAAGGTCTAGCAAATTTCAGGAATGTATGGGGTTTGTCATTGGATAAATTCGCACATATATCTTGTCTCACCCCGGCCAGCATGACAACTTCGCTAGCCCACACATCATCGACATCGGATATATCACTGCGTTCGCCAGAGATAATTAACCAACGTCCCGGTTGGAGATTTTCGTAGAGGTTGTCTAGTTCAATTTCCATCTGGTCAGATATATAATTTTGATCGCTTGGTGCATCTTTTAGGTCAACTGGTTTTTCCACCAAATTCAAATCTTCACTCTTGAGATACACTGTGGTTTTACGCATGACATCTAAAGATATATCCTGTTCTTTTAACCAAGGTTTATCTAAAGTTAGTTGGGTAATTCTTCCTACTATGCTATAGGCAATTTTAGAGACATTTTCAACTTTTATTACTTGATAAACCTCAATTTTATTAACATCCACCCGTTCAATCGCTAGGCGACTCCCAGGTGTAATTTCATCATATTGGGCATCTAAGGCTAAGATATTTCGTAATTCAGATGGTAGTGTGCTAGAGGAGCTTGATGTTGCCTCATTTACATCTGCAATTTGCCATTCTTCGTATTTTTCAATTCGCCCTTGCTGGTCAAAAATCGGCTTCAAAGCTACGTCGTGTCCGAAAGGTGCAGCTTTGATTCCTAAAACCTCAATTCGATTTAATTGATTAGTAGAATTAACTTGATTACTGGTTAAAATTTGATATATTGCTGTGTTTGAAGCAGGATTTAAAGTATTATTAATTAACCGAAAATTCATATCAATATTTTCGGGATCGAAGATTTGTTGTTTTGTCCGCTCCAGTTCTAGAGCATTCGCAGGTTGTAAGGATGGCAGTTTAATTAATTGTTTTATTCTTTGTTCTATTGTATTTACTGAATCTTTATTAGTTAATTTTTGTGTAACTTTTGCTGGTAATTGTAATGTAACTTTTGTCCGGTTTTCATCTGGTTGAGGCTCAATAATTTGAACTTTGTGAATGACTTGTTTAGCATCACCAAAGATCAGTAAAAGTGGATCGTTAGGTTTGAGATTCGCATTTATACCATCTAAATAAAGCTGATCAATTTCAGTAACGGTTGTTGAATTAACTTGTTGCGGTTGACTCATCCGGGGCTTAAGTTGATTCAACTGGGCATAAGCTCGCAGTTTTTCGGATGTTTCAAAAAATTCCGGCGATTCGTCAGAATCAGGTATACTCTGGCTACTCAAACCAACAGGAATTTCCAAATTGTAACCATCTTCTAGGGTAAAAGCTAAATAAACGCTGGCGCTGACACCGGGACTATGTGCATAGTCTACTAATCGAGCTAATTCTACTAAAGAACGTCGCTCGATCGCAGTGCGTAAGTAACCTTCATTGGCTATGCGTTCCTGATAAAATGTTAGAACGTCTGCGACAGTAGCCCAAGCATCTAGTAGAGCTAAAGACGTGTCTTGAGGATCACGGGTTTTTAAATGTTTGAGTGAGGGAAATTTGCTATCACCCAGACGCGCTTTCATTGTCTCGTAAAAGCTAGCATGAGTTCCAACTCGATAAGCTAGGGTATACAAACCAGGTTGATTAACTACCGATGTGGGAGTGAGAATTTCGACACCTTCACAGCAACCACAGCTAGAGCGATCGCTTGATTTATAGTTATGACAGTTACAGCTACAACTTAATTTCATCTACCACCTCGCAAATCGAGTGTAAATTTACCGTTTTCAGGGAAGTTTGGGTTGTTGTCGAGTCGGGCAATTTCCGAAGAACCAATGGGTAAAAAACCTGCTTCAATCTCCTGATTGGAATTTGCAAAAAGACGTTCTAACTTAGTTATAGAGACACTTTCAACGCCTGGAATAGTAGAAGCGATCGCTACAATCTGACTTAATGCAATTCCTTGCCCAAAAGTCAAGTTATCGGGATGGAAAAAACCACGCCGACCATCAGGTAAAATGCGGTTACTGAAAATATCCAGCAAAGCAGCTTTGATATGACCGCGTAAATAGTCAGATTTGACATTAACTCTCATCGCTATATTTAAACAAACGTAGGCTGCTTGTTGAACGATGACATCATGACCAATGCGACGATATTTTTTGAGGTCTGTGGTAATATTTTGCAGTAATTTGCGATCTACCGTTTCTTTGTTGAAGGGATCTACTGTAACCCAGACTTCATACCCACTACCTGTCCAGCGTAAGACGGCGGTGGCTTGTTGCACTTTTGTCGGGAAATGTTGCATTACTAATTCTGCATAATCATCAGGAGTAATAGCACGCTCTAATTTTTCATGAGATAGATGTGGTGCATATAATTTCACCTGAGATAGAGGTTCGGGTGCTGTCCCACCGATAGCGGGGAAAGGCTGGTGTGGCTGCAATGTCGAACCACTATTGAAAACATCATGAAAAACGATATAAGAAATCGCTTCAGCACTAATATTACCTGCAAGTCCATTACCGACTCGATAGGTTGCGTGAAAGTTAGTATTGGCTGCTGGTTTAATTCCTAATTCACCATCTCCAAAACGCAAATGAGCTTGTCCATCGTTGTCCATTTCTACAACAAAATGTCGATCTTCGTTGTTGCTGTCTATGAGGTCGTATTGGGGAGTCCAAGTAGAGTGATTTCCAGTACTCCTAAGTTGGATTTGCGGTAATGCTTGCTGGGGGTCTTGAATTAGGAGACTCTTAGCATCTTGGGTGAGGTTTTTTGTGGACAGAGGTTGACTGAAAATTAAAGGCGTTTTTTGCAAGGTAGGACGAAAGCGATCGCCAACTACTAAAATTTCTCTAGGTTCGCCTTCCTCTTCGCACTCGTGAATTATCTCTTTTCCCGGTACAGTTCCTAAATCTTCCTCCCGTTCAATAGTCCGTCCATGATCGACTAGAATCACATTGCCTCTGGCAACACTAATATCAACTAGCTGACAATCTGGTGGTACTATTGCCGAAATACAAAGAGGAAAAGTCAATGCGTCTTCTTCTCCCCACTCAATTTCTACAATTGGCTGATTGTAAAGTTCGTCTACACTTGCCTTGACATTTATCAAGCGTACTGCATGGCGATTTTTCATCGCCGCATCTTCGGAGATACCTGTTTTCGGGCTTCTAATTTCTTCAAAAATTAGGATGTCACCAATTTTCAGATGCAATTTTCGCTGATGTTCAAGTTGGGAAGAGGAATTTGCCTTCTCTGGTTGTGTGGGTATAAATTCATCCACTAATGTAGCGGTTGTAGAACCAGGAGGAAGACAGCATGAAGCATCGCCCCAAGTATAAAATAGGATTTTGTTATGAGCGTTGTAGAGATGAATCGGTAAGGACGTTAGCGGTTCAAAAACTTCATAACTGTTAGGAGGAACATCATCTAGGTGGCGAATATCTTCTAGGATAGTGCCAAGGGGAGGCGCGTTTTTATAATTAGTAATAAAGTAGAAATTTTTTGTTTCCAGGGAAGTATCAATACTTGTCTCCAGCCACAACCAAGTACGTGCATTACAACCTTCATGCATGGGATAATCGATCAGGCGGGCATGACGGCGGACAGAAATCCGTTGACGGGCAGTTTCTAGATAAGCTTCGGTGGCTACAGCGTCCTGATAGTAGCTGAGATAATCGCCAACATAAGCGAGAACTTCTACTAAAGTAATTCCTAAATCGGGAACGTGACGTTCTTCCCAATCCGGCATGACTAGGGAGAGGCGATCTAAAATTAAGTGACGAAAACTCGCATAATCTTTCGCCAAATAGTTGATAGCTGGTTCAACTAATTGTGTTGGCGGACGAGTTTGCTGTTCCAAGCAATCCATGTCAGTGTTACATATCCCATCTCGGAATTTAAATTCTACTTGGGAGTAGCGCGGGTCAAAATTGGGATATGGTTGCTTTGTGGGTTTGCCCTGTTCATTTAATGACACCAAGCGCAAAGTATACACAGAGAAATCGCCAGTTTGGTCAAGATTAACTGTTAAGTAACCTTCACAATTTTGGGGACTTTCTACCTGTAAACTAGTCACATGAAGATGGCGGATGCGCTGGCCGCCTTCAATACACAGATTTTCTTTTTTTAGGTTTTCTGGAATTGAACCTAAAAAGTAGACATATAGCGATGCTCCAAAGGAGCCGCTACGCGATCGCAAATCATCGCTAACTTCTACATAATCTAGCCCGTTTTTTCTTTGCCTACGAATTTCTTGGCGGCGCTGTTCGTTTTGAAAAGTAAGGGTGTGGCTGTTCATGGTACAGTCGTCCTAAAACTAGCTGTTTGTGTCTCCCCAGAACTCTGCACAAAATACTCCACTACTATATAAAGGCTGGAATCAACACTTGTTACTTGCAAAGCTTGCAGATCGATTAAATCACCCAACCATTGCTCAATAGATGCTTGAATACTAATTTCCATAGCTGTTGCTAGTTCCGCGCTATTGGGTGCAAAAATCAAAGACAATACACCACTACCAAAATCTGGGCGGTTGACTCGTTCGCCAGGAGTAGTAAACAGTAGTTGTTCAATTAAGTCGCGGATATGTTGATTTTCATCGCTGGTGCTGGCAGTGTGATGATATCTATCAAAGTGGAAGGGAAAATCGATGTTGATGACATTCCTCTGCCTGGGAAGATTTACGAGATATTCTGGCATTAAGTCACCTCCAAATCAAAGTTATTAATCGATACCTTCTTACCATTCAGATTCACAGTGGCATTGCTTCCGTTGTTGATTTCAATTCCCGAACTATTCATCACAATTGTCATAGTTTGCTTCCCAATCTTGGCTTCAATAGTTATGCTTTGCTTACCTTGTTTATCATTGATTTCAATCTTACCAATATCGGTTTTAAGTACCTTAGTTTCTGGGTCATAAGGATTAGCTGGTACTATATTTGGAACCTTTTCATCTGCCCAAAAGCAGCCACTCCAAATTGGGTAATCTGGATCTCCGTTTTCAAACTCCATCCACACTAAAGCACCTTTGGGTGGAATCAAGAATAACCCAACTCCTTGACCTGCATAGGGAACGCAAGGCAATGCCCAACCGCTAGGATCATTGCCAAAAATTTCTTCCACTTTTGCCTGTACGCGACCGAGCTTCCACGGGTCATTATTGTCAAATACTACGCCTCGGTATTTGCCGTAAAAAGAAAGTCTTTGTTGATTAATACTTCCACAAATATCAAGTTTTGATTGGTTCATACTTTTAACATTTGAATTGTTGCTCCTTGTCCTTCACGTTTCAAAGTAAAACTTTGTTTATATTCACCACGTTTGATGCGATGCGTTACCTGTTTGACGTAATAATAACCGCCGTAAGTTTTTCCCACACCCCGCACTCCCACCAATTGACGCACTTCTAAGACATAACCGTAGCGAACAGTATCTACTTCCCCAGAAGCAGTTACAGCATTTTCCTGGGAACGGCTAGCCAATAATTCGGTTTCCTTTTGCGCTAGGATTTTTTCGAGTTTATTGGTGCAACGTAGTATCTCTGTTCGTAATGATTTAGCCGGCTTGTTAGCTAAAGCTTGACCGGGCGATTTAGGAACCTTAATCGAAATTGATGCTCCACTCTTTTCATCGCTAATTGATGCTTCTGGTTTAATAGATTCTAGAGCGTTAAAATTGAAACTTATCGATGAATCTACATTAGTAAACGCCCCCATATTCATTGACAATGCTGGTTGATAAGGAGTAACTTTCTTTTTTTCCTCACCCCAATAAGCAATATTTTTACCAGGAGTTTTATCGGGCTTGATTTCAAAAATAAAACTATTACGTTGAGCTAGTTTCTGAATAAACTGTAAGTCTGTACTCTGCTGAGTGGTAATTTGTTCTTCTTTTTTGAATGAAAAATCTTTAGTAGTATCTTCTACATCTAACGTCAGCCCATATTTAACTTTGTATTTATTTAAAATTTGCTTAACAATTTTAGAATCAGATAAGTTGAGGTAAGTTTCATTTTTATCTTCCAGATCAAGCATCAGACTAACATCTTCACCAGTAACTATTAATCTTGATTCCCCTGGTTGATTACTCGGTGCAATTTGATGATCGGTAATAATGCCGTCAATTAATATAGGGCTTTGAATACTGCGGCTTACACCGACTTTGACATTAACTATAACTTGAATAACAATTCGATTGGGAGGATTCAAAAGACCTTTTCGGATTAACCAATAATCTGAGAAATTTTTTAATTCTTTACTCAAGCTAAAGGTCATTTGAAAGCCACTGCGATCGCGGTCTTGCTGAGTCACTTCTAAGTCTATCAGCGCGTCTATTACTTCATAAGGCGCGGGTTTTGGTATGGTGCTACCAATCATGAGTTTTAGGCGAATATCTGAGTCGGGCATAATACTAATTCGTAATTCGTAATTCGTAATTAATCAAAAATTGGCTATTGGTGGTTTACGATCTGTTACTATGCTGGTGAAATAATAGTTCCTTTTGTAAGTTGGCAGAAGTGAATCTTTTTAGATTAGAGGAATACGCAGTCGCCGACCAATTTGGGCAGTCAATTCGTTAGGGTGCATAGCGTTGTTAGCATCGCATAAATGCCAAAAAACTTCCGGGTCATGAAGATAATTTGCAGTGATATTATCTAGGCGATCGCCTTCGCTGACTTGATGTTCTTGAAGAATTTCAAACCTCTGTGATGACGGTAAAAATCTTCGCCGGAGATAACTGATAGTTTGATTTGATGCTGTTTGCCAGGTGGCAATTTTTGTATCGTAGTAGCGACTGCTTTCATTAAACATTTTACTCTTTTATCTTACAACTAAAAATCTATATTTACTGAGATATTTTTGAGAACCTTACAGGTAAAATAATTCATGGTTGTTAATAGCTAAACTCATAATAAAGAAGCAACTGTCTTGATAACACTTGCAGCCGTGTTAACCTTAGCTAAAATCTCTTTTTGCTTGTGATAAACTTGGAATAACTTACTACCTTTATGGTCGAATCTCAAATCATTTGTGCTTAATACTTGCATACCTAAACTGACTTTGGCACGAATGGGATTTAGTCTGGAATCGAATGCTTCTTCGGTAATGCTGAACTCAGATAGGCGTACTGGCATTACACGATTTAAGCTCCATATAAATACAGTGAGATTGGCCTCAATTGGTAAGATTTCTAAAACACCCGTGCGAGCAAGTTGATTGTTTTTCTTGATTTGGCTGCTTTTAGGATAGATCAGCGTTTCTAGGACTGCTAATTGAGGGTATATGCCAAATAACACTGTATCGGGATTTTTTGCCGGAAATTCCAGTTGGTCTGTAGCGTCAATTTCCGCCTCTAGTTGAATTGTCTCTAGCGGTGGTGCAACTAGACGCAAAGCTTCTAAGCGATCGCTTCCTTCAGTACCCGCACCTCGTACCTGTAAAGTGCGTCTGAGTGTTTCTGGATTGTATTGCAGTATAATCAATCCTTTGGGCAAAAAACTAACAGCATCAAGGACGGCAATTGTTGCTTTTAATAACTTTGGCGCACCGGGAAAGTGAGACATAAAATTATTCCTAAATCATTTCAATTCAGTAACAGATTTAACAACCGAAATATTATGCATTTATACTTCCAATTTCCGACTTCCAACTTCATTTATTAAGTACCTTTTGTTGTTGTATTTGTAGTAGTAAAATATCCCGTGCCAGGATAGAAGCGCATTGGGTCTGGTATTGCTGGTGATACTGGTGTTGGTGGTATCTCAGCTGGCATGATAACTTTAAATCTCGCTACGAAGGCAGTACCTTTAAGCAATACTGCTTTTCGGATAGATTTAACTTTTCTGGCTCTTTGATTGATGGCTAAGGATTGAATGGAAAGTATTCCAATGCCTGGTGTGAGAAAGGGCGGACTCGTATAAGAACAACCAGGAACCATAACTTTTTTCTCGTCACCAACAACGCAAATCTTCTTTTTGTTAACTGTTGCTTTACTAGTACCACTTAAGACACCAGGACGCACTACAACTATTGCTTTGGCAAAGGTAGGGTTGAACATAGCTTGATCGCCAGTGATGAGAATAAAGTCTAACATCAGCTTTTTGGTGAGGGTATATCGTCGAGTTTGTTATCTAGCGATCGCACTTTTATCTATAGTCAGAATGGAGAGGGTGATGCACCTACGCACTTCATGCCACCTTTTCAGTATTTTGTGCGGTTGATTCAGACAAAATTGGATCGATATCTTGGCTTTTGTCTCGTTGAATATACTCATCCAGAAGTTGAAAAAAATAATCAAACGCTGCTTTCTCATCAATACAGGTGAGCAAAATGATTTTGTCCCAAGCGTTAACAGTACGGATTGATAAGCGGTTTTGCAGCCAGGGTTGGAAGTTTTTGTAAAAGTCACTTTCGGCTTCAGTATTAGTGATACCTACTTCCGATCGCGCAAAGCGATAGCCAAGAATAAACATTCGCAGATTTGTAATGGAGGCTGTTCCCAGGAATAACCCTGGTTTGCTTTTGATTTTTTCCAGTAGCTCAAATAACGTACTCATTCTTAGCTCCATCAAATCGCATCTCTAAAACTCTTCAATCACTTCAGCAACAAATTCATTAGATAGAGAGGGAAAATCTTTAACCCAATTTTCTGGTGAAAGTCCAAGCCTTGAAAGGTTGTCAAAGATTTTTCCATAGACTTCAACACCATAGTGAACACCATTTTCAGTAATACTTTCAGAGCAACCTTGTTGTTCGAGGCGATCGCTGAGGATAAAATCTTCATGGTCGTATCGGGTGGAAATTCGCCAAAGTTTTCCCGGTAATCCACGTTTTTTGAGCCATCTTTTGAGCGTACCAGCACATTCCAAACAGTGAAGCAGAGGAAATCGGATGACAATATTGCCTATGGCTTCGTAAAGTTCTGCAATGGCTGCATCGTCTAGGGGTTCTGTCAGGCAAAGCACCTCCTGAACAAAAACTTGGTTTTATTATAGCCTCTGAGCGATCGCACTTTATCAACCATTATCCATGAGCATCGCATTATCTTTTTACACTGTCACTACAAGAGTTTGTCAGATGAGGCGATGTCTACGACGGGCGTAGCTGCGGCACCAAATCAAACCTCCTACATGAGCGATCGCATTTTGAGTGAGAATGGACAGTGTGTTAATATTCATCCGAACATGATATTAGGCGATCGCATTATCTTTTTACACTGTCACTACAAGAACTTTGAATATGACGCGATCGCACGTTCATCAACCTTCATACATGAGTGATCGCTTTGAGGTCAGGTTGAACCAGTAAATAATAGCGCGTTCGCACGTTCATCAATATTTATGCGTGGGCGATCGCTTGACTTTTAAGACAGTCACTACGAGAGTGGAGATATCACTCCTTCCATTCCCCAATTTTGCTCCCTTTTTTGCAGATATCTTATTCATTCACGATTTCAACAAAACAACGCTTTTAACTAGGAGACTAAACAATAAATTAGTTGCGTTTCCGCCAACGCTTAAGGAGAATGACTCACCTCCCCTTTTTTCTGGTTTGACTCCTATGTATCCACTTAACGATCCTTCGTTGTCGTTCGCCTTAGCGTACTCTTCCTGCGATGGCTTTCTCCCTGCTCTTATCAATCTTGTTATGCTTGTATCCATACCCAACGCCATAATTTTAGGATCAAACAGAATTTCTTCCGCTCCTGGCTTTAGTGTGAATTCAAGCATTCTCTGTTTGTTATCATCTCCATTAGGCTTATCATTATCATAAGTCTCCGCCTGTAATTCTCCTCCCAGATGACCCGATATCGGCATAACCACAGGATTTTCTGCGTTATTAAAAATATTGGCCAGTTCTTCTGTAGACTTATTGTCAAACTCTTTTGCTTCAATCCTTTCTCCTAAGCTTTTTCCACTTTTGTTCATCCATTCTATGATACCTAATGCGTTTTTCTCATCCCAACTCTTATATATCTTTAATCTACTTTGAAATTGCTGTTTTGCTTTTGTTTTTAGCTGCTGTATAACATAACTCGGCACACCCTCATCGAACAGGTTTTTGAGAGTCCTTGCCTTTGCTATATTCTTATTATTTTCTTTTTGTGTACGAATATCAGCTATCTCCGTACTGTTTTTTCCCTTTTTTGTCAATTTTGTGATCCAATAGTCTTGTTGAAACTCTGTATGTCTTTCGCCACCATCACCTTCTCTAATAATGTCCCTTGCCCTCTCTAAAAGGTTTTTCTTATTATTAAATTTTCCATAATCTTCATTAGAGATTCTCATAAACTCCAGGACTTCCGATAAATCTTGCTGATCCCTCCACCTTAGATCTAAATCTGCCAACATCAAGGATTTATTGTTATAATTTTTGTCTAAATATGTGAATGTACCCTGGAGCATTTTTCCCTCTACCTTCGCGTCTACTAAGTCGGTCTTTCCTAATGATGCCTGTCCACTCCCTCCTCTACCCTCTTTTCCTCGCCTCCTCGTGCCTTCTTGCTGTACCACATGGGTCAACTCATGCGCCAACAATTCCTGCCCCCCAAGGCTCCCTGGCTCATACGCCCCCTGTCGAAAGAACACTTCCTGCCCCGTGGTAAACGCCTTCGCCTGTATCGATTGATTCAACTGGTCTGCCTGAGTATCTGTGTGAATCTTTACTCCACTAAAATCAGCCCCAAACGCTTGCTCCATAGGGTGACGAATATTGTTAGCGAGGGACTGTCCACCACCTTTTGCCTGATTGATGGAAGTTTCCAGGTTGGGCGTAGCTACAATCCCACCATCACTAGACTTACGCTGTAATATTGGTGATCGCATCAGTCTTGCTTGGTTATCTTTTGTCTCCATCTCCTCTCGCTGAACAGTTCCATCTTCACCTGACTGCACAGACGCAGGTGCATTTATTCGCTGCACCACCTGCGCCGCTACCCGATCCGCTTCCTGTTCGTATTTATCCCCCACTGCGCCAATCATTAGCTTCGCCATAATCGGCTGTGGTTTAGTTGTGTTGATAGGCACTCGGCTAAAGTCTTTTGATAAAGCTGAATTACTTAATGGCTGTGCTTCTAAATCATCTGTTGATTGCACCTCTGTATCTGAAACAGAACGAACGGCAGCACGCTGTAAAATTCCACTCGCCTCGGATGTCTCACTTTTTTGCTGCTGATTAGTTTGGGCAATTCTTTTACTAGTCATGGTTTCATTCCTCAATATTCAACATGCCGTTCATTCTGCTGCTCAGTCGCTTAAGAAATGTCTCGTTAAGTGTCAGGCTATTGTCTCTTTAAACTTTTCAAACGATGCTTCATCAGGCCAAATCCATTTGGGACAATCAGTACCACCAGAGATTGTATCTACTGTACGGTGCGTATGAATGTGAGACTTTTGAATTTTGTACTTATCCACCAAATATCCAATCAGGTTCAACGAACACTGTTGTTGCTCTTGTGTTATACCTAAATTATTTTTGTCAGCAACGTGTTCGATTCCGATAGAACGATGATTCATAGCTCTGTCACCTGCGTGCCAAGCTGTATGATCTTCTAACACCATCTGGATGCACGTACCGTCACGAGCAACAATGTAGTGTGCAGAAACTTGCGCTTCAGGGTCTTGGAACGTGGCTATAGCAGCTTGCAATGAACAGTCGGTGTTGTGACACACAATAGAATCAATTGTCGATTCGCGGTAATCAGTCTGATTTTTAGAGCTTGCAGGAATCCATTTTACGTCTGGTCTACTCATGATTTTTCTCCTAATATTTTGATAACTATTTCTTGTGCAATGTGTTGCCCCATTTGGGTAGAGTTAGTTCCAGGCTTCACTTGAATCGCACCACCAGGCACTACCCCACCTGAGCGCAAGTTGTCTGGTAAACCTTTATTAGCCAGCAACTTCGCCAATTCACTCTCTAGCTCTGCTTGCAATAACCGCGCCTGACTGGGAGAAATCGGCATCCCCTCTAAAATCAGCTTCTCTATATCAATATTGATATTCATACCGTTACACCCGTAAGTACTGAAACCCGAAAATCTGCCTCATTCACTGGTCGATCCAATTTGCGAAACTCAGCCCGCGCCGCCGCTAACATCAACTGCATCGTTACAGGTGTGCCAGCCCCAGCAGCCAGAAACGCCGCATTTAAAGCAATATTGTGAATACTGCCCCCCGTCATATTCAGACGTGCCAAACGGTTAAAATCTAAATTCTGTATTGGTGTCTCTAGTGGAAACACCTTCTCCCACATCACCTGACGTTCAGCCACACCCGGAAAGGGAAAATTCACAATAAACCGCAAGCGACGCATAAAGGCATGGTCTAACGAACTCTTGAGATTCGTTGCTAGAATTGCCAAACCGCGATAATTTTCTAACCTCTGCAACAGGTAATTCACCTCAATATTGGCGTAGCGGTCATGGCTATCCTTCACCTCAGAACGTTTGCCAAATAAGGCATCCGCTTCATCAAAAAATAGAATCGCTCCGCCATCTTCCGCCGCATCAAACAAACGCCGCAGGTTTTTCTCCGTTTCTCCAATGTATTTGTTGACCACAGATGAAAGGTCAATGCGATAAAGATTTAGCTGTAAATCATTGGCTATTACCTCCGCCGCCATCGTTTTCCCTGTGCCGCTTTCCCCGGCAAACAAGGCGCTGATGCCCATTCCCCGATTCATGCGGTTGTGAAAACCCCACTCTTGATAAACTAGGCTGCGCTGCCTTATTTGGTCAGCAATTTGATGCAGCAAGTTTGTCTCTTCTGCTGGTAAGACGATATTATCCCAAGTCGCTTTGGGGTCGAGGCGTTGAGCTAAAGTATCTAACTGCGGACGAGTACTAGCAAGACACGCAAACCATAAACGATTTTGGATTTCAGAGTTGGGTGTTTCAGCTAGCACTTGCTGGGAAATCTGCTCAATCTTGACTAAATTGAGGTTAAACTGAGTCGCTAGAAGCTGCGGACTACTATCTGCGACTGCTCCTAATGCCTCAGCCCAAGTTGCTTTTTGTTCGCCGGGTGTTGGCTTTTCAACATCTACGACAATTGTGGGCAGACCCAAGTTTTGCCTAACTTCACGAGTGCTAAGGAAAAGTAGACCACCACTGCGGGTCAGAAACCGATGCAAGGGAAGTGCTTGTCCTTCTGTAGTTGGTTTAGTGTCAATTTCTTGGGCATCTAAATACAGCGCAAGCGGTAATAGCAAGTTTTCCCGATGCCACAAACGAGCAATTGTCTCTAATTCTCCTGCCTGGGTGGGTAATAATTCCACTGGCAAACGATAGACATATTTATCTAGTTGGGCTGCTACATGTTGGGCTATTAGTTGCTTGCTGAGGGAATCTGCCCCCACTAGCTGAATAATTGGTAAACGTTGTTCTCTGTGCTTTTGATGCAGTTGCAGAATAATTGTTTTGACAACAGCATTTTGAGATGGGGGTAATTTTACATTCCATTCTGCTGTTTCCATCGGCATCAATAATGATACCAAGCGATCGTCTAGAGAATTTAATCCTTTGATATAATTTAATATACGTTCATCTACCCGTAAACCACTCGTAGTCAGTGCTTGAACTCCTGACTGATGAATTTCAATTAATCGCCAGTAACGCAAAGGGCGTTCCCAAGAAAGGGCATCCCAAGCAGGTTGCTCGAATAGTGATAAAGCCAAGGCAAAGGTAGGATAAGGCTGATGAGAATTATCTGAAGCTTTGGCGCAAAGACGAGCCATACTCGGATCTAATTCCATTGCAACGCATAACAGTAAAACCTGTTGTTCAAAGTCAGATAAATCTAATTTTTGACTTAATAGAATTAGCGCTGGCGGAGGATTAATCCCTTCTGCCGTTGTCATTTCTGTGATTTTAGGCTTTTCAATATCAGGTAATTTTGCAAGCTCACATAAACGCCAGCGCAACCAAGCCAGTGCATTCGCTAGGTATTCTTCATTGTTTGCTATCCACAAATCGAGGTTGTTCATAAAATCACCACCTTCTGATTTTGGTCAAAAATAGGCGGTGTCACTGTACGATCCACTAGCAAACTATCTACTCCATCAATCCGCACTCGTACATAATACTCACCCGATGTAACACCTGCAATCCTAAACTCCAGCCTGTCTGTTTGAGTTGGACGTGCTTGAGCCAGCACTTCGCGATCGCCTAACAATAACGCTACTCGCTGTCTTGGTCGCACTTGAGGGCTTAAAATCAGAGTGAGGGTTACTTCGCCATTAGCGTCTGCTGTTACCTCTCGTGGTATAATGTCTAAGATTTTTGGTGCTAAGGCAAAAGATAATTCATTGGTAGTCCGACTTGGTTCGTTAGTCCGCGTTACTTTAACTACGACGGCATAAAAACCCGCCGCCCAGTTTACAGGCTGATCAGGTAATTGAACTCTAATATCTGTTGCTGTCCTCTCTGCTAAAGCTGGCACTTCTAGAGAAATTTCTAAACGATTATTTGTAAAAGATATAACTACATTTTCAGCATCTAAGTGAAAACCATTAAGAATCAGAATATCGCCTAATCTGGCGCTAGCTTGCTGGTTAGGTAATTGCAAAGAAACTAGTGTGGGTAAAGGAGATAATAGATTTGATTGTAGAATGGGGCCGCGATCGCTAGCTTGACGTTTAATAATCGGTAGCGGAGTTTTTGCAGGTAAACTGCTCTCAATCAGCACTACTGACACTTCATAAGCAGCTGAAACTCGATAGGGTGCTTGAAAAGTTGACCAGAGATTAAACGCCTCTTCCACAGATAGCGGTTGGTAAACAATTCGCAACTGTTCTTCTTGTAAGTCAAGGTCGTACTCTTGAGGATCGGTAGTAGGCAAAGCTGCCCTAATATCCGCAGAAGTAATCATCGCATGGTCATTAAAAACACTCATCGCCACACCTAACAACCGATGACTCGTAGGTTCTGGGAAGTCATCATTTTGGGCGTAAGCAGTCAGTAAGTAGTAGAGGTTCAATGGCAAAAGCTGGTTTCCTGTCTCACCAGGCTTCACTTGAGAAGGAATATCCATATTTCGCCAAGTTGGGTTTATTTGAGTATCGTAGAGAAATAAATTAACTTGATCGCCACTACTAACAGTATTATCTCGTACTTTATCTAATGGTCGTGTCGTCACAGTGATTCCCCCCGAGCTCTGAACGTCAAACCTTTGCTGGAGCAAGTGACGCAATGTAATTGTGACAGCCGCAATAGCTAAAGCGTTGCTCATCACTTACCTCCTTCTGGCAGCACGTCGCTGCAAGTATTCATTCAAACTCATCACAGATGTTGCTGGACGGGGCTTTGGTCGAGGCGGAGGTGGTGCTGGAGCTGCATTGCGAATTTCCAGCCGACCAATTGTGACTTGAATAGGAGGTGGTGCGTCATATTTTGGTGGCGATGTCTGCGACGGGCTTCGCCAACGCTTTTGGACTTTTTTGTTACTAGCTGCGATGACTGACAAATTTTTCACAGTCAGGTCATTGATAGACCCAGATAGCGGTCTGAAATCAGATTCCTCTAATTGCCTAAAGTATGAAGACCTTTTCTGGATAGAAATATCTTGGCGCTCTTTGAATTTATCCGCAGACATAGATAAGTTAGGGAATGGGTTCTGAGGTAATATTGAGTTTTCAACTGGGCTGGTCAATATACCTTCATTAGGATTGATTTGCTGGCGTTGCATATTTGCGGGATGATGGGCGTAATTAACGAATTCATCCCACTGTTCTACAACGCCAATTTTCTGGATATGAATATCTTGGCGCTCTTTGAATCTATCCGCAGACATAGATAAGTTAGGGAATGGGTTCTGAGGTAATATTGAGTTTTCAACTGGGCTGGTCAATATACCTTCATTAGGATTGATTTGCTGGCGTTGCATATTTGCGGGATGATGGGCGTAATTAACGAATTCATCCCACTGTTCTACAACGCCAATTTTCTGGATATGAACATCTTGGCGATCGCTCCTATTATAGTTTTTTAAGCCGACTTCCTGAGTAGAAGCTCTTTCCCCACGGAAATAAGACAAGTGAGAGTCAGAAAAGTTGACTTGCGATTGTATGTTATTTTCTGCGGTTGAAGGATATAAAGCAGGAGTTGATATTATATCTGAATTAATAGGAGTTAGCTGAGTTGTCGGTTGTGAAGCGACAGATGATGGTAAATTATTTACGAATGGTGCAGTAAAACTGTTTGTCTGAAGCGAAGATAGTTTAGAAGATGCATTTGCGATAAATGGCTGCATTGATGAAAGATTTTTGTGGACAAACCTCTGCTGATTTTCTGGCACATTAGGGACTTCCAGATAGAAAAACATCCCAGATTTTCTTGTGGGATGGGTGTCCTCACCCGTCCCATTATTAGGGCGGGTAAGATGCCCACCCCACAAGATAGATAATTTATTTCTTGGAAGTCCCTTAGACGTAAGTTTTTCCTGTGGTTCGGCAATTGTTTCTATAGCAATTGTAGGTATTAAGCTCTGTTTGTGTGAATTCGCTAAGGTACTATAAATAGTAGATGCCTTAGCGGAGCTTACCGTACCCCTACGGGGAAGCAAGCTATGCGTAGCGTCTCGCAGAGAAGGTATCGCTCCATGTTTTACTTGTGGTTGAATTACAGAACTTAAAGCGGAATGACTAGTATCTATAGTTGTCACAGGTGTTAAAGGCAAAACTTGAGTAATAGCAGGTGCGATCGCTGTTGGTTGTTCTATAATCTGACTTAATAATATTTCTGAAGTTGAGATATTCTCTGCTTGTAGCGATCGCCCTTGGCGTTGGCGCAGCCATCGCTTTTGTGATAGTTCACTCACAAGTTGTTCCTGTGGTTGAATTACAGTAAAAGCAGGAGTGCTAGTTTCTACTGCTAGCATAGATGTTAAAGGCAAAACTTGATAAATATCAGATGCGTAGGCGTTGGTGTAGCCTCTCGAAGAGTTTCCCGTCGTAGATATTGTTGTTGATTCTGATTGAAGTTGAGGAGGAAAGTCCTCAGAAATTTCGGACTGTGGTAACTGAGAATGGATAAAGACTGGATTAATTTGTATAGGTTGCTTATGTAAGTTTTCAGTTACAGATTTCCCTGGTTTTAGAATGCTAGGAGTTGATAGAGAAGTGCTGGTTTTTGCTTGTATTTGCGGGAGATATTCTCTTAAATACAATACTTTTGGTAAGCAATTAGGAGAAGCTAATTGATTAATTTCACTTGATTGGTTATTTAATGATTGAGTTGTAAGCGCGCCTGATTTTTTATCAAATAGCTTTGAGATATGAGTATTGTTTTTCTTTGCGATCGCAGGTTTTAAAATTGTAGGATTTAGATTTGGTAAAGAAAATGTTTTATCTTGGGGAGTAAATGAAAAAATAACTGGCTTTGTTAGGTTTTCGGTGAAATATGTTTGCACATCTGACTTTAACGGTGATTGCAAAGATAAACCCAAACGATTGATTGTAATTAGTTGCTGGGAGAAAGATTTAGGTGGAATCTGCCTCTGTTCAAAGATGGGGTTTGAGAGAGAAGTATTTGACTCTGTGTTGTGTACATAAACGAGATTATTTGATAGGTAAGTCTTTCTCTGTGGTACAACTATAGACTCTGTATTGGGATTAATTACTGCTTGGTTTGCAGTTGGTAAAAGTATTTCTGATTCTACAAAAGGTTGAGTTATCAATCGTTCCCAATTGACTATATTTGAAGGTTGAACATAAGAAATAACAGGATTGATTTTAGTTAGTTGTTTCTGTGATAATTGATCAGGAATAAGATTCGGTGGGGTAGTGCTTGTTTTTTGCTCTGTGTTTGAAGGTTGAACAGAAGAAACAATAAGATTAATTTTATTTGATTCTTTCTGTAATAATTGAGCAGGAGCAAGATTCGGTGGGGTATTGCTTGTTTTTTGCTCTGGCTTTGAAGTCAATTGCTGATTATCAGTGCTGATTTGAGTCAGTACTGAATCAGAAAAAAGCCAATTGGGGGATAATTCTAAGTTAGGTTTTTGTGCCAAATTAGGAATTAATTTTAGTATTTGTTGGGAAAATTGAATAGGTGTCGAAGTTAAATTAGTTAAGAGGGGGTTAGTTATCTCTTCAGATATTTGCCCTATTGTTACAGGCGATCGCGCAATCTCAAATTTACGAAATCTATCTGTTTGTGATATTGTTTCCAACTCAGTTGAGTCTGTGGCGATCGATGCCTCCCAGTCAACGTTAGACTCTGGTAACGGTTCAAATACTGATAAGATAAGAGGTTGAACTGTATCGATTAAGTTAAAGCTTTTAGCTATCAAATCAAAGAGATAATTGCTCATCAGTCCGTCACCATCTCTAAATATAATTGTCGCCGTCTGGGACTCATCGCCAAAATATCAGCTTCACGCCAACTGTAAGCAGCAGCCAAAGTATGTACCTCTCGCAACACTCGAAATCCCCAAGCGTTAATCTCAGCCCAGAAGAACGACACAATGTCAAATAACGATCGCCATTGGTGGTTGCAAGCCGAACAGGAAATATCAATTGGCACATTTGCTTGAGGATCTGCTTCAGCCATTTGGGTAATAATTGCATCTCTGGCCTCAGATGGCAATTGCTGAAACGGCAGATATTCACCCTTGCACACGGCTTGCAAAATACAGCTTTCTAATAAAATATCTTGAGCAATCTCTGGTTGTTTGTGTTCAGCGATCGCTATCATATCTAAACTGTTTGGTAGACGAAAACTCACCTGATAATCACCAAGCTCAAGACAATATTTCTCAACTGGTTCAAGTGACAGTGATGCTACACGCATATCTGCAATATCAAAATTGAGTTCCAAGACTTCACCACAGCTTGGACAGGTGACTTGACTAAGCATTTGCGAACCAAATGTCCACTCTCGCAATGTCAGCAGCATGGCATCACGCTGACCGAGACTGAGTTGAGTAAGCATATCTATGGAGGTTTCAGGACAAGCACCAGCTAGTAGCTTGATTGCTTTAGACCAAGATGGCTGATTACATCCCCATTCCCAGATATTTAACAGTTCTGAGGCTGATAGCGATCGCATATACAAATCCTACTTGAATCTTGCTGAGTATATTGAGAACTGAACCTTTATATGGTAGATTTTGAACTGGCTTGGATTTTCAAAAATCAAATACGAGTTCTATAACAGCTTTAAGTCTTTCATTGATTTAATTACTACCAACAAAACCACCAGTCTCCTTACCTGCCCAACAATTTTTGTTCATACAGGCTTTAGGTAGTTTTTGGTCAAATAATTTCTTAAAGTAATCTAAACTATCGATTTTTTTTCCTTCATACCCTTTTGGCTCGCAATTTTTTCCCTCATAATGTCCAGGAACCCTTACTTGACCCATAACATAAACATTGCCCCCTACTGAATTAACGCTCATTTTCTTTTGATGTGAATAGGCAGCAATGTAGCAACCTGGAGATCCAGTGAAATCATTAACTGTTGGTAAATAGAAATCGTTAGGGAGAATGGACTGATTAGGATCTAAAATTTGACTTACATAGGACTGTGGAACTTTACGATTTTGTATTAAACTCTCTAACTTGGAAATAATAAAAGGGTCTTTGATTAAGCCAGCATTAATATTGAATTGGAGTAATTCAATTCTTTTTTTCTGATCCTCAGATTTCGTTGCATTGGTTATAAGTTCGGACTGAAACTTAAGTTCTTCAAGTTGGAGATTAGAACTTCCCTGAATAAATGCTACAATACTCGATGTCAAAAACCCAGCTAAAGCAGCAACAACAGCCGTAGTTGTTGGATTACTCAAAATACTGTTGGGAAATCTATTCTGTTTAGCTTTTATTATATTTTCTTCTTTTTTAATCTCCTGCTCATTTTGATTTTTTTGTTCTTCTAAAGCCAGCTTTTTAATTTCAATTAAGTGATTCAAGTGAGTATCATCAATTTTGCCATTATTACTAGCAATAAAGTGATTAATGATTTGATCGATGTTTTGCTTATTTTCGGAATTCATAGCTGATGTACCTCATTACTCTAACTGCCTTGTCTAGGCAATTTCTGTAAGATCCAACTAACAAAGGTTTCCTTCAAGCTAAATTGATTAACAAGAGTTGGCAAGTTAAACGCAGTGACCTATAGGAATCCTATTTTTTAAATCTTGCTAAGTATACTGAGAGCTAAACCTTTATAGAGCATACTTTTAGCTAACTTGGCTTTCTTAAAAATCAAATAGGAGCCCTATAGTTAATTTCCTGCTGATTTAATAAAGCTTGATTAATTCGACTTATTTAATCAACCACTACCCTCGCGCTCCCAACCTTCGTTTTCTATCTTTATGTATTCGATAGCGACAGCATTAGCACTAGCATCCAGGTCTGGTAAAGCCTGATATTCGGAAACCCAGCAACCATAAACGTTATATGAAGTCGCTTTTTTACCAGCTTCATCACGAACCTCAATAGTGATATCTTTACGGAAATCTGCTAGAGACACTTCTGAACCGATCTTACCAAGCGCCCAGACCTTATTTACCCATTCTTCAAAATCAGGATCTTTACTAACACCTCGTTCTAAGGTGATGGGATCGTACTTGCTTTGTCCAGGGGACTTATAGACTGTGCTAGGATCGCCACCTGTGCGGTGTTCTATGACCTCAGTGGTTCGCTTAAGACCACTGACTTTACTTACCCCAGCCACGTCTTTACCAGCGAATTTCACAACAAATTTAAAGTTTTTGTAGAGGTCTAAACGCTTACCTGAAATAGAAGGCATATATTTCTCCTTAAACTGCTATTTGTCCGGCTATTTGCTGAATCTTAAGAATGACAAATTCAGCAGGTTTGAGAGGAGCAAAACCAACAATGATATTGACAATTCCTAAGTTAATATCATTTTGGATTGTTGTTTCTTTATCACATTTTACAAAGTAAGCATCTTCCGACTTACTACCTTGAAAGGCTCCTTGAAGGAAGAGAGTATGCATAAAAGCCCCAAGATTCAAGCGAATTTGCGCCCACAATGGCTCGTCATTCGGCTCAAAGACAACCCATTGGGTACCGCGATAAAGACTTTCTTCTAAGAAAAGTGCGAAACGACGAACCGGAATATACTTCCATTCATCGGTAAGACGATCATCTCCCTTCCGCGTCCGCGATCCCCAAATCACACGACCAAAAGCCGGTAGAGTTCGCAAACAATTGATTCCCAGAGGATTTAATTCCCCATTTTCTGGATCTGTTAGAGGTACACTCAATTGTGGTACACCCGTCAATGTTGCTTCTGTACCTGCTGGAGCCTTCCACACACCGCGTTGAACATCAGTACGAGCAAATACACCCGCGATCGCACCACAAGGAACAAATTCTTCTAGTTGATTTTCCCGTAAAGGATTTGGCTGTTTGATTCTCGGAAAGAAAACAGCAGCATAACTAGTCGGTTCACCAATGCTCTGAATACCATCTTTGGCCTTATTCTTATCAGTCCAATTAGTAGGCGGATCGATGATGAAAAACGCGCGACGGTCTTTACAAAATTCTGCTGCTTGATCGACTAAAGAATCATAATCTATATTGCCATCATTTTTATAAGGTGGAATACAAAGGATATTAAACAGGTCGGCTTTGTTTAATGCATAAAGACCCTGTTTATTTGCTTCCTTATTTACCCCTGTGAAGTCGTTTACATCTAGATCGTCTCCATCCGTACCACTGTTTTCTTCCGCTTTGGTGTTTGTATCGTTGTCATCCCACAATTTTTTATTTGGTGCTGGTTGAGCATGAGCAGCTGGTCTGTCTGCTGGCAGAGATTCATCTCTAAATCGAACAAAATAAGACTCATTCAACAAGACTTTATCTACTCGTCTGGGATGATTTGGTAGCACCGATACGTTGCGAAATAATTCTAGTTGACCTGTATTGTTATCCAGCAGAACTGTAATGTTGAATAGTTTTTGTGAATCTGCATCACGTTTTACTTTATTATCTACGTATTCAATCCGCACTTTTAAAGCATTTCCCCAACTGCCTTCATTTGCTGCTTCTAAATTCAGACCATTAACATTTAGTTGTGCCTTCTTAGCAGTGGCTTCAGTTTGTGCTGGAGCTTGGTCTTGACCTTCTGGCTGTTTAGATTTAGAGTGAATGAGTCGGACAATAATTGCTTGGCTACCACCGTTGAGGTAAAAGTCTCGTAGAGCATAGCCAAGGGTACTATTTAGCCACAAGCCTCCAAAAATACGTTCAAAGTCGCCATAATTGTTGATAGTAATTGGCTCATCTACAGGCCCTCGTAAGGCGCGACCAATAAAGGCAGTAATAGAGGTAGATACGCCTGTAATCGTGCGTACTCCACTAGGGATTTCTTCTACGTAAACGCCTGGATAAGTTGGTTGTATGGGCATTGTTCATTCTCTGATTAAGAATTAAAACCTACAAATTGACAAAATAGTCAACTTTTAAATAAAAAAATTAAGAAGGGTTGTAAATTTTAATGTCATTAATAAGTTATTTGAGCAAGTCAGCTAAATCGCATTAGATATAACATTACAGCGAATTACTTTTAATATTAGTTGTCTCATAGGCTCTGAAACTCATAAAACTCATCCCATAACTCATAGTAAAACTCATGAAAAATAACATCCCTAAATACCTATCAGCACTGCGACTCGCTAAAGTCCGTCCAGCAGGGCTAAAAGTCACTGAGCGCACGGCTTGTGAATGAGCATTCAGGATTTTTAGAACAGCACCATCAATGAGCCGCCAAATTTTGAGTTCACCACCCTCATTTCCACTAGCTAAGGTCTGCCCATCGGGGACTTTCAGCCTGAATTACAACATCGCTTTGTCGGCTAATCTATTGAAATTCTGGATTTAAGATTTCGCCTGTAACAATGTCGGGAATTCCTGTCACCCATTTTGCCCAATTATTTGGTGCAAGGCTGATTAATTTTTGAGTGCTAACATCGGCAGCTTTGTTCATCAAAAAAAATAGATGCGATCGCTCTAAATCAAACCCAATAAATCCGAAGATAGTCGCTTCGCTTTATCCTACCGCAAATTAAGCCATTATCTAAGGTGCTAACCTGGCTTTACCTAGACGCTGCTTTTCATACCATTGTGCGATCGCAGGTGTCCAATCTTCAAAATGAGGCCACATCATTTCACACAACTTTTGAATTTCCAGTTGAGCATCTTTCTTATTTCTCAGATCACAAAAATGCAAGAAAGACCTTAAATTAAAACTAACTACAAAATGCTGGCGATAATCAAAAGGCACTTTGCCTCTAGCGTGTTCTTCAGACATTCCCGCCTCAAAATCAGCTTTATATCGTTTAGCTGCTTCTAGACACCACTCCAAATCTGCTGTTCGTTGCTCTGGTGAATAATGATATTTTTTGCCCTGTCTATCAGTGTAATAACCAACGGGACGTAGGTAAAAAACATCTTCTATGTCTTTCTTACCTTCTACTACATCAATAAATTGGTTGCCTGTGTATCTAAAAGATTGTACATCAAATGATACGGAAACACGATGAGTCCGGGCCTGCTGCATGACACTGTGGGGAAAGTAGCCACAGTTAAAAACAATCTGGGGATGCTCTAAAGGCCCATAGTGTCCCCTCTCACCCGCTAAAAGCCGCTTAACAATAACTTCGCCGCTTTGTGACTCCGACGGCCAAGAGTCGCGCTCATCAAACACAAACCCATCAGTATAGTCCTGGTGCATCGCGGCATAAATCACCTGCTGCGGGTTTGGTGTTTTGGCAATAACCTCTACTCGAAATCGATGCATTAGTTTTTGGGAAATGGATTTGTGAGGTAGTTTCTCATGAAGGTTTCCCCATGAGAAACTACCGTGATTGAAAGTACTTACGCAGAAGGAGCGGAGCCTGTTTGTTAGACATAGCTTTGAACTCGATCCATCATCATATCTCTGGCTTGGACTTCTGCTCGATCGCATGAAGATACTTTACAAAAATTAACAAGCTTGTTACAGTTATTTACATAAAGAGAAGACAGGGGAAAATCCATGCGTACAAGTACTGCTATAATTGACGACCAAGGCAAACTGAACAACTTTGCGATCGAGCCAAAGGTTTATATAGATGAGCAAGGCGATGTCTGGCGACAAGCCGCTACGCGTCTACGCACTGGATTCACCCCTTATGCAGAAATGCTCAACGGTCGTTTAGCAATGATTGGTTTTATCTCTCTGATAGCATTAGAAGTATTCACAGGACACGGTATTATTGGTGTTTTGGCAAGACTGTAAAAATTAATTTCTTTAAAATAACTCTCAAAAAATATAAGAGACAGTAAATTTACTGTCTCTTATTTTATGGAAAACTTAGTGCTAAAGTGAAAATATACTGATAACAAAAGCCGTTAGTTATCAGCGTAAAAATATTGGGTGAACTATGGCTTTAACTGCTTCAACTATGTTGCCACTAGGCACTAAAGCGCCAGATTTTAATCTACCGGAAGTAGTATCTGGAAAGGCAACTTCACTTTCTACTTTTGCAGATAAAAAAGCACTCTTAGTAATGTTTATTTGTCGGCATTGCCCGTTTGTAAAGCACGTCCAAAAAGAATTAGTGCAGTTAGGAAAAGATTATTTTACAAGTGATTTAGCGATCGTTGCCATCAGTGCTAACGATGCAAAGAATTACCCAGATGATGCGCCAGAATCGTTACAAGCATTTTCCACAGAACAAGGGTTAAATTTTACCTTATGCTACGACGAGAGCCAGGAAACGGCGAAGGCTTACACAGCAGCTTGCACACCAGATTTTTTTGTATTTGATCGCCAACGTCAACTTGTTTATCGGGGACAATTAGATGATAGCCGTCCCAGTAATGATAAACCCGTAACAGGTGCAGATTTACGCGCAGCCATTGAAGCAGTGCTGGCGGGTAAACCTGTTACGAGCGAGCAAAAGCCGAGTGTTGGTTGCAATATTAAATGGAAACCTGGAAACCAACCTAGTTATTTTGGTTAAGAGGGATTAGGCATGGGGCATGGAGAAGAGACAAGGTAGACAAGGAAGAAACTTGTCCCCCTTATCCTCCTCATCCCCACCCCCCATAACTATCAATGTTTAATTTCCAAATTGAGTATGTAGCATCCTAATTGGACTTTTTCTGCCCACAATTCATATTCCAGGCGCAAATGCTCTGGTAGGGGATGTCCGTTGAGAGTTAGGCTAGTGGTAAAATTTCGTAACCGAATCGGATCGTTAGGTTGCAATGACTCAGTTGGCAACCAATAGCGACTAATGCCATAAACGCCCTGTTCCCAAAAGTGACGGTAACTCACTTGAGCGTTACCTTGCATAGTCATGATGACTCGGTAAGGGGAAATCTCCAGCCACAAAATTCTGGGACTGTTAGGGGCGTAAGCTTTGCTCTTAGTTTGGGGAAGTGTGTCTTCTGGACTTATGACACTCTCTACTTCGCAGCTAATTAAGGGCGGTGCAGTCATCAGTAAATGGAATCGATTGGTATCTTTTTGATACAAGGTCGCGGCAGTTTCGACAACAGACCAGATCGGTAGGTCAGTGGAAATAAGTGATAAGCACACGGGCTTGCGGTGATGGGTCAGCATGGGAGCGATAAGGGCTAAAAGCTATTGAACAAAATGAAATCAACACTAGGTAGTCTAATAAGTCGGGGTAAGAAACTAAATAGTAAAACAGGCTTAATATTAATGAATCCGTTGATTTGTTAATAAGCTACACAAATCTGGATGAAACAGGTAGAATGTCAGCTTACACAGCAAAAACGGTATTTTTATCTAGAGAAAGCTAATTCGTAAGTAAAGCTTGTAAATATTCTAAGGCTATAGCCTCAAAACAGTGGCAGTCGTTTTAGATGTTAAAAAACCTTCTTGAAGGAGACTTACCGTAGATTGGAGTAAGTTTCATACAGCCAAAACCGATAGGATACAGGGAGGAAGTCACCAGAAGCGACAAACTAAGTCGCTAATGAACTTCCGGTGTATTCAAAAGCCAGTTTATCCTAATGTCGCCTTCTGTTATAACCGTAGAAACTCACGAAAACCTTTCTCACCTAAACAGTGCTGAGTAAATTGTGCGTCTGGCAAAGAAGAAAGAGCAAGAATTTCCATCTTAAAACAGCAAAACATGAGTAACCGTGTGAAGCGAAAGTTTTATGTACGGTTTCCGGTGAGTGAGGTAAACCAGCCTTGAACTGTTGAATCAGAATATTAATTACAAGTTTTCGTGATGAAAACTAAACTTCAAAGTTAATGTAAAACTAATGCGATGCTTGCGGTGGTCACTGAGCGCAGCCGAAGTGCGGGCTACGCCGACGCTAAATTTTGTTAGTTTGCTTTTATCCCGGTTAGGGTAAGTAGTTATACTAGAAATTGTGTAAAGTTGTGTAAATTAATTCCCTGAAGCTAATGTTCAAACCCTTCATCCAAACGAAGGGTTTTGAAACTTAAAGTTTCAGTTACCCTGAAGTTAGTTGCCCAATTAATATTGATTGTTCCATAACATAGAATAGATGACTGAACAAACTTCTAGAATTTGTATCCTTGGCGGAGGCTTTGGTGGTCTATACACAGCCCTGCGGTTAAGCCAATTACCTTGGGAATCTACGCAAAAACCCGAAATTGTTCTGGTAGATCAAAGCGATCGCTTCCTATTCTCTCCTTTACTTTACGAATTACTCACCGGCGAACTGCAAACCTGGGAAATTGCCCCACCCTTTGAAGAACTTTTGCAAGGCACAGGAGTGCGTTTTTATCAAGGGGTTGTGTCTGGAATTGACATCGACCAGCAACGGGTAAATATCCAAGAAGGGCCGGAAATCCCTTATGACCGATTAGTGTTGGCGCTAGGAGGTGAGACACCGCTAGATTTAGTACCCGGTGCAACATCTTACGCCTACACATTCCGCACAATTTCTGATGCCTATCGTTTAGAAGAACGTCTGCGATTTTTAGAAGAATCGGATGTAGATAAAATTCGGGTAGCGATCGTTGGGGCTGGCTACAGTGGTGTAGAGTTAGCCTGTAAGTTAGCCGACAGACTAGGCGAAAGAGGACGCTTTCGGATAATTGAAATTGCTGACCAAATTTTGCGAACTTCCCCAGAGTTTAATCGAGAAGCAGCAAAGAAAGCAATAGATGCCCGTGGTGTGTTTCTTGACTTAGAAACCAAAGTCGAATCAATCGAACAAAATAGCATTTCCCTAGAGTATAAAAACCAGTTAGATACAATTCCCGTAGATTTGGTAATTTGGACTGTGGGAACTAGGGTTGCACCCGTAGTAAAATCTCTTACTCTCAAGCAAAATCAGCGTGGTCAAATCACCACTACATCTAGTCTGCAAGTCCTCGATCGTCCAGAAATCTTTGCCTTGGGAGATTTAGCAGACTGTCATGATGCTGAAGGACAGCAAGTCCCCGCTACCGCACAAGCGGCTTTTCAACAAGCTGATTATACTGCTTGGAATATCTGGGCAACTCTGACTAATCGCCCTCTCCTTCCCTTCCACTACCAGCAGTTAGGAGAAATGATGGCACTAGGAATAGACAATGCTACTCTCACTGGTTTGGGAATTAAACTAGATGGCCCCTTGGCATACATCGCCCGTCGTGCTGCTTATTTATATAGATTGCCAACTTTAGAGCATCAACTTAAAGTTGGTTTTAATTGGCTATTCCGTCCGATTATAGAAACACTTTCTCGATAACTTTCAAGGTTGGGCATTGGGCATTGGGAATTGGGCATTGGGAATTGGTAAAAAAACCAATAGATTTACGATGATTTGTTTAATTTCCGCCAATCTACTTAGCAGATGCTAGACTCTACCCACAGAAGCTCTTAACAAGCCAAAATCTAAAATTCAACATTCAAAATTTTCAAAGTTTAATGGAACAACCGAAAGTTATTTTTTTAGATGCTGTGGGTACACTATTTGATGTCAAAGGTAGTGTGGGCGAAGTTTATAGTCAGATAGCCCAGGAATTTGGTGTTACAGTTTCAGCCGAAACATTAAATACAGCCTTCATCCAAAGCTTTAAAGCAGCGCCACCGCCAATATTTCCAGATGCAGAACTGCAAGATATTCCCCAGCGTGAGTTTGATTGGTGGCGGATAATTGCCCTGAACACTTTTGAAAGCGCAGGTGTTCTCAAGGAATTTTCTGACTTTTCGGCTTTTTTTAGCGAACTTTACATCCACTTTGGCACTGGCGAACCGTGGTTTGTCTATCCTGATGTCTTACCAGCTTTAATTAACTGGCGGCGGTTGGGAGTTAGTTTGGGGGTGCTGTCCAATTTTGATTCTCGAATTTACTCAGTATTGCAAAGTTTGGGATTGAGAGAGTTTTTTACCTCCGTTACTATTTCTACCCAGGTACGTGCAGCCAAACCCGATCCGCAAATTTTTGCCATTGCCTTAGATAAACATAAATGTTCCCCAGAGGCGGCATGGCATATCGGCGATAGCATTGTAGAAGACTATCATGCAGCGAAAGCAGCTGGACTCAGAGGCGTTTGGATCGATCGCGGAAAATGAGGGGATACTTTAGTCAAATGGATGTGATGCTTCTGGTGGGCTATGCCTACATCACTCTTCTAGAATACTGTAATACACTAAAACATAAAGTATCCCCTCAAAATTTCGGGGTAGGAATTATTCTGGTATCCATGAGCAACCAAAGGAATTAAAAGAAGATTTCTCTCGAATAATAGCTCCCAAAGATGGAATATGACCGATTTCCGATACTTTTGCAGCAGTTAATCGTTTTCGCTCATCCAACTGTTCATAACTAACCGATTAATGCTGCTATTTCTTCTTGCGTTCTACCATCATTCATCAATAACAGTATCAAAACTCGCTCTCTCATTTCAGAGCGGACGCTCTGTTTTAACAACTGTTGTAGATGTTGTTTTTGTTCTAAGCTTAGAAAGCCAATAACCGGCATAACAACCTGTACCCGAAGTTATATTTATTTTTATTATATGCAAATTGTAGGCGCAACAGCTTATCTGCGATCGTGGCATCAGTTTCGCCCTCAGAAGAATGTGGGCACGAGTAATAGTTCTTGCTTTACTCTTACCTGTTTTGATTAGCGATGCCTACGGCGGGCTACGCCTACGCAGTTTTTCTACTTCTTCATTACTCAAATTTACTGTATACTTCTTTGCCATGATGCTAACTGTAGCCAATACTTCAATTAGCTTACCAAAAACCTGTCTCACTAAGCATTGTTGCCTTGATGGAGTACTAGCAGTCTTTCTGAAAGTCATTTTTTTAACGTAGACGCTTCTCTACGAGACGCTATGCGTAGCTTGCTTCCACGAAGTGGTACGGCTTGCCGCAGGCTACCGCAGAGGCGCAGAGGACACAGAGAAAAGAAAGAGAAGGAAAAAATTGCTTAACTGAATTATTCACCCTTAACTTTTTTAATTTGTTTGCAAGGGTGCATTCAAAACTTTCTCAATGCGATCGCGCGTTTCTAATAAGTGCGCTTTGGTATATTCATCCTCAGAATTAACCCCCTTGAGTTTCTCATCAAGCTGTTTTAGTTTATACCAAGCTAGAGTCCGAGCATCTTCTGGAACATTTTCTTTTCGCAATACCATACCAGTCAAAATGTCAAGATATTGACGCTGCAAGCCTCGCCGTAAACTGGCAATCTTCATTGGTTTACCTTTGGGTTTGATCACTTCCGTCCAGATATCCGACTGTAAGGTATCAAATAGTTCTGGCAGAGTCAATGCTTTTCCTTCGGGAGTTTTGAGTTCAATATCCTTAAGACGAGAGAGGCGATCGCCTGAGAGTAAATCTCGCAACACAGAACCCTGCATCATTAGCACCAAATTATGAATAGGAAAATCCAAACGGCCAACTTGCGGCGAACTACCCCAATGTCGCCAACGAGAAGGTGCTAATTTATTCAGCAATTCTGGTGAAAAACTTAGGGCATCTTCTGCAAATACATATTTTTGCAGCGTTTCTAAAGCTTGCCGTTGTTCTTCAACTGGTACTGGTTCAAATGGTAAACGGTGTTGGGGGACTCCAGAAACTTTCTCCGAAGGTATCTCGTTAGGGTGAATGCGATAGAAAGATTGTCCCCCGATGTATTTTGTGGTGTAATATATTTGCTGAAAATAGTTACCCAATACTGTACTAAAACGTTCGCTGACATCGCTGTAACTATCACCAGCCAATGGGAAACGCTTATCAAGACGTTCCCACATCACCCGCGCATTATTTAATTGCCACTGAGAATAAAGCAGCACATTACTGCTATTATCCCAAGCATCAGCAGTTGGGTCGAGGTCATACACATCTTCATCGGTGGAATAACTCAACTCTGGCTTGTAGGATTGTGCAGCAATTTCCTCTAAAATTGGCTTTTCCGCGATGGGAGTTGATGTCTGAATTGTTGTGTAGCCGTACTTAATTGCCCATTCATCATAAAGCCCCACCATACTCGGAAAATAATCTCCTTGTTTTGTACCTTGAGGGGCGATATTTGGAGGAATATAGTCCATGACAGAACTTGTCAGACCTTTATTTTTGGTAATTTCTGTATTATTCATCTCCTGTGGTGGTAGCAGTGTACTACCACGGAAGTTATGACGTAAACCAAGAGTATGTCCAACTTCATGAGCGATGATTAAACGTAAATATTGATTGATATATTCTTTCACCTGGTCTGGTGTGGCCATAGTATCAGGCAGCAGTGACATCGCCAGGGAACCAAAGGCAAACTGATTAGCAGCTTCCATCCCATAGCATAAATCGTATTCACCAGCCATTTTCGATAAACGACTCAATAACCCCTGTTGTTGTTGCGTCTTCTGGGGCACACCATTGTTTTTCGCATCTAAACCGTTAGCACAAAGTAGCCGATTTTGCATCAAAGCTGATAAAGTCGTGCGATTTTCTGTTTGGCTGGGTTGGACTATTTTGCGATATTCACTCTTGAGTGCGCGGATAAAACTAGCATCTACGAGAATATCTGCATCCAAAATTTCCCCTGTCAATGGGTTAACGCGGGATGGTCCCATTGCAAAGTAGCCATCGACTGTATTAATCCAGCGAATCGTGTTGTAACGAATATCTGCCGGGTCCCAGGTAGCATCATCTGGCATTTGGCGGACTTCAATTGCATCCTTAAATCCGGCTTTGAGAAAGGCTTTGTTCCACATCAGAACGCCTTCTTTCATGGCATCGCGGTATTCTAAGGGTACAGCGTTATCAATCCAGAAGACAATCGGTTTTTTGGGGCGAGAAATCACTGCTTTCGGGTCTTGTTTTTCTAAATGCCAGCGATTTATGTAGCGGACAAAAGAATCGCCGCGATCGTCGTCTTTGGATAAATCTTGGTAGGCGGTGATGAAATAGCCAACGCGATCGTCAGCAAGGCGCGGTCGATAATCTTGATCGGGTAGTTGGGAGAGACTGTAGTGGACGCGCAGGGTAAAGCCACGGTTGTCAGCTAGGGATGCAAAGCTTGCTACTTCACTGTCACGGTCAAGGCTACCAGAGTAATTCAAAATTGACTCCAGTTCTAAGTTTTGGGGAAAGGCTTTAGCAGTACCAAAATAAGACTGGTCTGTGCTTCCGGGGACTCCTAAACTTGCAGATAATCCAGCTAAATCTGTGAGTAACAAATCTCCCAAGTCAATGAGAAGAGTTTTGCGTTCTGGATGAATGCTTTTAATGGAAATGGTGTAGAGAACAGAGTCACTAAATGATCGCGTCAGCGATCGCACCTGGGGATCTCCCTCACGAGTGCGAAAATTCACATTGCGGATCACAAAATGTAGTTTATCATCCACTCGTTGGAAATAAAACAAAAAATCTTGCAGAGGCATCCCACTGTAAATACCCCGTTCGCCAATACCCGATTCTAGGGTTGCTGTAGCTAAGTAATTTTTATTAAGTTGTTCTGGCTTAATTTCTAGATAAATCTTATTCTTTTCTTTATTGCGATAAAGAGTGAACAATCCCCCTGATTTTTGGGTATTTTTAATTACTTCGTTAAATGGCTCTAAATCGTCCTTTGTTGCTGGTTTAGCACTAGAACTAGGCTTGGCATCCGGTTTCTCTGCGGTTTTTGCAAGTTGCAAAAATGGTTGCTGACCTACTTGTTTCAGGTTTTTTACGATCCAAATAAACGGTTTAGCTTGTGCCTGGTTTTTTGGATTAACTACCCAAACTTGACCTGACCGTAGCTTCTGTTTTTGAGGAATATTAATATTGTTTACTGATAAAGCTGAGATTTTAGTTGCAGAAGTTTTTGTGGATAACTGACTATTAGATTTATCTCCACTTCTGGCTGTCACCACATTTTCTAAAACAATCTGCTTGCCTGTGTCAACATTGTTAACAAACGGTGACTTAGCGTTAGCTGTCGCTATTCCTAAAAACAAACTATGTAACAAAATCATATAAAAGGTTAATCTGTTCATCGCATTCATTCCCTGATAACTATCTCTCGTTAATTTTTAACTTTTGCAAAGCCATATAGCCTGAACTCTGCCAATCTCTTAGCTGCTTTATATTAGGCAACAAACTTTTGGCTTAAACTTTAGTTGCCCTTTTTCAGCTTTGTTGTACGGTTTTAGTGTAGGATTCTTCCTAACAATTGCATCTCCAATAAACAGTAAGTATGATTTTTGCATCAGACTAGTAAGTTTAGGGAAAAAAATCTAAAAAATTAGCTAAAGCATGGAATTTACTTGATTTTTGAAAGGATTTTTAAGTTAACACTTAATTTACATTATGAGAAGAAGCTTAAGGTTACTACAAAAGAGCCAGAAGCTGCCATCCAGGAACGCCGTTGCCAAATTTACAACAAGTCGCCTGTCGTAAACATCGCCAACTGATGATTTTTTTACTATAGTATTTATTTATACTATTGACTATTGGAAATGAAAATCAAACTAGCATAGAAAAATTTCTATTCAGGATTATCAAAAACAGTTATTTAAATGTAACAACGGAAACAAAAATGTCAACATATTTATCTCAAGTTTGGCAGATGCTGAGAAATTATGTCAGGGTTACAAGGTTGCAAAAGATGCCAAAGACCGCATCGCCAGAAACCGAAGCAGTTTTACCTCTAGGAAAAAGTATTAAAGAAGCAGAGAAAAGCGTTAAATTTACTCAAGACAATTTGCAGGAATATTTATACTCTCCAAAACTGCAAAAAAGCTTAGAAAAATGGATAATAACAAAAAGCGGTTTGACTTCTCAGATAGACGATCGCACATTGGGTACTTTACCCACTGGGTTTGACTTTAAAGTATGCGATCGCCAGATGCATGAAGAGATTTATGATTTATTGGGCAATGCTGCCCTGAAACCGGAAATAGTCAACCAACTAATGGAATTGGTTGTTACCGATCAAAAAATTCGCCCAGAATTGCTTTTTTGGCGGCTAGAAGATTTTTATCGTCGCTGGTGTCAGGGAGAATTTATCGATGGCACACCAGATGATAACCTGCCTCAGAAAACAAAGTTACAACTAGCGACACAAAATATTGCGATCGGGTTGAGACAGGTAGATATATATACAGGGTTGAACGTATTGATTTTACTATTAGAGTTACACCGCTACGCCCAAGGGCAAGATCAACTCAAACAAAAAATCATCTTCTATCCATCTGCCCAACCAGACACAGACAATTTTTTCACATCCCAACTACTGCGGATTATCAACTATAGCGATGCTCTGGAAATTGGTAACTTTAGTAATATAGTTGGACAATTCCTCAAAGGGGGCAACTTTCGGGGTGCTTACCTGGGCGATGCCAACCTCACTGGGGCAGACTTTAGCGGCGCTGACCTCAGCCTTGCTTATCTTGGCGATGCCAACTTAACAGGCGTAAACTTCAGTGGTGCCAACCTTAGCGGTGCCAACCTCGGCGATGCCAACCTTAGCGGTGCTAACCTCACTGGTGTTAACCTCAGCAGTGCCGACCTCAGTAGTACCAACCTCAGTGGTGCAAACCTTAGCTGTGCCAACCTTAGCCGCGCCGACCTCAACCGCGCCGACCTTAGCAATACCAACCTTAACCGTGCCGACCTTAGCCGCGCCGACCTCAACCGCGCCGACCTTAGCAGCACTAACCTCAGCCATGCTGACCTAAGTAACGCCATCCTTTTCGGTGCCAATTTGAGTGATGCCAATCTTAGCAGTGTCAGCCTTAGCCATGCCGACCTTTGCCGCGCCGACCTCAGTGGTGCTGATTTGAGTCACGCCATCCTCAACGGTACAAACCTCAGTGACACAATTCTTTTCAGTACCAACCTCAGCGATGCTATCCTTGTGGCCGCAGACCTCAGCTATGCCAAACTTAACGGTGCGAAACTTAATAATGCCAGACTTAACGGTGCAATGTTCTTAGGTGCCGACCTCAGTGGTGTAGATTTGAGTCGCGTGATTCTCAACGAAGCTGACCTCAGTGGCGTGATTCTCAACGATGCCGACCTCAGTGGTGCTGACCTCACCGACGCGATCCTATTTGGCACAGACTTCAGCTATGCCAACCTTAACAGTGCTAACCTCAGTGGCAGTAACCTCAGTGGTGCTATCCTCAATGGCGCGGATCTCAGCCATAGCAACCTCAGTTATGCCATTTTGGTTGGTGCAGACCTCAGTGATGCCAATTTAGAAGAGATGATTTGGGGTAAAAAGCAGCAGTGGGAAGGTGTGCAGGGATTAGAGACAGCAGTTAATATACCGGAGGCGTTGAAGGAAGAACTGGGACTGAATTGAGATGAGGCGAGATTTTATCCTAAACTTTACCCAACTAAGTGCAACCCCTAATTAATTCGTAGCGAATTCTCCGCGTACCTTTGCGCTCCTTTGCGTTTAAATTTCCACCCTCAATTCGCCACAATTTTACGCAAAGCTGTACTAAGTGCAGTCATTCTGTAAACGGGATAGTTTTATCATTCATTACTTATTCCTAACCGTTTTTTAAGTTCGGTTTCTATTTGTTCTCCAGTGCTAACAACCACGCCTGGTTTTGTTCTCATTTGTTTTAAAAAATATTGAAAGGCATCTTCATCTTGGGGATGGGTTTTGATGTATTCTTTTAGTTCTTGATAGGAAAGATTTAAATAATTACTCATCTGATTAATACCTCGCCACTACTAAGGATTTCTACTTCTATTGTTTGACCTACTAAAACTGCTATTCGGTTGTTTCTCTGATCGTATCTAGTCAGTTCGATTGTCTGTAACAATTCACTTGCACGAATACAGAAGTCAAAAAATGCTTTAAGTTGTTCTATTGTAGGTTCCATTTTAAATTCATATTACATAGTCATTTTACTTTTTTGTTTGATTTAAATAAACGTGAGTTCGACAGGACTAAAAAAATTTCTACGATATCTCGCCCGGAGACGTTTCCGTTGCTCCGGGCGAGATACAATGGTAGACTAAGCCCTAACCCTGATTTTTGTTAGATATTTTTAGTCTCGGCTTTTTTTGTGCCTTTTTTGCCGATTTTCAATCAATCTTAGCGTAGGCGTAGCCCGCCACAGGCATCGCCATACCTACCTAGTTTCTCATGGTTCATATCTAGCAAGGTTTTTGGCTTTTTTTAACCGTCGAACTCACGTTAATTAATTACGGTGATTATTGCTGTAGTGAACCCTTGTACCTGCCCATAGCAACTTCTCCCGCAGCGTCTGATAGTAGGAATTGTTCTCGCGCAAAATAATAAATTTAGCCCGACAATCTGCCATCCGCACATCAACGCGGTGTCCCGGCCAAATTGAAGTCCCCAAAACCCCATCTGTCCACAGCTTGGTACTCAAATCGTAATCCCCCAAAGGCCAAATACTCACCACAGAACCAGGGGGTAAAACGAGGGGGCGACTAGAAAGGCTCATTGCACAAATGGGAGTGACAGTAATCGCCTCCATACCATCATGCATAATTGGCCCATTCGCAGAAACGGTATAACCAGTAGAACCTGTGGGAGTAGAAATAATCAACCCATCCCCGACGTATTGATCGACTACCTCACCATCAATTTCCATTTCCAGAATTGAGGTGATCATTCGGTCAGCAGAGGCGGGTTTGACACAGAATTCATTCAAAGAGAGGTAACGTTCACTCACTGGTTCCAAGTTAGATCCGTGACCCTCATACACCGCAGCTTGTAACATCATCCGTCGTTGGATAGCATAGCGATCCTCAAACAGCCGATCCCAAACTTTCTCCGTATCTTGAAACTCTTCCACCGACTCAGTTAAAAACCCCAGATGACCTCCCACATTCACTCCCAGAATTGGGATACCAGCTGGGGCTAAATGTCTGGCACCAGTTAAAACAGTACCATCGCCACCGAGTACCAAAGCGAGATCGATTGGTTGACCCGCCGAAGCCAAAAAGACTGGATAGGGGTTGTCTTTCGGCCCGCTAGGTCCCATCAACACTTGGCAATCGCGGCTTTCTAGTTGTTTCGCACAGATTTCTGCCCATTCTTTACTTCGGGCATCCCGCGCTTTATAAGCAATGATTACCTGCTTTAGTTGCACGCACAATTACCATTTCAGGAGATTAAACTGCTCCATATCGACGGTATCGCGGTTGCGATAAATGGCCAGCACGATCGCTAAACCCACCGCCGCCTCGGCTGCGGCCACGGTAATCACAAATACTGTGAAAACCTGACCCTTAATTAATGTTGAGTCGAGGAAGTTGGAAAATGCCATTAAATTCAGATTAACAGCATTGAGCAGTAACTCAATTGACATCAGCACCCGCACAGCGTTGCGGCTGGTAATTAAACCATAGATGCCAATGCAAAATAAAGCGGCTGCTAGTAATAAAAAGTACTGGAGTTGCATGAATCTGAGTATCCCTCCTGAAAAAATCCGCCTGTTTATCTGCAACTGAAGTCACAAATATTACTCTTTTGTTTCGCTAGTTGTTGATACTAGTTCTCTGGGGCGTTCTGGCAAAGTCAAAACAGTTTGCCCTAGTTCGGATGGTGTCAATAGGTCTGGCAAATACTCGCGGCGTGCCAAAATAATTGCTCCTACCATCGCTATCAGCAGCAAAATGGAAGCCAATTCAAAAGGTAGTAAAAAGTCAGTGAAGAAATGCTCTCCAATCAAAATTATAGAACTTTCACCACCCGCTACAGCAGGAGTTGAGTATGCCCAAGGAGTAGCCAGCACCATCGTACTTAAAAGACCAAACAATCCGACACTGACTACACCCGTAAGTACTTTACGCACCCAAGAGTTGGGAAATGCGACAAAATTCTCCCGCTTGTTCACCAACATAATGGCAAACAAAATCAGCACGTTAACCGCCCCAACGTAAATTAATATTTGTGCAGCTGCAACAAAATCAGCATTTAGCAACAGGTAGATTCCCGCTATGCTGATGAACACACCCCCTAGCAAAAAGGCAGAATAGACGATGTTAGAGAACAGCACCACACCAATGGCTGCCCCAATCATCATCACGCCCAGTATGCCAAGTGATACTAACTGTACTCCTTCTGCTAGATTCACTGTTTTTTGTCCTTAGTCAATTGTCATTGGTCATTGGTCATTAGTCATTGGTCATTGGTCATTGGTCATTAGTTATTGGTCAAATAACAAAGCACAAAGGATAAATGACAATGGACAAATGACATTATTTTTCTGTTTGTTCTACCAAGTCTTCTGGACGCGCACCTGCACGCGGCGCATCCGCAGGTAGTCCGTGGGGTTCGAGTACGCCTTTGGGTAGGTAAACTAATTCGCGCAGTGGTGTAACCATTGGATCATCTGTTACCTTGTAAGGCAGACGACCTAGCGCTACACTGTCATAGTTCAATTCATGGCGATCGTAAGTGGCAAGCTCATACTCTTCTGTCATGGATAGACAGTTAGTGGGGCAAAATTCCACACAATTACCGCAAAAGATACAAACTCCAAAGTCAATGCTGTAGTGGTTGAGTTTTTTCTTTTTGCTGGCTTTGTCGTATTCCCAATCTACTACAGGCAGGTTGATTGGGCAAACGCGAACGCAAACTTCGCAAGCGATGCACTTATCAAATTCAAAGTGAATTCTACCGCGAAACCGTTCGCCAGGAATCAGTTTTTCGTAAGGGTACTGTACAGTAATTGGCCGCCGCCGCATGTGGTCGAAGGTGACAGAAAGTCCCTGACCAATGTAACGCGCAGCTTGTACCGTTTCTTTGGCGTAATCACCAACTTGTTTCAGGAACTTTAGCATTTTGTGTCTCTCTGTTTTGGATTTTGGATTTTTGGATTTTAGATTTCAGATTCAATCTAAAATCTAAAATCTAAAATCTAAAATTGGTTTACCCGCCGAAGGCGAAGGGAAAGGCTAGTTTCAGGGCGGCAGTTAATAGAAGATTAACTAAACCAACTGGTAACAAAAACTTCCATCCTAAATCTAACAGTTGGTCAATCCGTACCCGTGGGACTGTCCAGCGCAACAGGATGGCGACAAACACTAGTAAATAGGCTTTGAAGACGGTCATCGAGATCCCCAAGGCCGCAGTTACTATCTGGAAGATGGGATTTAGTTCACTGACTCCCAGCCAACCAGCGATGAGGTTGAGAGGAATAGGAAAGTCCCAACCGCCCAAGTAGAGAATTGCTACTAGTAAAGAAGAAAGAATCAAGTTAACGTAAGAACCCAGGTAGAACAGCCCGAATTTCATCCCTGAGTATTCAGTCTGATAGCCAGCGACGATTTCTTCTTCTGCTTCTGGTAAGTCAAAGGGCAATCGTTCGCATTCAGCAAGGGCGGCTATCCAAAAAATCAGAAAACCGATTGGTTGTCGCCAAATGTTCCAGCCGAGAATGCCGTAGCCAGACTGTTGATTGACAATATCAACAGTGTCGAGGCTATTAGACATCATAGCGATCGCTAACACCGCCAGTGACAAAGGAATTTCATAACTAATAGATTGCGCTGCTGCCCGCAAGCCCCCTAAGAGGGAGTATTTGTTATTAGATGCGTAGCCAGCCATCAATAAACCAATGGGTTGAATGCTTGACAAGGCAATCCACAAGAATACGCCCATGCCCACATTGCTAATTACGATATTCTGCCCAAAGGGGACAATCAGAAACGACAGAAACACCGGAATTACAACAATAATTGGCCCCAGAGTAAACAGCCAGGGGTCAGACTTGGCTGGTACGATATCTTCTTTAAATACCAGCTTCAGACCATCCGCTACAGGCACCAGCAACCCAAAAGGCCCCTGGTATTCTGGCCCAATTCGCTGCTGTGCTGAGGCAGAAATTTTCCGTTCTAGCCAAGTAGCAACTAATACCCCCACTGTTGCCCCAATCAGCATCAGTATCATTGGCAAGGGCATCCAAATCGCTTTGGCTGTTCCTGCTGGTATACCTAAATCCCGGAGGGATTCAATAAAAGTTCCTTGGAGGTCAATTCCTGAATTCATGTTTCCGCTCTTTAAGACATGGAGTCATGGTGAGTTACAACTATTAGTTGAATTAATAACTGTAAATTCACCCATTTATAATTTTTGCTGTGATAACGCCCGATTGATGATTTGTTGCCAATTCCCATGCCTAGTATATCGTTGGATGGTTTGACCACCCTGAAGCGAGATGAGAAGTTCTACTTATGGTTGGCATTGAGATTGGCTATTGAGGGGACGGGGGGATGAGGGGAGTAAGAATTTTAGATTTTAGATTTTGGATTTTAGATTGAAATTTAATCCAAAAGACGCTCGCGGACTCGCTAACGCTGCGCTATCGTCAATCCAAAATCCAAAATTGAATTGCCCCATGCCCAATTACCGTTGCTCAATCGGTGTATAAGTAATTTCGTGCAGACCGTTGTAAACTTGGGTAGGGCGGAAAATCCGGTTTTCTGCTAGTTGTTCTTTCCAGTGGGCTAACCAACCGGCAACACGTGCGATCGCAAATATTGGCGTAAACAAGTCTGTAGGAATCCCCATTTTCCTATACACTAAACCTGAATAAAAGTCAATGTTGGGATAAATCCCCTTGCTACCGAGTTTTTCCTCTACCACGTGTTCCATCTCTTGAGCAATGTCGTAGAACTTGTCATGCCCAAACTTCTCAAACAGTTGCTCTGCTAGACTTTGTAAAATTATGGCTCGTGGGTCTTTTACTTTATACACACGATGTCCAAAGCCCATAATCTTAGATTTAGTTTCTAGACAATGCTCTATGTAGGGACGGACATTTTCTACAGAGCCAATTTTCTCCAACATCTGAATTACTTCTTCATTGGCTCCCCCATGCAGAGGCCCACCCAAAGTTCCGACGGCACTAGCAACCACAGCATAAGGATCGGTTAAGGTGGAAGCTGTCACCCTAGCACTGAAAGTAGAAGCATTCATTGTATGCTCAACTTGAAGTATCAAGCAGATATCAAAAATCCGCGCCATCAGAGGATCGGGTTCTCGCTCATCAAGCATGTATAGAAAGTTGGCGGAGTAATCTAAGTCATCACGGGGACGTACTGGGTCATTGCCTTTTCGCATCAGTTGGAACGCCGCCACCATCGTCGGAATGGTTGCTATCAGGCGCACCACCGAATCTCGAATGTAGACAGGATTGTGTAAATCGCGGAGCGAATAAAATAAGCCTAAAGCAGCAGCAGAAGCTTGCAAGGCATCCATTGGGTGGCCGCTTTCTGGAAAGCATTTCATCATGTCCCGAATGCGGTATTTTATCCGCCGGTGGTAACGAACTTCATGCTCAAATGTTTCCAGTTCTTCCTTGCTTGGCAGTTTACCCCAGATTAAGAGATAAGCAGTTTCCAAGAATGTACTTTTTTCTGCTAGTTCTTCAATCCGAATGCCACGATATTCTAGTATTCCCTTTTGCCCATCAACATAACTGATACTTGATTGAGCGGCGGGAATGCCTTCTAGACCAGGCTTGTATTCGCACACCATCATGGCAACACCATTCGCTTTGTGAAATATCTGATCAAGCTAACTTACCAGAAATTTATTGTCGCCATAACAGTAGCCGTTCTAACAACAATCGAAAATGTTGAAAAACTGTTATAGCAGGTACTTGGGTGGTGTCAACCAAAACATCTGACTCCGACCCAGAGGAGAACCTGTTTCTGGTAGTTTTATCCCAATCATACCTGCTTTTTTCAAGACTAAGCTTTCTTTGACTTCTCCCCACAGGAGAATTTCTGCCCAATTGGTCAAATCAGGTTCGTGTCCAACCAGCGCCAGTTGGGTATTTTGGGAATAATTTTTTGGTTCTAACCAGTCTTTGAGCCAACTAGAAATTTGACCATCGGGCGCGAGGTGGCTTGATTCCTCTAATTTTGAGCTTAGTTTTTCTGCTATGAGGATTTCAGCCGTTTGGCGGGCCCGCACTAAGGGACTGGTGAGAATTAAATCAAAACTTAAACCTAATTTAACAAGTTTTTGGGCAACTTTCTCAGTTTTTTGCCTTCCTTCTTTGGTTAGGCTGCGTTCCTCATCCTTGATACCTAATCCCTGGTCTTCGGCGATGCCATGACGAATTAAGTATAGTTCCATATTTT
>NZ_JABXKI010000309.1 GCF_017115095.1 Nostoc sp. NMS4 | reverse complement strand
AGTACACGATGTGTAACTGCCCGCTAGGGTCCTTGATGGGCGCAGGGGCCTCGTTGACGAAGGGGTTGCCCACTACCCGCTCCCACGGTTCGCGCGGCTGGGAGATGATGGTGGACTCGCCGATCGTGGTGAGGGGGTTCTGCATTCTGGCGATGTGGATGTTCTTCTGTCCAATCCGTGTGAAATTCTATTTTTGGAAGTCTATGAAAATCCTTTAAGATCCATTAGTGACAAGTTAAGACAAAATTAGTTTTGTCAACAGTAATTAAGCTAGAAATTAACTGAAATAATGAGTATCAAATTTAGCTTAATACTCTGGTTTGAGTACAAGGGCAAACGATACTTTTAAATATGACGCGATCGCTAGCTTAAAAATGGTGTTTCTAACCCCGATTTAGGACAATATTTTAAGCATAATTGCTTATTGACAAATAGTTTATAACCTTAACTTGTCACCAATGTTTAAGCTCAGTAAAATGCTCGTAATGATCGACGGTGTAATACGCCTTATATAACACTCTACCAACCCTTACTGCGACTTGAGCCAATATGACCAAACGGTGCCTGCCACGGTTACCGTAACGATCAAAACCAAGATCGAACTCTAGATATTCCTCCCCTCTTGGCGCCTTAGGTAATCGAGTACTCTGATGACCTCCTGCATTTGCATACGCCCTTCCGGCAGCAACGCCCGTATTCAGAAGGTATGTGATCATTCTGATTTCCTCTTCTTCAGGTTTACTAGGTTTTTTACCGCCACGTTTCCTTTCCAACTGAGCCCCTTCAATGTCTCTCTCGAAATAAGCTTCCAGCTCTTTGGCGATATCCTCGAAAGATATACTGTCCAGGTCAGGAACTCGCTCTTCCTCAATGGCTTCTAATTCCTCTGGCAGGAACTCTAAGCTCTCCAGTTCCGCCTCTGAAAAAAATTCAATCTGTTCAACTATCTGTGCTTTCATGATTTTCTCTCCTGTTGTTAATGAGCATTGAATAGCGAGGATCAAGGGCTGAGGCGATCGCCCCAAAAGCTGTCTCTACAAAATTAGCGATCGCACTTGGACGAACAAACATCGCTCTCTTATCAACCATCATCCATGAGCGATCGCATTTTTTTAAACTGTCGCTACAAAATTAGCGATCGCACTTAAATATAGGTTGGGTAGCGAATCAGCCTTTCCGGAATCTCACATGACCCTTATTTCTTTGAAACCGGCCTATGAAAGCCCAGTTAATGTATCCACCATCGCCCTGATTAGTGAATGTACCGCTTTCAAAAACCCAAATGCCGTAAATGACTTGGTCATAATTCGCTGAAGCATAGAATTTAACACCACTCAATCTGTTCTCATAACCCTGGTATACTTTCGAGGTCGGGAATTAATTCAGCTTCAATGCTTTCTAACTCCTCTGGTAGGAATTCTAAGGTTTCCAGTTCCGCCTCAGAGAACAATTCAAACTGTTCGATTATCTGCGCTGTCATGATTTTTTACTTGGTAAAATTACGTTTTCTTCTTGCAAGCTTAAGAAAAGACTGCTTCTAAACCGAATGAGAAACGTTTCCTTTATCTGCCAAAAATTTGACTTAACAAACGTGGTATTCGCCTAAGCCTGTTCAAATCTTGCTTGTTCCACATCCATTCGGGGAATTCTAATGATATGATACGGTTGTGTAATCACATCTGAAGCAAAGTCTCCAGGATTAGGCTGGCAATCCTTAACTGTAATGACCAGTGATGGGGAGTCACCTGTCTTCTCGACTGCCAAAATATCAACCGAGTAACCGCTAGTAGGCTTCTCTCCCGCAAAGACGGCGACTACCTGAGCATTTGTAAAATCCACGAACGGAATAGGTGGAGGTGGTATGCTATCGGAGGTGTGCTGTTCCCAAACGTCTGCCCATTTTTCTGGACTATTGATCATCATTTGGCTGGATGTGTGGAAGCCACTTTGAGCGCCCCGTGCAATGGTAGTAAAATTAATTTTCATCGTTGTTTTGACTCGCCCTACTTAGTTTTTGTTGTGCTTAGCCAAGCTCTATTTAGGAAGACTTAGGACTTCATGAGCAATTTGGTAGGATTGGGACTTCTTCCCAGTCGGCGTGGTAAAGTTCAAATTTAAAGTGAGATCGTATTGACCCGACTTGTTGCTCGGAGCGATAATCTCAAAGTCGCGTCTCGCATCTTCGCCGACACGCAAATTGCCGTAGTCTTGTTCGCCACGGGTGACTTTAATACCGTTATTAGTTGCAACTAGGCTTGCTTTCACGGCTTGCATCGTTTCCCCACCAGTGTTTTGTACAGCAATATTCAGCTGCTCAAGCAGCTTCCTGTCTGTGACTGCTGATGTGTAGGTAATCTTCTTCTCCTCGGACAAAGGTTGCCCTGCCATCTGCAGTGCTTTGACGACATCAACTAATCCCTTACCTTGGACATTCGGGTCTTTTTCCGAGTCAAGCCCTTTTGCAGATTCCATCAGAATTTTCTTGATCTGCCAAGGTTTTAGTTGCGGGTAACGCTCTAGAATTAAAGCAGCAATACCAGCAATATGAGGTGCTGACATACTAGTACCATTCATCTTTTGGTAGCCTTTACCAGGCTTAGCAGAGACAATCAGCTGACCAGGTGCCAATATGTCCGGCTTTGGTCGGTTGTCAGTAGTTGGACCACGGCTGCTAAAATTCATTACTCCCGTACCGTCATGGCTGGATGCCCCGACAACAATCACGTCACCCTTGGCATCTGCCGGAGATGTGAGGGTTCCAGGACCGGGACCACCGTTGCCTGCACTCTTTACCAAAACTAAGCCCAGTTTTGCGGCTCGTTCAGCAGTTTTCGCCCAGATACTAGTGCCATCAGGCGTTGCGGATGTCCCCCAACTACAGTTAGCTATCCTGACCCCATCTTTCATATCCTTAATCACATCTTCAATGGCATCTGCGCCCCTAAACCCTTCTGCCGACTCATTTGCTTCAGAAGTTTGAATCTTGTAGCTCCAGATAATTGCTTCTGGTGCCATACCTTTGTACTTTGAGCCGTTACCTGCAATAATACCTGCCACATGAGTTGCATGTGGATGGGGGTTGCCCCAAGGTTCATTGGTGTAATTACGCTTACGGACAACACGACCCTTGAAGTCAGGATGGTAAACGTCAACTTCTCCATCCAGAACCGCGACGATCACTCCTC
>NZ_JABXKI010000380.1 GCF_017115095.1 Nostoc sp. NMS4 | reverse complement strand
TGTGGATTGTACCTTTGCCACCTGTTGCAATTGCACAACCATCTGTGTTGGAGGAGTCCCAAACATCAACGCTCTTCCCACAGATTAAAGAAATTCCTGACTTTGAACAACTGGAGACTCAACCAGTCCCGTTCATTGCTCCACAGTTTGATGAAATTCCTGATCCCTGGACTCTAGAGCCAGCATTACCTAACAGTACTTTTGAAAATCAAAGTGTTGTACTGACATTGACAACATTGAGACTACTCCCTCCAGTCCAAGAAATAAAACCGAAGCGTAGTAAAAATCAACACAAGGCTACTTCTACTAAGAAACCCAAATCAGCGCCGGGTGAATCGTCTCGCAAACCCGGCAGACCCAAGAAAGCTGCATAGTTCCTAAAAATCAACACAATTTGAATTTAGTGGAGCGATCGCTTGATGTTGGCGATGGCGTAACCGCCCGGAGTCGGCGTGAGCTATTAAATTCAGCAATGGCTACGCCAAATTTCGAGTGAAAATTAATATGTATAAATATGGTGAGCCAAATCGCAACACAAGGTTCTCTGTTTGACCTAATATCTGTCTTAGACTACGGACAATCATTGGTCAACGTTGCCTCATATCTTGTTAAACCTTTGCTCGATAAGCGTCCCCTGGCAACAAAGACGATTCAAGCACAGATGAATCGGTACTTTCTTGGCACTGCGGCAGAAGGTGCTTGGCAGTGGAAAGATGCTTATGAGGCTGTAGAGGTAGCACTAATCCTATATCTGCAACGTAGTGGATTACCACAAAATCCTCTTTTAGAACTGCAACAGCTAGAAACACTCTGCCCAACTCACACCCGCCGCAGTGAGGAGCAACTAAAATTACAACAGTTCTCTACACCCTTGCCCCTAGCTTACTTGGTAGCAATGGCTGGACAAATCAACAGCAATGATTTGGTTCTAGAGCCAAGTGCTGGTACTGGTATTCTTGCCCAGTTCGCCAAACTTAAAGGTGCAAGCTTGATGCTTAACGAACTGGCAGAAGACAGAAGTAAAATCCTGCGACGCTTATTTCCAGGTGTTCCGTTATTCGATGTTAATGCCGAACAAATCAACGATTACCTAGCTGGTAAAACTCAACCATCTGTAGTGCTGATGAATCCTCCGTTTTCATCATCGCCCAAAGTGAGGAATCGCAACCCGGATGCCACACCACGTCATGTCAACTCAGCATTGCAAAGGCTGGTAGATGGGGGACGACTGGTAACGATTACTGCTAATTGGTTTTCTCCAAGCAATGATGATTGGCGAGAAACTTTTCTCAACATGCAGGAAAAAGCAACAGTTGTGCTTTCAGTCGGGGTCAACGGTAAAGTGTACTCGAAGCATGGTACACAAATGGATACCCGGATTACGGTGATTGATAAAGTTCCGGCTGCTGATCCCACTCACATTGCTTGTATACCGCATACAGTGGAGCTTACCGAACTGCTGGAGTTGATTGAGCAACTCCCAACTCGACTGGTGTGGCAACCACCAAATCTTAATGCTCAAGCTACTGCACCAAAAACGGTTTCTTTAAGTCTTGTTAAGCTAAAACAGAGCCACTCTATACCAGATACTCAAGCTACATCCCAATTTATAGATGTTGCTCCCCTAAATTATGAGGTTGTCGAGTGGACTGCAACCGAAGGACTAAAAGATGCACTTTATGAAAGCTATCGCCCACAAAGAGTTCGCATTAAGGATGCTTTACCCCATCCCTCGCTCTTGTGCGAAAGTGCAGCGCTGGCACTAGTCTCTCCACCAGCACCCACCTACAAACCGCATCTCCCTCAACAGATTGTTGCACAAGGATTGTTATCTGAAGCACAACTTGAAAGCGTGGTTTACGCAGGACAAACGCACTCAGAATTCCTGTCTGGTTCCTATTTGGTGGATGATTCGCTAGACAATGTTACAGTCGCGGCGAACAGTGAGCAAAATGCTGTGAGGTTTAGACGCGGCTGGTTCTTGGGAGATGGGACGGGTGCGGGTAAAGGTAGACAAGTCGCTGGTATCGTTTTAGACAATTGGTGTCAGGGACGACGAAAAGCCATCTGGATTTCCAAAAGTTCTGCACTGATTGAGGATGCGCGACGAGATTGGTGTGCGCTAGGTGGTAGTGAAAAAGACATCATCGACCTCGGCAATATCAAACTAGGTGATCCAATCCCCTTTTCGCAAGGTGTTCTCTTTACTACATACTCTACCTTAAGATCCCTGAAGGGTGGTAAAAGTCGGCTCAAACAAATCATTGACTGGGCAGGCAAGGAATTTGAAGGTGCAATTGCATTTGACGAATGTCACGCAATGGGTAACGCGATGGCACAAGAGGGGAAGTTGGGAATGGTCAAAGCATCTATGCAAGGTATCGTCGGTCTTCGGCTACAAAATGCACTACCTCTTGCACGGGTTGTCTACGTGTCAGCTACCGGTGCGACCAAAGTATCCAACCTCTCCTATGCTAATCGCCTGGGACTATGGCAGACTGGCGACTTCCCGTTTACCTCCCGTGAAGACTTTGTGGAATCCATTGAGGTTGGTGGTATTGCTGCAATGGAAGTTGTTGCCAGGGATTTAAAAGCACTGGGATTATATCTGGCGCGCTCGCTCAGTTTTGAGGGAGTTGAATATGACACATTGGAAATTGACTTAACTCCTACTCAGGAAAGGATTTACGACAGTTATGCCGACGCTTTCCAAATAATCCACAATAACTTATACAAGGCGTTAGAAGCGTGTAATATCTCCGGCGCGAAAACATACAACCGTATGGCTAAAATGTCTGCGATGTCCCAGTTTGAATCCCACAAACAACGATTCTTTAACCATTTGTTGACTGGGATGAAATGCCCGAAACTGATTAAAGCCATTGAGCAGGATATCGCCCAAGGGAATGCTGTGGTTGTGCAAATAGTTTCCACTAATGAGGAACTGTTGAAACGACGACTCAATGAGGTTGCGGCGACTGAGTGGAAGGACTTGAATCTTGATCTAACTCCACGGGAATATGTGATGGATTATTTGATGAGCGCTTTTCCGATTCATCTCCATGAGATTCATTCATCCTCTGAAGGTGAAGAACGTTCAGAACCAGCCTTTGATGCTGATGGTTCGCCCATCATTTCACAAGAAGCTGTGGCTTTGCGTTCGGCGCTAGTTGACCGATTAGCAAGCC
>NZ_JABXKI010000266.1 GCF_017115095.1 Nostoc sp. NMS4 | reverse complement strand
AAAGCTACAAGACGCTCTGCCAGACATTACCAAATTCGGAGATGGGATCTCAAACGAATGGCACTAAGAAAAGCTATAAGCTATATGAGGTAAGGATTTAAACTTTTAATCAATGAACAGTGAGTGGGCAGGTGAAGCGATCGCTCCCGGATCAGATAGACCTTCATGGATGGGGCGATGATGCACGGGCTGTCCAAAAATTATAAGAATAGGAAAAGCTTACTCGTTCATGAAATACTTTCATTGATACGAATAAGCCAACAACATAAATACTACTGTGACACTACGAGTACAAATTCTCAAGCAAACATTTAGTCAAAGTTTGGGACTACCCTTTAAAGAACTGTTACCAGAATCTGTAATTGAGCAGGCTTTGACGGAGCTAAAAATTAAATATTATCAGCGATTATTTGACCCCATAGTAACGCTGTGGGCGTTTTTATCTCAGGTTTTGGATACTGATAAAAGTTGCCATAATGCAGTGAGTAAAGTTATTGCTTATTTGGCATGTCAAAGAGTAGAAATTCCATCAACTGATACAAGCGCGTATTGTCAAGCGCGGTCTAGATTACCAGAAAAGTTATTAGAAAAACTTTTTAATCAGTCTGGACAAAGCTTAGAAAAAAGGGTAGGGAAAGAACATTTATGGTGTGGTCGAAATGTGAAGGTGATAGACGGGTCAACTGTGTCCATGCCTGACACTTTAGAGAACCAGAAAGAATACCCTCAACCAAATACTCAAAAAGCTGGATGTGGGTTTCCAATTGCGAAGATTGGAGTGATATTCAGTTTAGCGACGGGAGCCGCTGTCGCATTGTGCATCGATGTTTTGAACACTCATGATATTAAACTTGCTCGTCAACTGTATCAGTTTCTTAATCCCTTAGATATCCTTTTAGGGGATAGAGCTTTTTGCGCTTACGCCGATATGGTTGCTATTAAAAAAATCAATTGTGATGCCGTATTTCGTAAGCATCAAGCTCGAAAAACTTCTATGCGAAAAGGTAAAATTATTGGAGACTGCGATAAATTAGTTACTTGGTACAAACCTAAAATCTGCCCTAAAGGATTGAGCCAAGATGAATTTGATGCTCTACCTCAAACTATAACTGTGCGAGAGATTTACTATTACATTGTTATTCCTGGTTTCCGTACAGAAAGAGTCAGTGTAATTACTACTCTCTTAGATAAAGCAACTTATTCTACTCTAGATATTGTTGGGCTTTACGGTAAACGGTGGGATGTTGAGCTAGATTTAAGACATCTCAAAACTACCTTGGGCATGGATGTTTTGCGGTGTAAAACCCCCTCAATGGTACGCAAAGAAATTTATGTTTATTTGCTCGCTTACAATCTACTTCGTAGTTTGATGTGGTCGGCAGGTAATACTTACGGTACTCCTCCGTTGCGCTTGTCTTTACAAGGTACTCGCCATCATTTGAATAACTTTATTCCCCAATTGTTAGCTGCTCACAACACAAAACGTCTTGAAATTTATCGCACTTTACTAAAAGTTATCGTTCACAAGACTGTGAGTGATCGCCCTGGTAGAAGTGAACCACGAGTTCGTAAACGCCGCCCAAAAGCTTACCCCTTGATGACAAAACCCCGGCGTGAATTACGCAAGCAATTACAAACTGCTTAAACCACAAGTGTTCCAGCTTTTCTTAGTGCCATTCGGATCTCAAACAGTTTTTTGATAACCCACCTCAATCAATTAAAAAACGCATTGCTGCTCTTGATGTTGAAGCGATTAATTACTTATTAGGGAGACGAGCATGACACAGCAAATCACTCCCCTTAAAACTCAAAAAGTTCTTGACCTCTGCTCCGGTATTGGTGGCTTCACCCTCGGTCACATGATTAGCGGTGGTTTTGAAACTGTAGCTTTTTGCGAAATCAACGAGTACTGCCAGCAGGTGTTAAGTCTACGCTTCCCGCATATTCCAATTATTCCAGACATTCATGACATCACAATTGAGTCTCTTTACCGAGTCGGAGTTGGAGAAGTTGACGGTATTATCGCCGGACTCCCCTGCCCTCCCTTCAGCCTCGCCGGAAAGGGCAAAGAGTGATGTTGTGTTGTCACGATAAGGGAACAAAACAGCGTCTCATTTTGGGAATTGCACTTGTGAATAATTCCTGGTTTTACGTTGTTGAATTGATGTCGCCAACGTTAACTAAATCACCAACTAATGAGAGTCGTTTCTCACTGGTCGGTGAAAAAAGTTTGATGCGGGTTAAAGTCTGATTTTTTCTAATCACGCAACGAAAAATTATCACAGAACTGAAAATTATGTCACAAATTGAAATCGCCGAAATCATAGAGCAGATAAAACAAGAAATTGAAGTTGACGCTAATGGTCAGGGTAAAGCCAGTGTTCGGGATGTTGGGTAAAACAATGCCTGTCCCCCGCCTGGAATGCCTGTACGGTGACAAAGGCTGTGACTATATTTACTCCAATAGCGTGTTTTTGAAACCTCTGACTTGGACAGACTCTCTGACCAAGTTACGCGACTGCATTACCGGATTGACTGGCTATAAGTTCCGCATCGTCATCGGCAACCAGTACCGCAGTGGTATTGATTCGATTGGCTGGCATTCTGACAATGAGCCATCAATGGGATTTAACCCAGCCATCGCATCAGTCAGCCTGGGGTCATGTCGCAAATTCCAAATCAAGCCCATCAGCGGCCGACCAACGGATTTCTGGCTGGAACATGGCAGTTTACTTGTGATGCACCCTGGTTGTCAGTCCACACATCTGCATCAGCTTCCCAAGACCAACAAAGTTGTTAGCACCCGTATTAATCTGACATTTCGACCACACACCGGAGGCGGGAGATGATTCTGACAAGTCCAGTGATCATGTAAAATGACAGTCTCTTAGTTCATGCGTACTAATTAATCCGGTTAAAAAGCAGTCAATAGGACGAAAAAAACAACTACCAATACAAGTCCTGTTGATTGCTGAACTAAAAACGACGGTTTTTTAACCCACGTTAACCAACTTAAAAGGCGGTATACCTCAATACCCCAAGCTTTGCATTGCCTCAAAATATTGGAGAGGATATGATTTTAAAAACGAATTCTCGAACCAAACATTTAACCAGCAATTCTCATTTTGAAAAAAGTAACAGAAAATTCTGTTATTTAAATAGAGAACTTGTGTTTAAGCATCATTTTTTG
>NZ_JABXKI010000392.1 GCF_017115095.1 Nostoc sp. NMS4 | reverse complement strand
CTTGGCGGAAGCTCTTACAGGGAAGGCGGAAGCTGCTACAGACTGCGCGAAACACGGAAACGTCTTGGCGGAAGCTCTTACAGGGAAGGCGGAAGCTGCTACAGACTGCGCGAAACACTGAAACGTCAACCCTGGAGCAATATTTTTTGATGTATTAGGGACTTCCAAAAAATAAATTATCCAATCTTGCAGGGATTAACCAAGGTTTTACCCCACCCTAACCCTCCCCTTGCAAAGGGGAGGGAACTAGATTTCTTTTTTCCCTCGCCAGATAGTGAATTAATCTTTGAAGGTGTTACCTTGCAAAGGGGAGGGAACTAGATTTCTTTTTTCCCCCCAATACATCGGGGGGATTAAGGGGGGTAATTCGACTTGTGTGTATACTGTAGGACTAAAGGCTGGGAACCCATTCTGGGAGGCAGACTCCGCCTCCAGTAGCTTGACCAGAGGCTCTGCCTCTCGTAATACATTCCCAGCCTCCAGGCTGGGAACGAGGCAACACAAGACTTTGGGCTTATCTTAGTGCCATTCCTTCATTAAGATAGAATTGTTTCAATTGCGGGGATGAGAATATGAAGGTTTGGCTTGCCTGTTTTTTGGTGCTGTTTGCCTTGGCGGAACTGTTTGACTGGTTGCAAAAGTTTAATCTGCCATTACCTATCTATATTTTGGGTGGCGCTTTTTTAGCTGTTGCTTCTAACTATGATAAAATTGTTGGCTCCTATTATGCTGACTCAAGCATTGAAGCATCACTTGAACAACCTCAATTAGATTCACTAACTCCATTGACTAATCCGATTTCTTTCCCAATTGCCAGTCCGGTTGAAGATGTTCAAACATCTCAAACAGATGATTAGTGCTTGTCTGATTAGTTGACGCTGGGCGTAAACTTGCTTTCAAAGTAGGAATACGTCAAACTCTCTAAATAGCAAGTAAATTGCTACATTAATAAAAGCTTCAGGTTAACTAGCTTTTAACCTAGATTCCGAAAATTAACTTCTGCGTCTGCAACATCTACCCAATTCAGGCTACCGCCCCAACGCCGTGATTAGTGGACTATTAGAAAAACTCCGTGTCCCTTTTGTCAAAGTTCAGGATTCCCGCGAAACTTCTAAAAGCAAAAGCTGGCTGCAAATTATTTTTGTTACCAGTGTAGGAGTTACCGCCTTCATCTGGGGAATTCGAGAACTCAAGTGGTTACAGCCTTGGGAGTTAAGAGTTTATGACCAGATGTTGCGATCGCGTCCCGCAGAAGCACCCGATGGACGGATTTTACTAGTAAAAATTACTGATGAGGATCTGAAACGAGAGAAATGGCCTCTATCAGATCGGACAATTAATCAGCTATTAAAGAAAATAGAGTCTTATCAACCGCGAATTGTTGGTCTATATCTTTTCCGACCAGAAGATAATAATTTGGCAGCTAATCTCCCAAATCAAGATAACATTGTCAGCACTTGTTTGTTCAGCAGCTTAGGTAGAGATGAAATTCCACCACCGCCGAATATTCCTATAGATAATGTTGGGTTTAGCGATGTAGTTGCTGATAATGAAAACGACCAAATTATCCGCCGCACTTTGTTATTTGCTAACTCTACAGACAAGAAATGTACAACATCATTTGCATTTGGTGCATTAATTGCAATTAATTATCTGGAAAAACAAGGTATTGAATACGATTTTACTAAAAAAGGAGATTTTCTGTTAGGTAAAATCTTATTTTCGCCTTTACATCCTAATTCTGGTGGATACCAACATTTGGAGGCAGAGGGCTATCAAATATTATTAAATTACCGTCACCCCAACAGCTTCGCCGACCAAGTAACTCTTACACAAGTCCTCAATAGCCAAGTCAACCCTAGTTTATTTAAAGACCGTCTGGTAATTATTGGCGCTACAGCAACTAATCTCCCTCCAGGTGGCTTTTATACGCCCTACAGCGCTTTACCAGATCAACCAGCTAGAATGCCCGCTTTGTTGATTCATGCACAGATAGCAAGTCAACTCATCAGTACAGTGTTGGATGGGCGATCGCTAATTTGGTATTGGCCAAACTGGGTAGAACTTATTTGGGTGTGGGGCTGGTCGCTTTTAGGTGGTATTTTAGCATGGCGGTGGCAAAATCCGTTGCTGTTGCTAGTGATGGAAGCGACAACTCTACTTGGCTTAGTAGTAATCTGCGTTGCTTTGTTTTTACAAGCGGGATGGATACCGTTAATCCCTTCTGCCCTTGCTTTGGTGATTAGTAGTATCTGTGTAATTGCTTATACTAGCTACCAAAATCAGCAGCGAACTCAGGTGATTATTTTGCAAGTTGAAAAACAACAAGAAGCGATCGCGCAATTAAATGTACTCTTAGAAGACAAAACAGCAATTCCCGACTCATCTGTTGATTTTCTTCCCCCAATTGATTCACCAGAAATAAAATCAGGTGATTTGCTTTTGAGTGGACGCTACAAAATCTCTAAAACTCTCGGTGCTGGTGGATTTGGTCGGACTTATTTAGCACAGGATACTCAACGACCAGGTAATCCAATTTGTGTTGTTAAAAAGTTAATGCCAGCCCGTCAAGATACACGCTTTTTACAAGTTGCACGCAGGTTATTTCATAGTGAAGCTGAAATATTAGAATCTTTGGGTAAACATCATCAAATTCCCGAACTTCTTGCTTATTTTGAAGATAACCACGAATTCTATTTAATTCAACAATATATTGAGGGACATACCCTAAGCGAAGAATTACCACCTGTGCAGAATGTGCAAAATGAATCATTTGTGATGGAGATGCTCAAAGAAGTTTTAGAAATTCTAGAATTTGTTCACCAGCATCGAGTGATTCATCGAGATATCAAACCGACTAATATTATTAGATGCACTCAAGATAATCGGCTAGTATTGATTGACTTTGGGGCTGTGAAATTGATGCAACCGTCAAGTAGTGATAAAACAGAATTAGCCACAGTAGCCATCGGGACACGGGGTTATGCGCCTCCAGAACAATTTGCCGGTCATCCCCGCTTATGCAGTGACATTTATGCTTTAGGGATGATTGCTATTCAAGCGATAACTGGGATACCACCGCAAGAACTTCACCCAGATATAGAAACGGGGAATGTGATGTGGCGGCAAACGGTGCAAGTGAGTGAAGAATTAGCGGCAATTTTAGATAAAATGGTTTGTTATCATTTTAGCGATCGCTATCAATCAGCC
>NZ_JABXKI010000333.1 GCF_017115095.1 Nostoc sp. NMS4 | reverse complement strand
TTTTTTCTGACAGAATTTTCAGAACTGCCGAGTAATTTTGTGGAAGGGATATTGTCCACTATGCCGTAAATTGAAAGGCTAAAAACCCAACCATTTGTAAGTGTGCAACTACTGATAAACGTATACGTTGACAAGTAACAGGATTAAATTCTTGGTATTAATAGACTCAACGGTTCTAGATTTCCTGCATTGCCTCCGTTGGTAGCTGGGGCGTTGCCGCTACCACCTTGGTAAATTGTCTTTTTTCCGTGGATTGGAAGAAGAAACTATCAAGCTGCTGGAACTTTGTCCCCTTTTGATTTTTTCTCGAAAACCTGGATGTTAGGCTCTAGCAGTACAAAGCCGTTTTCGGTCGTCTCTCCCATCTTCCCTGCGATCGCACCCACCCACTCAGGGTAGTTAGCTTGTGCATCGGTGAGTTTTTTGAAGATTTTCGGCTTAATAACCATCGTAATAATGCGTTCGTCGCATTCAATCTCTAGTCGGTGCCAACCATTCTCTACAGTTTCCGATTGGGGCAGTTCGCTGATTTTGATGGTAATTTCTAACTTGCCTTGGATCATGTCTCAATCTCTTCTAATGTTTGTTCCGTGTGTTGTATTGTCAGGGGCAAGAGTAGTTGTGCTTGTATTTGCTATTAGAATTTCAAGAACAAGTTGTAAAAAGATAAATAGAGCAAATACTTTTAATACTTTCATTAATGCGATCGCTACCTACCCCCCATAAGTTGCAGGAGAATTGCTTCTAAACTCTGTAAAGCAGCATTGTAGTCCTTTGATGCTCCTCAAAATTACGTTGATGTTGCTCGAAGCTACGCTGGTGCTGTTCGGAATTTTCACGCAACTCCAGAAGCACGTCGTTCATAATGGCGTTTCTCGCAAAAATGCTATTAGCGGTAGAAACGAGGTCATCAAGCTGGTTTTGAGTGTTGGTTTGTTGTCTAGTTAAAGTGTCTAGTCGCATCGCTACAGTGTCTAAAACTGCTTCGATACGATCTAGGCGAGGCGTGTTTTGGGGTTGATCGGTGGTCATGATACCTTTTTATTCTGTTTGTCTTCTGCAATCGCTTTTTTAACCAATATTTTGACAAACTGAGGCAAAGTTACAAAGTTTCGTTCAGCCACATCCTGAAGATATTCGTACTCTTCAGGAGTCAGCCGTATCGACACTTGCGGGTTTTTAGATGGCATTTATAGCAATTAGTCATACTATTTAACCATCTTAAGCTCATGTCATTTCATCACTCAATATTTCAGCAAGTGTTGACAGGTGCTAGCACCTGCTATATATTAGCAAGTGTAAGCCACAAACGGCAACCTCCACCAACACAGCCGGCGGATAACAGACCCAGCCATTGCTGCAAACAGTAACCCCGACTTGCTGAAAGTGAAGCCCTAAGCCCGTTTAGCGAAACTAACAAACAATTCCCCACTAATCAAATAAGGATGGTCTTAATTGACATATCTGCAAACAATTGCCACTAATGGCAGAATTACCCATGACATAACCCCATGCGGATGGGATTGCGGTAACGGGTACTCAAAGTTACATACCCCACAAGGACAGATCCTCATCCCCTCATACTTCAAATCATTATCCGACAGTGATAAAAACGACTATGAGAGTTTAGGGAATGGCGCATTAGTCGAATATTTGCAAGGAGATCGCACCGACCTAGTTAACTCAAAATGGTTAATCGGAGAGACTGCGGAGATATATTTCAAGCAATCATTTGGACGTATAGTTGACGACTGGAGGAATAAGATTACTTACGGTCTGCAAATGCTGCTGGGAGCGATCGCACTTGTTCCAAGGCAACAAACTTATAACTTACTCGTAGTTGCCAGTTTGCACGACTCCCAGGCATTTTCATCTGATTTAAAGAGAGCGCTGCAAGGAAATCACACCGTCAAATTTGATGGAAAAGACATTGTAAATATTTATGTCAACTGTCAAGTCACAGAGGAGGGAGTAGGGGCTTTGCTAATTTCTCGCGCTCCTGGTCAACAGAAAATTGCGTTAATCGACTTGGGGCATGGCACGACGATCACCTCAATTTTCGAGGGCAATAAACTGCTACAGAACAGCCGAAAGATCGACACTGTGGGCGTACATCATTTGTGTGAGGCGATAGCGAATAATCTCCAAACCCGCCGCCATTTAAACAAACCAGCTAACCCTCATTTAATCCGTGAGGGATTGGCTAAGAATTTCAGCTATGGAACGACTGCCTGGGAGTTTTCGGAGATTTACAGCGATGAACTGAAGGGGTGGCTTGCATCTTGTCTAGTCCCAGCGTGGAAGCATTTGCAATCTCGCGCTGATGATTTGGATGCGGTTTATCTCGTTGGCGGCGGGGCAGCGTTACCGAATGTTGCTTCAATCGCAGCGCGGCAAGGAATCGCCACAATTCAAAACTCACAGATCGTAAATGTTCAGGGATTGCTGAAACTCGCAATTTCACATCAAAAATAGGGGGGAATAACGATGGCTGAAAGTAACAGGGTGAGTGTTCCGCGAGAATTAATTCCGCATTTGAAAGCTGAGGCAGAGAGCTTGTTCTTGAGTGACGATTTAACAGCTGCCGTGTGTTGGATACTGCGGAAACATTTTCGAGATAAGTGTAATGGAGCTTCACCCAGCGTAAATCCAATTTCCAAAGTCGAAAGCTACGATGATCTGTTTACTAATTGAACCAGATGAAAATATCTAAACCAATTCTACTTTCTATTACTACTACTGGGTTTTTAGTGCTTGGCTATTTCGGAGTGCAGCACTTCGGTAGAAACGCAATGTTCATCACAGCCGCAAGCGTGGGTAGTGCAGGTGCAATCAGTTATGTAATTCAAAAACCCAGTGAACAGAAACCCCCATCTAGTGACCCAGAACCGACAATCGCCCCAATTAAAACTGTGGGTCAGAGAAAAACTAAGAAGTCCAGCACCGAAGTTTAGATATTAGCAGATCAGAGGAAGTTAACTATATGGCATTTCAAGAAGGCGACAGAGTTGAGTTAGTTGAAATTTCTGGTGGTAAAAAGATAACCGGGGGCTTTGAAGTCGGACAAACGGGAACTGTTATTGGAGAAATCGCTAAGGATTATCCAATAGTTACCTGGGACAAAGCCATTATCCCAAAGACAGAACCAGACACAAGAATAACAAAGAGTAATTGTGATGCTAAAACACTGAAAAAGCTATGAGCCACCAAG
>NZ_JABXKI010000126.1 GCF_017115095.1 Nostoc sp. NMS4 | reverse complement strand
TATAAACTATATCATGTTCGATAAATAGTTGTCATTGCTTCGCTCTGCTCGCAATGACATTTTATAAGTAATCAGCCGAACATGATATTATTTCCGATATTTTGTCGTTGTTTGAGTCTAGATTCATTTTTAAAAAAGCATATTCACTCTGAATTAATTCAGCTAAAAGTTCTTTCTACTCTGGCTGACTCTGACTTTATTTTGTAACTTAAAATGTTGATATAACTCCTGATTATTTTACTTAATTGCAGAAAATATATTGGCAATTATTTGAGACTTTAGTATAAAATTGAGTGTCTGCGGCTGAGTTACTTACTCAGCTAAATTATTCAGTTTACTTAACTCATAAAATCTTCATGTATTTGAAGTGTAGTTTATCTTTTACAGTAAAAAGAGCGGGAATAATAGAATAAATCGGATTAAGCAAATTATTTAGCTATGAGCCAAATATGTCCTATCTCCAAAACCTGTGCTTGTCGCAATGTTGCACGCTGCCGGACTAAAGAGGCAGGTAGGCTCTTTCTCTGGTTTCCCGTTCAACATACCCTGATAAAAGTCACCTCCTACCTCCACCAGTTTGCCCTTAAGTATGAACTGATGCACGAGCGACCAGGTTTGAGTTTGGAGTGTAGACCCGGACAGTCCCTAGAAATTGCCCATAACCTGGCCAAACTACTTGCACCAAGAGAATTAAAAGAGACGCAAGTCCTGTTCATTCAAGGCACTTCCCAACCTCAAATCCATGATTTTAGTGACATAGCCTCATTAGAACGCTTCATTAAGTTGAACCAATCCGACTGGCTAGTTGAAATGCTAGCAAAGGAACGATTTACTAGTTACTTCCAACCAATTGTCTTAATTAACGATACATCGGAGATTTTTGGATATGAATCGCTCTTGCGGGGGCTGGATGAAGAAGGCAATTTAGTATTACCGACACCAATTCTGGAGTTAGCAACCGAAACTGGACTTATCCCACAACTCGACCAAGTTGCTCGCCTCAGCACAATCACTCAATTCAGCCGCTATCAAGTGAGTGGACACATTTTTATTAATTTTGTGCCAACGTCACTTTATGACCCAGCTTTTTGCCTACGTAGTACAGTAGAGGCAATTGATACTGCCGGAATTTCTCACGATCGCGTTGTTTTTGAAGTCGTAGAGTCAGACAATCATCAAGATTTAGCCCATCTCAAGGCAGTGCTTAAATACTATCGGAATGCTGGGTTTTTAATCGCTCTTGATGACCTTGGTTCTGGCTATTCCAGCCTAAACTTGCTGCATCAGTTACGTCCAGACTTTATCAAGTTGGATATGGAATTAATTCGAGATGTACATCAAGACCTTTACAAAGCTTCGATTACTGAGAAGCTTCTAGAGATTACTCACAAGTTAAACATCCAGACAGTTGCTGAAGGAATTGAGTGCATTGAGGAACTGAACTGGCTGCGAGAAAGAGGTGCAAATCTTGCTCAAGGCTATTTGATTAGTCAACCCAGTGCAGTACCTGTCACTATAACCCCTCACTTCGATTCGATCGCCTTGACTGTAGCATCAACACATTCTCAGCAGGTTGAACAGCGCGTCCAACACCAAAGCGAATCTGAGCGAATTGTCGCAGGTGTGACGCAACGCATTCGTCAATCCTTGGAGTTAGACGAGATTTTGCAAACCACAGCAACGGAAGTGCGACAACTCTTTGAGGTAGACCGAGTGGTGATTTACCAGTTTGAGCCAGACTGGAGTGGTTTAGTCGCTGTAGAATCCTTAGCAGAAGGGTGTATGTCGATTCTGGGATTTCACGTTATGGATACGTGCTTTCAATCTACCCATGCAGCTTACTATCAACAAGGTAACACCAGAGCGATCGAAGACATTGAAACTGCGGGATTCTCGCCGTGTCATGTTGAACTCCTTAGAAGTCTGCAAATCCGGGCAAACCTTGTCGTGCCGATTTTGCAGCAAGGACGTTTGTGGGGACTATTGATTGCTCACCAATGCCGTCATCCCAGACAATGGCAGCAATCGGAGATTAATTTATTTAACCAGTTAGCAAGTCAAGCTGCGATCGCTATTCAGCAATCAGAACTTTACCACCAATTACAACAAGCAAACCAGGAATTACAGCGCCTTGCCTGTTCTGATGGTCTAACCCAAGTGGCAAATCGACGCTGCTTTGATGACACCTTAAACACACAATGGCAATGGTTGGCACGAGAGCAAGGCTCGCTATCTTTGATTTTGTGTGATGTTGATTACTTTAAACTTTACAATGATACGCACGGACACTTAGCAGGAGATGATGCACTTAGACAGGTTGCCAAGGCAATCTCTCAAACAGTTAAACACCCTGCTGATTTAGTTGCTCGTTATGGTGGAGAAGAGTTTGCAGTCATTTTACCGAATAGTGATATTGAAAGGGCTGTTGCAGTTGCAAGAGATATTCAGACCAATATTAGTGCATTACAAATGCCTCATCCCCATTCTTCGGTCAGTGAATTCATTACTTTAAGTCTTGGTGTGGCAACCATCACTCCTCATAGCCAATTATCTCCTGCAACCTTAATTGCTGCTGCTGACCAAGGACTATATGAGGCAAAAGCACAAGGAAGAAATTGTGTGGTGCAGATGGATTGTAAGGATGCTGATGCTAGATAAGCTGAGTATTGAGTGCTGAGTGCTGAGTGTTGAGTAAAAACCCAGTTGCTTCAAGGTTTTGAGCAATCAATAGACCTCTTGTAAAAGTCGCTCAGGCAAATTTGGATTGGGGGAGATGAAGCTCGTAATTGTAAAGAGTAGCAATCAGATTAAACCTCAAACCAAATCTTTTTCGGCGATTTCTATAAGTAAGGGATAAAAGGTCTATTTTCATCCTCACTGGATTGACATACTCCCCGCCCTATAAGTGCGAGGATTCTAGCTTCAAACAGCAATTGCAGTCTGAGACTGTCTGACATCACCTAAGCTAACAGTCGATGCCCCGACTGTTTGAATATTACGTGCGGCGTTTTCATCTCTTCCATTAATTGATTGACAGGAAGGACAACGCCACTCTCTCACCGACAAATCTAGTTTTTCTAGAACGTGTCCACAATGAGAACAAGTCTTACTGCTGGGATACCATTGGTTGATGAAAACAACCAATTTATTTTTATTTTTGGCAATCCATTCTAAGATTTGAACAAACGTAACCATTCGCCAAGTCTGATATCTTCCGTCCCCAAAGGCGTTGCATCCCCTTGAGGTTGAGCGTTTCAAAACAAAGTACATCGAACCGATCTGTTAACTCGTGAGCTAACTTCCAGAACCAATCACGTCTACGATTAGAAATATCTTCGTATTTGCGTACTAAATTCTTCCTTGCCCGTTCACGATTGGAGGAACCCCTTATTTTTCTGGAATGATGACAACAAGACTTGGTTACTAAGGTCAGTGATTGCTTGAGGAATTGGGGAGAAACAATAGTTGTACCATCTGAACAGGTGAGGAATGTTTTTAACCCAAAATCAAAACCAGCGATTTTACCCGTCTTAACTTCAATTTTTGGTTTACTGCCTTCATCAACAACCACAACCATAAACAACTCGCCCAATGGTGTGCGCTTGATAGTTAAAGTTTTGACTGTTCCTTCTATTTCTCTAGACTTCCAAAATTGATAAGTCCGATTACCAATTTTTACCTTATTGCCACCCAGAAACTTATAACCAGCCTGCTTTAAGGTGAATGATTTATATTTTCTGACCTTTTTAAATCCCGGTGGTCGAACCCCCTTTTTATTGTGTTTAAAAAATAGCTGGTAGGCTTTTTCAATGCGCTGACAGATATCTTGTACGGCTTGAGAACCTACTGATTGCCAAAAAGAAGTACGCTTTCTCAACTTGGCAATATGAGACTGAAGTTTTATACAATTCAAGTGTTTTCCCCACATCCGGTAGTAGCGTTTGTGGAGAGCAATACAATGGTTGTAGATTATCCCAGCAGCATTAATTGACCGCTTTATAAATCTATTTCGCTTGTGTTGATATAACTTGAACTTCAGTGTTTTCATGCTAATATTGTACAGCATATAGCCGGAAGAATCAATGAAGAAGCGATTAGATTTTAGAATCGAAGAATTTGAGTTTCAGATTCTTGAAGAATATTGCGAATTAGTGGGGCGAACAAAAACCGATGTTCTTAGAGAATTGATTAGAAGTCTAAAGATGAAGAAAAAGCCGTCGTAGAACGACGGGGCTTTAGACCCAATTTCTCGGTAAAGATGGGAAATTAACAAGAAGTAACCAGTCGTACCAACTTTTTAATAAAGAAACTTGCAAATAGTAAATGTTGGTTGGTATTTTCTTTAAATATTGTGAGAATTACCATTTGCAAGTGAACTTTATTTTATATGAACAACGGTAACACCACTGCCGCCATCTGCTTGTTCTGCTGGTTCGTAGTTGTTCACTCTGGAATGGTGTTGCAAAAAGGCATGAACTCCTTGCCGTAGCTTACCAGTGCCATAGCCATGAATAATCCAGATTGGGCCTGTAGCTTCCGAGATGGCTTTATCTAAAATGTATTCGGCATCAGCCACCCGCTTACCACGCAAATCAATAGTATTTTGGGAAGTCCGAATTTCTGGGACATTTTGTGGTGGCGGGGTTACTGCTGGTGGGGCTGGTTTGGGTTTGACGATCGCTTCGGCTTTTTGACCATCTAGAGATTCTACGTCTTCCAACTTCACAGTCATTTTCATTAGCCCAAAGCGAACGCTTAACTCGCCATCTTGATCGGGGGCGGCGATCACTTCTGCTATCTGTCCCAGTTTGGGAACGCGGATGCGATCGCCTATTTTGGGCATAAACCCGACTTTTGGCTTTGCTGGCGTTACTGGCTGATATTGCTGGCCAATCTGATTCAAAGCATTGGTGGCTTGCTGGGCTTCTTGGGCTGTGGGTGTACCTTTCTGCAAGCGGCGAATTACTTGGGCAATTTCACCTTTTGCTTGAGCGATCGCTTGTTGCACTGCTACTTCCTGCGAAGCCCGCAAACTGCTTTCCCTTTCCTCCAAACTTAAGGCTTTTGCAGATACTTCTTTGTACAAACGTTCCGCTTGCTGTAACAAAACTTGGGCTTCCGCAGTTTTGGTTTCCTGACGGCGGCGTTGCGCTTCTAAGCCAGCAATTACCTGGTTAACTTCATCTGTGGCCTCTCCCACTTGAGTTTTTGCCTGTTGTACCACTTCTGGTTTTAATCCCAAGCGCAGGGCAATAGTTAGGGCGTTAGAACGTCCAGGGATGCCCCACAACAGACGGTAAGTAGGCGACAGAGTACTTTCGTCAAATTCTACAGAGGCATTTTCAAAGCGATCGTCTTCGTATTTCAGGGCTTTGAGTTCGCCGAAGTGAGTGGTGGCGATCGTTAGCTGGGCATGGTTGGCGAGATATTGCAACAAAGCGATCGCTAAAGCACTTCCTTCAACTGGATCGGTTCCTGCGCCGACTTCATCAAGTAAAACTAGGGAATTGGGCATGGGGCATGGGGCATGGGACTCTCCCTCATCCCCCTCATCTTCCCCATTTCCCAATGCTTCCAAAATCCGACTAATTCGGCGGATGTGTCCAGAAAATGTGGATAAACTTTGCTGTAAGGATTGTTCATCACCAATATCTGCCAGCACTTTATCAAACCAAGGTATTTCTACTGGTTCGCGGGCGGGGACAAATAAACCTACTTTGGCCATTAATGCTGCTAACCCCAAAGTTTTTAAGGTTACAGTTTTACCGCCAGTATTTGGCCCGGTAATTGTCACTACCCGAATTTGCGGACTAATCAGTAAATCTACAGGAACTACTGGTTGCCCTTGTTCGTGCTGTTGCTGCCACACTAAGAGCGGATGTCGCAAGTTCCGTAAGGTAATGATTTCCCTGTCTTCTCGCTGGATAAATCGCGGGGGGTTCGCTCCTAGCCAGTAACTATACCGGGATCTAGCGGTTGCCAAATCCAAAGTGGTCGCGATCGCTAATAATCTCTCTAAATCTGGTTTGACTGCGGCTACAAGTTCTGTCAAAACGCGGCGAATCGCTTCTTCTTCAGCTTGCTCTCTTCTGATAATTTGCCGTAGTTGGTTGCCGAGAGGTACTACTGAATTCGGCTCTATGTATAGCGTAGCGCCACTGGTAGATGTGTCGTGGACTATACCGGGGATGGCATCTTTTTGGGGTGCTTTTACGGGGATAACAAAGCGATCGCTCCGTTGCGTAATCAGCTGTTCTTGAACTGCGCCAGATTTTGCCTGTAAGATATTTTGCAGCTTTTGGGTAATTTGGCTGCGTAATCGCCGCAAATCTGTGCGAATTTCTCCCAGTTTTTGACTCGCGCGGTCAGTTACCTGGAACCGTTCATCAATACATCGGTGAATTTCTTGTTCTAGTTCGGGATAAGTCCGCAAATCGGCAACCAAATCAGTCAATATCGGCAAATCTTCTTGATTGTCGATCACACGGCGTAAATTTCTCGCACCAGCGAGGGTGGTGGCGATCGCTAAGAGTTCTTCCCCTGTCAAAATTCCGCCGCGTTCTGCCCGTTCTAAGGAATCGCCAATATCTTGAATTCCTTCAAATGACAGTCCCGTGGTCAGGCGAGTTTCCAGTTGGTAGATTTCTTTGGTTTGCTCTAACAACTGTTCGCTTTGGGTCTGAGAATCGGGTATTTTCAGATGACGCGCAGCTGTCGCCCCCAGCTTAGTTGCGGCAAAGGTGGCAAGGTGCTGGCAAAGGCGATGCCATTCTAATAATTCTAAGGTTTCAGATTGGATCAAGGTTTCAACATCTAATCTGAAATTATGGTAACAATTCTAGCTCCTAGATGGATAAATCTTAAAGGAGAAAATTTTGCTTTAGTCAATAGTCTCTAAAATCCACGGAATTGAGTTAAGCGGCGGCTAGTTCTTGCGCCAGAACATAAGGTTGAACGATGAGAGTGTTAAATCGCTTACTACGCTCAAGATTCCATTCTCCCACTTGTACTGTCGTGGGTTTGGTAATCAATTGCTCATCAATCCATTGTTCCACGGATGGGATGTTATCGCTGGCGATCGCTACTCCAACATCCACCAAGTTTAACTCAAGTGCCACCAAAATTACTGCATCTCGTTGTACATGAGGAATTAACCATTCCCACTCTGCCTCATCCAAAATTTCTGTTAATTCCGCTCTTAAATCCGACATTACTTCCCAATGTTCATTTGTAAATGGCCATTTTTACATTATTCACTAGTTCCGAGTTCCTGACAAATGACCAATGACCAATGACAAATGACAAATGACCAATGACTAAACTTCAGATTTCATTTCATCAATTTCAAATAAAGACACAATTACTCCAGCGATGGGAATAGATATAAAAACACCTAATAATCCTGCTACTCTAGCCCCTACTAGTAAAGCAAAAAACACCACTACAGGATTAAGATTCAGCGCACCTTGCATAATTCGGGGTGCAATCAAGTTGTCTTGTATCTGCTGAAGGACAATACAAGCTATTAATACTTTCAATGCTAACCAAACACCTTGAGATAACACAAATAGAGTAACTGTGCTGACTCCTAATGTCGCTCCTATGCCAGGAATAATATCAACAATCCCGACTATTATTGATAATATCAAAGCAAAAGGTACTTTTAATATTAAAAAAACTAGAAACGTTGAAATTGTTAGAAAGGCACTTAATAATAACTGACCTCTAAAAAATCCTAAAAAAGATTTTCTGATGATATTTGTAAATCTATTACGGCGCTGTGTTGGTACTATTTTTAAAATAAAATTCCAAAGTTTGTCTCCATCTAATAACATGAAAAACGCCACAACTGCAATCAAGATAAAGGTGACAAAGTTTGTCATAAACCCTTGCAAAATGGCCAAGCTAGTAACAAGAGTTGATACAGCCTGATTCCGCAATTGTTCTTCAATAAAACTTAAATCTATCTGTAAATTACGGTTTTGTAAAAATCCTTCTAATCCCTCTATTAAAGGTACTAAAGAATTTAAAAAGGCAGTGATACTATTAATTAATTGTTGTCCTTGAGATAAAATCGTTAAGCTGACAGTAATTATCACACCGCCTATAATCACAATACTCAGCAAAAAAACGACACCAACAGCTATGCCGTGGGGCAAAAAACGCCGCAGACCTTGTACAGGATAACTGAGCAAAAAAGCTAAAATTGCCGCAAATGTAAAAATAACAATGACCGCTTCAAAATAAGCTAAAAGTTGTACAATTGCCCAGCCGGAAGCAACTAAAAGCAAAAAGCGAACTAATGCCAGATTATTTAATCGCTCCCAAAAATTCTTGGCTTCAAAGCCGCTCATAATAATTCGTAATTCGTAATGACGCTCGATGACTCGCTAACGCTACGCTAACGTAATTCGTAATTCTGTTACTTGTTTAATTTATCGTCCTAAATCATGCATCTCGTTAATTACCGTGGTACATTTTTGTGTCAGCGCTTCCAATTCCTCTTTATTAGTGGAACTGGGAGCATCAATTAAGTTACCAATTCTCACGGTGATGGGAACTGCGCGAGGTAGGGACGCTCCTTTTTGTAAAATCTTTTCAGTACCCCAGACACTCACCGGCAATATTGGGGCTTTTGCTTTCGCCGCTAGCAGCAATGCGCCTCTTTTGGGGTCTGTAATTCGACCATCTGGAGTGCGAGTACCTTGCAAAAAAACACCAACAGCCCAACCATTATCAAGATATTGTAAAGCGGCACGGATAGCATTGCGATCGGCATTTCCCCGACTAACGGGGTAAGCACCATACAATTTAATCGCTTGCGCCAAAATGGGGATATTAAATAACTCTTCCTTAGCCATATACGCCACTGGACGACGTACACAATTAGAGACAATCGGCGGATCGAAGTAACTAGCGTGATTACTCACTACCAGTAGCGGCCCTGATTGGGGGACATTTTCTGTACCATAAATCTGACCCCGAAAGTAGGCGTGAAGCATCGGGCTGACGACTGACCATTTAAAGGCGTGGTAAAGTGCCAGACTGATCAACGGTTCGCGGTTTTTGTCCACAGAAGATAATACAAATCAAACTGAATTTAGCATACGCGATCGCAACACCCAAATCAAACGCAAAAAAGCTGTAGAGATGAATTGCTTCAACCATCTGGGAACACTAAATCTAGAAATCTTGAGGATTTAGCGGTATGGTTAGCACTACAGTCAGTATTCCTGGATATCAGGTTAGCGAACAACTCTACAACGGTTCGAGAACCCTAGTTTATCGCGGCGATCGAGAAACCGATCGAAAACCTGTAGTGATTAAATTGCTGAAAAATCCTTATCCGAGTTTTAGTGAACTCTTGTCGTTTCGCAATCAGTACACCATCGCTAAAAATCTTAACTCACCTCTGATAATTCAAACCTACAGCCTGGAACCTTACCAGAATGGCTATGCGTTGGTGATGGAAGACTTTGGCGGAATTTCTCTTAAAGATTATTTCACCTCACCAGAAACGCGAAATATCACGTCTTTAAAAGAGTTTTTAGAAATAGCGATCGCACTGTGCAATACCTTAGATATACTCTACCGTTCGCGGATTATTCATAAAGATATTAAACCTGCCAATATTTTAATTAATCCTGAAACTAAACAAGTTAAATTAATTGACTTTAGTATTGCATCTTTACTGCCACGAGAAACTCAAACGCTGATGAGTCCCAATGTGTTAGAAGGGACACTAGCTTATATTTCGCCAGAACAAACTGGCAGAATGAATCGAGGAATTGATTATCGCACTGACTTTTATTCTTTGGGTGTCACTTTTTACGAATTACTGACGGGAGAATTACCGTTTCAATCCCACGATCCAATGGAGTTGATACATTGTCATATTGCCAAACTTCCACCACTTGTAGGCAATAGTAAAGACATTCCCCAAGTTCTTGGTAATATTGCGATGAAATTAATAGCGAAAAATGCTGAAGACCGCTATCAAAGTGCATTAGGAATTAAGTTTGATTTAGAAAATTGTTTAACTCAACTCCAAAAAACTGGTAAGATTGAAAGCTTTGAAATTGCGCGAAGAGATTTGTGCGATCGCTTTACCATCCCCGAAAAACTCTACGGACGAAAAACTGAAGTTCAAACCCTACTTGATGCCTTTGAGCGGGTAAGTCTTGGTGACACCGAACTGATGCTAGTAGCGGGTTTTTCCGGGATCGGTAAAACTGCCGTTGTCAATGAAGTTCACAAGCCAATTGTGCGTCAACGTGGTTACTTCATCAAAGGCAAATACGACCAATTTGGGCGCAACATTCCTTTGAGTGCCTTTGTCCAAGCCTTCCGAGACTTAATGGGGCAATTCCTCTCAGAATCTAACGCCAAACTCCAAGTCTGGAAAACGAAAATTCTAGAAGCTGTTGGTGATAGTGGTCAAATCTTAATCGATGTCATTCCAGAGCTAGAGCGGATCGTTGGCGCTCAACCCCCAGCCACAGAACTATCAGGGAGTGCAGCCCAAAATCGATTTAATCTGCTGATGCAGAAATTTGTGCAAGTTTTTACAAGCGTTGAACATCCCTTAGTGATATTTTTGGATGACTTGCAGTGGGCAGATTCAGCCTCACCAAAATTGCTGCAATTGTTGATGGAAAAGACTAGACATTTATTAGTCTTGGGTGCGTATCGAGATAATGAAGTGTCACCGGCTCACCCATTCATTCTCACTGTAGAAGAAATCGTCAAAACTGGGGCGAGGGTGAATACAATTAACTTGCAATCGTTAAGTGTGGTGGATCTGAATCAGTTGGTAAGTGATACGCTGAATTGCGAATTATCCCTTGCTCAACCGTTGACCGAATTGGTGTACCAAAAAACTCAGGGTAATCCTTTCTTTATCACCCAGTTTCTGAAAGTATTACATGAAGATAAGTATATTACTTTTGACTGGGAAGCACGCCATTGGCACTGTGATATTGCTGAAGTCAGAGCTTTAGCAATTACCGATGATGTGGTTGAGTTTATGGCATTGCAATTGCAGAAATTGCTTACTGAAACTCAAAATATGCTCAAACTGGCGGCTTGCATTGGGGCGCAGTTTGATTTAAATACGCTGGCGATCGTTTCCGAAAAATCTCTAGAAGATGCAGCGATCGCATTGTGGAAAGCATTGCAAGAAGGGCTGATAATTCCAACTACAGAAATCTACAAATTCTTTACGCAATCGGATACTGTATCGGTTTATCATCCAGCAGCCAATCCAACTTATCGGTTTTTACACGATCGCGTCCAGCAAGCTGCTTATTCTCTGATTCCAGACGAGCAAAAACAAGCAACCCATTGGGCGATTGGGCAACTACTGCTGCGTCACACACCAGTCGAAGAACAAGATGCCAAAATTTTTGATATTGTCAACCAGTTAAATGCAGCGATTGATGGACTCACGCAACATCAAGATCGGGATGAATTAGCTAGTCTCAATTTCAAAGCCGGATGCAAAGCCAAAGCTTCCGCCGCCTACGAACCGGCTTTGAGGTATGGGGCGATCGGGTTAAGCCTGTTATCCCCGCAGAGTTGGCAAAGTCAATATCAACTAATTTTATCTCTCCATGAACTAGCAGCAGAAGCGGCTTGCTTAATCGGTGAGTTTGAGCAGACAGAGGAATTGACCGATCGCATACTGCAACAAGCAACCACGATTTTAGATAAAGTGAAAGCCTATGAAATAAAAATCCAAGCCAAGATGGTGAACAATCAACAATTGGCAGCAGTAGAGATTGGCTTACAAGTTCTCAAAGAATTGGCAGTCATTATTCCCAAATCTCCGACTGGTGAAGATATTCAGCAAGTTATGGGAGCGACTGCTGCTCAATTAGCCAGCATCAATATTGAAGATTTAATTCATCTGCCTCTGATGACTGATGCCTCAAAGCTAGCCGCCATGAGGATGTTGTCTAGTATGGCTGCTCCGGCTTTTCTAGCTGCTCCTGCTTTGTTTCCTTTGATTGTTGCATCTCAAGTCAACCTTTCCCTCCAGTTTGGAAATTCTCCTGACTCGGCGGTTGGTTACGGAACTTATGGATTAATTCTCAACGGCGTTTTTCAAGATATTGAGTCAGGATACCGATTTGGTGATTTAGCTTTACAGTTGGTAGATAAACTGAATGGGAATGAGCAAAAATCCAAGATTTACTATATTGTTGGCTTTTGTACAAAATATGGCAAAAAACACGTTCGAGAAACCTTGCCAATTTTGCAAGAAGCCTACTTAAAAGGGTTAGAAAACGGCGATTTAGAATTTGCAGGTTATTCTGGTTTCAAACAATTTCAGCATCCCTTGTACCTTGGGGACGATCTAGCTACCCTTTTACCAAAAATCGCCGTTGTCTGCGATCGCATGGCACAACTTAACCAAGCCGCCGCACTAGACTATCTGACAATTCTGCAACAAGCCATTGCTAATTTACTTGGTGAGGCTAAAGATCCTTGCCGTCTTGTGGGAGATGCCTACAATGAAGATACTGCCCCACTGGAGCAGATGGCAGTAAATAACCGAACGGGAACGTATTTTTTCTACATTTACAAGTTAATTCTCTGCTACTTATTTGGTAGCTATACGGAAGCGTTAGACAATGCCAACGAAGCAGAAAAATATGAAAACAGTGTTACGGGAATGCTCGATGTACCGGTTTTTTGCTTCTATGATACCTTGACACAACTGGCTCTCTATGATGATGGCGATCGCAGTCAGAAAATCTTAGAAAAAGTCCAGGCAAATCAAGCAAAAATGGAGAATTGGGCATATCATGCGCCGATGAATTTTCAACACAAATATGATTTAGTCGAGGCGGAGCGTTGGCGGGTTTTAGACAGTAAATTAGCCGCAATTGAATATTACGATCGCGCCATTTTTGGAGCCAAAGCTAACGGGTATGTTAACGAAGAAGCCTTAGCTAACGAACTTGCAGCTAAATTCTACCTCAACTGGGGCAAAGAAAAAGTCGCCCAAGCATATATGCAAGAAGCTTATTATTGTTATGCCCGTTGGGGAGCAAAAGCTAAAGTTGATGACTTAGAAAAATGCTATTCTCATCTACTACAACCCATTCTGCAACAGCAACGAATCAACTTCAACCCCTTAGAAACTATTGGCTTTACTGGGACTTCTTCATCCCCTCGTACTTCTATTAGCGACAGTACCAGTATTTCCAATGCCCTAGATTTTACCTCTATCCTGAAAGCCGCTCAAGCTATTTCTAGTTCTCTAGAATTACATACACTCATCACCAGCCTTACCCAGATTATCCTCGAAAACTCTGGCGCGGAAAAATGTATACTGCTGCTTCCTCAAGAAGATACTTGGCAAGTCCAAGCAATTACCTTTATCGATAGTGAGAAAATACAAACCATTCTCAAATCACAATCACTCGACAATTGTCAAGATATTCCCGTAAAAATTATAAATTACGTCAAAAATACTCAACAAACAGTTGTTATAGACAATTGCAAAACAGATATTCCTGGGGTAATTGGGAAATATATGTTATCACAGCAACCTCAGAGTGTGTTGTGTGTCCCGATTATCAATCAAGGGCTGATGGTTGCAATTCTTTACCTAGAAAATAAACTGACTCAAGGGGTTTTTACTAGCGATCGCCTCAGCGTCATTCACCTTCTTTCATCTCAAGCCGCAATATCTCTAGAGAATGCTCGACTCTATCAAGAAGCTGGGCAAGCATTACATGATTTACAACAAGCACAACTACAAGTTGTCCAAAGTGAAAAAATGTCAGCACTGGGTAATTTGGTTGCTGGAGTAGCCCATGAAATGAATAATCCTTTGGGCTTTATTTATGCCAGCCTCAAACAAGCTAAACCCACCGTTATAGATATTGTTGAACATTTAAAACTTTATCAAGAAAGTCTACCAAATCCCAGTGATGAAATCAAAAACCATGCCGAAGATATTGATTTGGATTATAGCTTATCAGACTTACCCAAGATAATTGATTCTATGACGATGGCGTGCGATCGCCTCCGCAACATCAGTACTAGTCTTCGCACTTTCTCTCGTGCCGATAAAGATTACAAAGTGCCTTTTAATATTCATGAAGGTATCGACAGCACAATTTTAATTCTCAAACATCGTTTGAAAGCTAATGAAGAACGTCCAGCAATTGAAGTGATAAATGATTATGGTAATTTACCCCAGGTTGAATGTTTTCCTGGGCAATTAAATCAGGTATTTATGAATATTTTGGCTAATGCCATTGATGCGCTAGATGAATCGAATACGGGACGGAGTTTTGAGGAAATTAAACAAAATCCCAACCGAATTATAATTAAAACCTTAGTAGAAAATGAAGGCGTAAAAATTGCGATCGCTGATAATGGCAAGGGAATGAATGAATCAGTCAAACAAAAGATATTTGACCACTTATTCACTACAAAAGGTGTGGGTAAAGGTACAGGATTAGGATTAGCGATCGCTCATCAAATTGTTGAAGAAAAACATGACGGAGTAATTGAGGTAGATTCTAAACTAGGTGAAGGTACTGAATTTGTAATCCAGCTACCTCTGTAGCATATAGATCCATCTGTACATCCATAGGAACTTTCAGGAAATCTTCAGCCTAAATACTTATCTCTGCTACTCCATGCTTACCCAACTTAGACAAATCCTTAAGAAACAGTGGTCTTTGAAGTCTGTTCATGTCGTCAAGAATCGCCCTACGTCACTTACCCACAAAACGCTAATTAATATGGCACTGCGAGTAACTGTGGTGGTACTCGTGTCTGCTGGGGTGAGCTATATCCATGTCATATCCCGTTTGGAAGCCCAGACCAAAACGCAGCTAGAAAAGTACATCAGCGCACGGGGAGAGCTAGAAAGCAGCATCTTTCAACTTGCACAAGATAACCTCACTTTGCTGCGCGATCGCCTTTTGCTGGAATTCAAGCAACCCACTAATATTGATTTCCAGGCTGAATTTGAACAGCAGTATTTTTCCTGGAACGATGGTACCAGACGCAATTTTCCCCAAAATCGACCGCTCAAAGACTTTGATTCGACTCGATATGCTGGATCATTAATTGGTCGAAATGTGCAAATCACTGAAGAACTAAAGCAGCGTGTGCTAACGGCTAACACAGTGATTAGTGCCTACGGTGCTGCTTGGTCTAATCGGTTTGTTGATACCTATTTCCTGACACCAGAAAATATAGGGGTTAACTACTGGAAAGGAGTCCCGATCGCCTTGGAAACACCGCCTGATATTGACAACTCGAAACAAGAATATTTTTATATTGCCGATCCTCAACATAACCCTGCGCGATCGCCGAAGTGGACAGGTGTTTATCTTGATCCAAGTGTTAATCTCTGGATGGTTTCGGCAATTGTACCTGTTTATGAGGGCGATCGCTTCTTGGGTATTGTGGGACATGATGTGGTGTTAACCCAACTTATGGAGCATACGATCCAGGATCAATTACCAGGCACTTACAATTTAGTTTTTCGCGCAGACGGTCGTCTAATTGTCCACCCCCAACGGACTGCGGAAATTCAGCAAGCTCAAGGTCAACTCAAAATCGATACAATCAGCGATCGCCATCTCAACCGCATTTTTCAGCTAGTAACAAACGCTAAACCCAAAACCCACGTCCTTGAAAATAGCCAAGACCATGAATACTTGGCATTGACACGCTTACAAGGCCCAGATTGGTATTTTGTCACCGTCTATCCGAAATCACTGCTATCGGGGGCAGCATGGGATACGGCTCAATTTATCCTAATGTCTGGTGCAGTGGCGTTGCTGCTTGAAGTGTTGTTGCTCTTGTCGGTGTTGCAACAACAAATCGCTAAACCCCTCCAGCAATTAACCGCCGCGAGTAACCAACTTGCTAACGGTGACTTTGCGATCGATCTCGATACCATGCGACAAGATGAATTGGGAGGACTTGCTAGTTCTTTTAACAGTATGGCAAGTCAGTTAAAGACTTCTTTCATCCAACTAGAACAAGTAAATAATGCATTAGAGCTAAGGGTTGAGGAGCGGACAATAACCTTACAAAAGACACTTGAAGAACTACGTCGTACCCAAACCCAAATGATCCAGAGTGAGAAAATGTCAGCCTTGGGGCAACTGGTGGCAGGTGTGGCACATGAGATCAATAATCCTGTCAATTTCATTCACGGCAACCTCACCCATACAGAAAATTACACCCAAGATTTGTTGGAATTTATTCAACTGTATCAGTATCACTATCCCAATCCAGTCGCCGAAATTCAAGCTGAGGCTAAAGAATTGGATCTGGAATTTATTCAAGATGATTTACCTAAGATGTTATCTTCGATGAAAATTGGCACTAATCGCATTAGCGAAATTGTGCGATCGCTCCGCAATTTCTCCCGTTTAGATGAAGCTGAATTTAAGGCGGTTGATATTCATGAGGGCATTGATAGTGCGTTATTAATTTTGCAACATCGTCTGAAAGATCAATCGCCGCGTCCAGCCATAGAAGTGATCAAAAACTATGCTAATTTGCCTCCAGTGATCTGCTATCCCGGACAACTCAATCAGGTGTTTATGAATATTCTGTCTAATGCCATTGATGCGCTAGAAGATGCAAATCAGCAGCGCTCGCCTACAGAAATTGCTTCACATCCCAACACAATTTGGATTCATACTTGCTTGGTATCTGAAAAGCAAATCAAGATTGCGATCGCAGATAATGGTCTTGGAGTTGCAGACACAACTTTAACAAGGTTATTTGACCCTTTTTTCACAACTAAAGATGTGGGTAAAGGATCTGGATTGGGTTTATCTATCAGCCATCAAATTGTGACTGAACTACATCAAGGTAAACTTGATTGTAATTCCACGCAAGGATTGGGCGCAGAATTTGTCGTAACCCTACCGATAGAAGCGAAAAAAAATTAAACAGGTAAATCAGCAGCACTTTGGATGTTTTCTAATATTAAATCAGGGCTATTACGTTTAATCAAGCCAGTTAACACTTTACCAGGGCCAATTTCTACTACTCGCTCGATACCGTTAGCTGCTAATTGTAGACAAATTTCTCGCCATCTTACCGAACCGGTCATTTGTTTGTTCAGACGTTGCTTTAAAATCTTGGCATCAATAGACGGAATTGGTTCTACATTAGACAAAACTGGTACAATAGCTGGCTGAAATTCCACAGATTCTAGAATGTCTTGGAATTCCGCAGCTGCTGGTGCGATTAAATGTGAATGAAATGCTCCAGAAACTTTTAGGGGAATCGCACGTTTGGCTTTAACTTGAGTCATCACCGCTTGTACAGCCTCAGTCGTGCCGGAAATGACCACCTGAACCGAACTATTATCATTTGCTATCACCACATCAGGCGTTTGGGAAATGACTTTTTCTAACTCTTCGCGGTCAAAGTTCATCAAAGCTGCCATCATCCCACCGACAGAACTATCCATAAGTTCTGCACGCCGCTTCACCAGATACAAACCAGCCGACCACTCAAAAACACCCGCTATATAAAGGGCAGTATATTCTCCCAAACTGTGACCAGCAACTAAATCTGGCTGGTGGCCTCGTTCTCGAAGCAGGTCAGCCAGAATGCTTTCAACCACATAAAGACTTGGCTGAGTATATAGCGTCTGTGATAACTTCTCCTCTTGTGTTTGACAAATTTCAGTTACAGACCAGCCCAAAATATCCTCAGCTTTGGCAAGCTTGTCTTTTGCATCTGGTATATCTAGTAAATCCATTCCCATTCCCAGCGTTTGAGAACCTTGTCCGGGAAACACCCATGCAGTTTTTGTCATTTGTCAATAGTCAGTGGTCATTGGTCATTTGTCATTTGTCATTTGTCATTGGTTATTAGTGCATAACAAAGGACAAAGGACTAATGACAAAGGACAATAGATTATCTTCCCCATTGAAAGATTGCCGCGCCCCAGGTGAGACCGGCACCAAAGCCCGATGCAGCAACGATGTCATTGGGTTTAATTTTACCTTGTCGTACTGCTTCATCTAAAGCTAAGGGGATGGAAGCAGCTGAGGTATTGCCGTACTGGGCGAGATTACTAATAACTTTATGTTCTGGGATATTCAGGCGTTGGGCAACGGCATCGATAATTCGCTGATTGGCTTGATGCAATATCAGCCAATCTATTTGATCGACGCTGATGTTAGCTTGAAACAAGGCTTTATCAATTATTTCTGGCACTTTTTGGATAGCAAAGCGGTAGACTTCTTTGCCGTTCATCGTAATCGGTTGGTAAGTGCCTTTGGTGATATTTACATCAGTCAGCAGTTCTTGGGAAGCACCTGCATAAGCAAGGTTGAGGTAATGGTTTTGAGTACCATCGCTTTTAAGTGCAAATCCTAATAAGCGATCGCTTTTGGCAGCCTGTAAGACAACTGCCCCAGCACCATCACCAAACAATACACAAGTCCGCCGATCTTCCCAATCTACCCAGCGAGAGAGGATATCTGCCCCGATCAACAGTACATTTCTATAGACACCGGTTCTAATGTATTGGGCTGCTGTCACCAAACCAAACACAAAGCCGGAACAGGCTGCGGTCAAGTCAAAGGCGACTGCGTTGGTGGCTCCCAATTGAGCCTGTACTTGACAAGCAGTACCAAACAAATCATCAGGGGTGGAAGTCGCTAGTAGAATCAGGTCTAGGTCTTCTGGTTTAATTCCTGAAGCTGCGATCGCCTGACTGCTGGCGGCAGTAGCGAGTATACTTAAGGACTCAGAGGGCAGAGCTAATCGACGTTGACGAATTCCCGTTCTTGTGGTTATCCACTCATCCGATGTTTCAACTAGTTCACTCAATGTCTGGTTGTGTAGGGAAGTTGCTGGTACTGCCGAGCCGCTTCCGATAATTGCTACGCCTAAGTTTTGCACTCCTAATCCCCCAAACTATCAGCTTTTTGTCTTTTGTCAGTTGTCATTTGTCCTTTGTCAGTTGTCCTTTGCAAATAACCAATGACCAATGACCAATGACTAATGACCAATGACCAATGACCAATGACCAATGACTAACCGCTCTCGCGCTCTAAGATATATTGGGACTGAATTCGTTGTATCACCTGATTGTCAACAGCTTCTTTTGCCATGCGAATTGCATTAAAAATTGAAGGTGCTTGTGAACTACCGTGACCAATTAAACAGACTCCGGCCACGCCTAACAGCAAAGCGCCGCCGTGTTCGGCGTGATCCATTCGCTGCTTAACCCGCTTCAGGTTGGGTTTTAAGAGTGCTGAACCGATTTGACCGTGCAATCCTTGGGGTAATTCTTCCCGTAGGATTTGCAGAATCACTTCTCCGACGGCTTCGGCAAATTTTAATAATACATTGCCCACAAAGCCATCGCAGACAATTACATCAAAGCGACCGGAAAGCACATCACGCCCTTCAGCATTGCCAATAAAATTAATTTGGGAATTTTCGCGTAGTAGTTGATGAGCGCGGACGGCTGCATCATTGCCTTTAGAGTCTTCTTCGCCGATATTCAGCAAACCCACCTTGGGTTCAGTTGTACCCAAGACATACTGACTGTAAGCCGATCCCATAACGCCAAACTGCTCTAAAAACTTGGGACGGCAATCTACATTTGCGCCCACATCAAGTACTAGCACTGGCTTACCAGCAATAATCGTCGGAAAAACTGTCCCGATCGCTGGGCGATCGATTCCTGGCAATCGTCCTAAGCGGAGCAAAGCTGATGCCATAGCCGCCCCAGAGTGGCCAGCAGAAAATACGGCATCGGCTTTTTGCTGCTTGACTAAATCCATCGCCACATTCACAGAAGCCTTGCGTTTGCGTCTAACTGCATTTAAAGGCTCCTCATCCATAGCGATCGCTTCCTCAGCAGTCACGATCTCTACCTGCCCTAAACTTGTTTTTGATGGCAAGGCAGCTTCTATTTGTTGGGGATCACCAACCAACAATACATCTACACCCAATTCCTCTCTTGCCCGCAATGCGCCAGCAACGATTTCGCCGGGTGCGTGATCCCCTCCCATTGCGTCAATTGCGATCCGTACACGAGTCGATCCCATTGCTCACAGCTTCTAGAAACCTTACAAATTTTACCAGATGGCTTTGCCGAAAAAGCTTAACTTTCTGACCGCCAAATTAATTCTGTTACGATTGCAACAATTTTTGCTGGCAAGCTCAAGATAGCACGAATTTGGGTACTGGGCATGGGGCATTGGGCATGGGGCAATTCAATTTTGGATTTTGAATTTTAGATTTTGGATTAAATTTCAATCTAAAATCCAAAATCTAAAATCTAAAATTCTTACTCACCAGCACCCAGCACCCAATCAACTAGCGTCCGAACGCCGTAGCCAGTTGCCCCTGCGCCGTTGTAACCATTTTCTTTATCTGTCCAGACTGGGCCAGCAATATCTATGTGCGCCCAAGGGGTTTGTTTAACGAATTGCTTCAGGAAAAGAGCGGCGGTAATTGCACCACCTGGACGCGGCCCTGTATTTTTCATGTCCGCAATACCAGATTTTAAGCCTTCAAAATATTTTTCTTCCATTGGCATCCGCCAAATCTTCTCTCCTGAAGTTTGGGCAGCTTTCTCTATTTGAGAGGCTACAGCATCATCAGGAGTGTACAAACCAGCAATATCATCGCCTAATGCAATGACGTTAGCACCAGTCAGGGTAGCTAAATCAACGATCGCATCTAATCCCAATTTGTCGGCATACACTAAGGCATCTGCTAGGGTCAAACGTCCTTCAGCGTCAGTGTTGTTTACTTCGATTGTTTTGCCGTTTGATGCTGTGAGAATGTCTCCAGGGTGCATAGCGTGACCGCTAATCATGTTTTCAGTCGCTGCCGAAATAAAGTGAACTTCAACATCTGGCTTGAGTTGAGCAATTGCTTTTGCTGCGCCTAAAGTGGCAGCTGCACCGCCCATATCCATCTTCATGGTTTCGATGCCGCTACCAGCACCTTTAATGTTGAGTCCGCCGGAATCGAAGGTTACACCTTTGCCAATAATTGCTAGTTTCTTTTTGGGTGTACCTTCTGGCTTGTAAGTTAGGTGAATGAATTTCGGTGGCAAATCGGAAGCTTGGGCTACTCCCAAAAATGCACCCATGCCCAATTTTTCACAGTCTTCTCGTTCCAGAATTTCCAGTTGTAAACCGTGTTCTTTAGCGATCGCTTGAGCAGTTTCCGCTAAAGTGATTGGTGTGACTGCGTTGGCTGGTGCTGCTACTAGCTGCCGTGCCAAATTTACCCCAGAAACAATTTGATTTGCGCGGGTGATGGCGGCTTCTTGTCCACCAAAACCCAGTAAATCTACACTTTCTATTTGTGAACCTTTCTCTTCGGGTTCGGATTTAAAGCGAATATCTTGATAAAGTGCTAATTCCACACCTTCTGCGATCGCTTGGGCGCTTGCTGCTGGATCGTTGTTCCATAATGGAAAACTAAAACCCAGAATTTTGCTTTTTTGCTTTTTTCCTACCCTAGCTACAGCCGCAGCCGCACGACGCAGATTATCTTGTTTTAGTGCATCTGGTTTGCCTAAACCTACCAAAATCAATTTCCGCACTGGGCTACCAGCATTCACACGGGTAAAAATAGTGCTATTGGCTTTACCTTTAAATTCTTCTTCAGCAATCAGTTCTTTTAAGACCCCAGAAAACTTTTGATCTAAAGTAGCTAGTTCTCCGGTTAACTCCACTGCATCTTCAAATAATCCAATTGCTAAACTATCTCCTGCCCACTCTAGCAAAGGCTTATCACTAGGTTGAATTTTCATTTTGGGATTTTGTGTAAATATTCCTTCCTGTACCAGTATTGCTCAAAATTCTGGTTTCAGGCTGAGGGGAGTGGGGATGGGGCATTGGCATTGGGGGAGCAGGGGTTATACCAATTCTCTATGAAGTTGCACTTAATAACGAGGTGATGATATAATTCCATCCACAAATAGAAGCGTAGTTTACCGCCGTAGGCATCGCTTCTGCTGACATGGAACCCTTGAACCTGTTTTAACTGCCGCCTTAATTCATCTTTAAGCCCCTCGCTTGTTCACCATCAAATTTTCTTAGCACCTTGGTATCAAGAAATGGAAAAGTATTTAGTCACCAAAGAAGAGATTGAGTCTTATGAAGGACTAGAAAAAACACATTTTCTCAACTCCAATGCTCGCAGACTGAATAAGTCTTTAGGAGATTTGACAGGTTTAAAAAATATCGGTTTTCACATCATTGAAGTAGAGCCTGGACGTGAATCAACGGAGCTTCATATGCACTATCACGAAGAAGAGTGCGTATACGTTCTTGAGGGAGAAGCTGAGGCAACAATTGGAGAAAGCGTTTATCCAGTTAAAGCAGGAGATTTTATTGGATATCGCGCTGGTGGTAAGCCGCACCAGCTGAAAAACACGGGCAATTCTATATTCAAATGTATAGTAGTTGGTCAAAGGCTAGACCATGATATCGGTGACTATCCAAATTTGCAAAAGCGTATATATAGGAGCAAAGGCTTAAAGTGGAATCTGGTCGATATGGAAAATATAGCTGAACCAGTAGCAGGTAAGAAGGCATAACATGTAGAATGCATTTCCTCAATCGAAACCTCGATTACCCGCGCCTCACTATCTCACAAACTTGAGTAATGTAAAAATTGTTCTGCGGAATTAAGCAGATATTTAGCTAATTAGTATAAATAGCACTCATTATTAATGAGTCTTTAAGAACTCTATTAACGAGTATCAAAGACTCGTTAATAAAGCATGAACTCCACTTTTTTACCTATGCTGCCCTATGCCCCAATTCTATTTGTATCAATATCAAATTTGCTGGCGATCGCTGCTATGATTTTTTGCTCAGGTGCTGTAATCTGATTATCAAGCTGGGCAATTTTGTAACATTGAGCCAATAAGGGTATGGCAAAATCCCGATTCAATTGATTGAGCAATACATCTAAAGGCTTAGGCGATTTGATATTTTCGGCAATGGCATCCAACGAAGTAGGACTGAGGTTTAGAGCTTTTAATTCTGGTAGAATTTCTTGCCAAGTCTTTTCGGGATGACTAGCTAGGATCGTATGAACTAAAATTTGATCCATGAGAGCTTGTTGAGCGATCGCACTTTCTAGATACTCTTCACTTTCGGCTTTTAATGTTGCCAATGTCTGCGGCGATGCCAAGGAAGTAGATTCATCTAGCTTGGTTTCGTAAAATCGACAAGCAGCATACCCCAATGAATAGATCATCGTCGCATTTGAACTAGCTCCAATAACAGCACCCGCTAAAGGCACATTTCGCAGCAAGCCTAACCCCGCAGCTTTCAACAAACGTCCTCCACCCAAAGCCAAACCAAAAATTGCCAAAATTTCACCTTTACGGGCAGGATCTTTTAAATCTAGACCGTAGACAGATGCAATTTGATAAAGCATTTCTGACTGCAATTTTGTTGTGGCTGTTAAATCAATTGCCAACAATGCCACTGCTATTCCTGGCAAAAAACTAGTAGCTAATCCAACCGTGGCTGCTTTAGTTGCTTTTTCCACCATGATTCGGTGGGCAAGCTGGCTGGGTGATTCATTTGGATATTGTTTTTTGAGCTTGTTTACCGCCGCTTCTGCTTGTTCTAAATCAACAAGGTTAGTATCATTAATCAGCCAATTGAGATTTAATACTCCAGATAGTTTTCTAATTAGCCAATTTTCGCTAAGGTGATTCACAGCCTGACCACTAGTTTGAGTTGTTTGCTCAATTAACTTGTGTGTTTGTTTTGCGATCGCTTCTCCCACCACTATCGCTGTATCTAAAATTGTTTGGCCAGTCTCAGCAACAGTTTTAATTAAAGACTCTACTATAGACGGTTCATTTTCTATTGATGATTGACCCGGAATTCCTACTTCTGAAGTTTCTCTGGGTGAATTAACTAATTTATTCACCTCTGTTTTTTGGGGTTTGTCTGCCATTGCTTGACACCATCTTGTAAAGCCTCTCTCTTTTGGTTGTAGCGAATTTTGAGGGGCTTTGACATCTCTCGATAAGTACAATTCGTCAGAACAAATAGGAATTATTCTGAGCTTGAACTATAGACATAAGATGGATGACAGAGGTTCTAATTTTACAACTGATAACCTAATGTCAACAACACTTTACCTTCTAAAATAGTCAGGATTTCTGGAGTCAGAATGCCCAGTTTTATTTGCAATCTTGTTTTATCAATTACCCGCAATTGGTGGCAAAGAGCAACTGAATCCCGTTCTAATCCACCTTCACCACTTTGAATTAATAAACAGGTTGGCAAAGATGCACGACGCAAATTTGTTGTTAGAGGAATGGTGATGATGGTGGTGGAGAATTCGGCAACAATATTATCTTGAAAAAGAATAACTGGTCTTGTGCCTCCTTGTTCAGAACCCTTGGTAGGGTCTAAATTGGCTAGCCATACTTCACCTCGTTGAACCGTCATTTCAAATCTTCTTGTATAAGTAGTTCTGCATATTCATCTAATCCTGCCTCCGCTAGTTGACGATCTTCTTGGGCAAATTCACTGTAAAGAGCAGCCATTTGATTTTTATCTATTTGCCAGCTAATATTTCTGCTGCGGAATTTGAGGAAGGCAATAAAATCACTAACTTGTTTGAGTTGTTCTTCATTCAATTTGTCTAATTCTAAGCTGAGAAATTCTTTGAGAGCAAGCATTTGAGAGTCTCCAAAAATATGTGGTTAAGCTTTTTAAGAATGCAAATATTATTTGAATGTGACGAGATATTAGATGTACTTTACTTTCCTTTCTTACCAAAGAATGTAAAATCAAGGTTGTGAACTCTCTGAATTTATATGTAGCACACTTTTTACTTTTTAACTCTATCTTTGTCAGCTTGACTTTCTAAAAAGTCGTTATCCTTAAGAATTTCATAGAGATTAGTATCTTGCTCTAGCAAGCAAGCGTGTCCGCAATGGGGCAACACTACAACCTTGTTATTTGGTATGATATTTGCTATCCGGTTGACTTCAGTTACAGAAGGCAAAAGCCGATCGCTAGCACCGGCAATCAACAAAACTGGTTGAGTTAAGCGACTTAACTGTTCCTCATCAATATGAAACTCTCGCAGTAAAGACAACCGCCAAAGAACGGTTTCTACTGGGACAGAACGCATAGTTTTTAGCAAATCGTGGCGATCGCTCGGAGAAATGCGTGACAAAGATGCTAAAAATGGTAACAAGCCTAGTGCGCCAACATCATACAATCCTGATGGCACTAAGTAAGTTAACTGGGATGCCCAACTCAACCAAGGGCGAAGATGAAAGGACGAAGCTGGATTAATTAGGATAATTCGCTTAAATAAATGGGGTGCTTGGATTGCCACTTTCATGGCCAAGCAACCACCAAAGGACTCGCCACACAAGTAAACTGGCCTCTGAGAACTTTTTTCTAATTCAGCGTCGATCAAGTCCAATACACTCTTAGTTAGGACATCCCAAGTGTTAAGGTCTTTCCGGGGTAGCGCCAAAGAACGGACATCAAAGCCAGTTTCTAATCCTGCGGTTTGCGATCGCAATAATTGACCAGTTCCATCCATTCCTGGCAAATATACCAATAGCGGATACTCTGGCTGGACTCGTTTAGGAGTCAGGAAACAAGGGTTTAGCTCAACTTCTGTGGTAGTCATTGGTCATTGATATAAAACTTTTGAACTGCTGATTGTTGCTAATCTAAAGCTTCCGTGCTTTTGATTCTAATAGCAACCTTGACGCAGTAAATTGCTAATTTCGCCCTGACAGTGTTCCGTCAGTTCAGCCACAACAGTTCTAGCCTGTTTGCCATGATATTTTTGATGATGTTGGGGCGTAATCCAATAAGGGCGACCGATTAACACCGCAACCCGACGATAAATTACCACAGGATGCCAACCACCTTGGTTAAATAAAGGTTCTGATGGGTCAAATAGACTCAAAAGCCTTAAGGGTAAGCCATTGGTGTTTACCTCTTCTAAGGAGGCGATCGCTATGGGTAAAATAGCTAAATCCTGCACATCGGCTCGCAATGCCAAATGAGCAAATCCCCGATGAAACTCACCCAGATGATTTGGCTGAGTAAATTTCACCATTGGTTCAGTCCCTTCTGGAAAGACTCCTACCATCTGCTTAGACTGCAATAGCACCTGCGATTGCGAAAAAAAGCTTTGCAGGCGGTTTTGATGTTCCTCCAGGGGAAAACACCCTAATTGTCCGGTGACAATCTCCCGCATGACTGGCACTTGTCCCATGTAGTGATGACAAGCAAAACGAATCGGACTCGATAACGCCGCCATTAAAATCAGTGCATCCATAAAGCTGCGGTGATTGCTGACTACCAACACGCTAGCATCCTGGGGAATGCGATCTTGGTAATAGCGGAACATTTGCGTTGAGAATGCCGCCACCAAAGCGCGAGAAATCTCTAGGGCGCTATTTCCACTCATACCTAATCAATATAGTTTCCGGTAAATATGGCAGTTTATCTTAAATTTAATTTTTACATTTCTTTACTAGCGCCATGACCGTCTTAAGATAGAAATATCCGATCTGCTACAAAAGCAACTAAATTTTATCTATGCTCGATTATGTATTCTCCATCACAAGAATATCTAATAGAAACTATTCAAAAAAATTATGATTAGTTAATTTCCATCTTTATAGGTAAAAATGAGTTGATAGGTAAAAATGAGTTGAATTGATGCATATTAAAAAACAATTCTTGACCTGATAAATTTGCTAGTATGAAGATGTTATTGGAAAAAATGCTAATAATGTTGTATAATTACCTGGTTTTGCCGACAAAAGCTAAGATGTAAAACGTTTTAATAAGTTATTTTTATTTTGCATGAATCTAGTGAATAAAAAAGAATTGACATTTGCACTGACCACACCTCTCTATTATGTAAATGATGTCCCTCATATAGGCAGTGCTTACACGACGATCGCCGCCGATGTAGTGGCGCGATTTCAGAGGTTACTAGGGCATCGGGTATTACTAATTACAGGTACAGATGAACATGGGCAAAAAATTCAGCGCTCGGCAGAAAGTTTAGGCAAAGCACCACAAGAATTTTGTGATGAAATTGTCCCTAGTTTCGTCAGTTTATGGCAATTATTAGACATTCAATACGATCGCTTTAGTCGGACTACTGCACCTCGTCATCAAGCGATCGTTAAAGAATTCTTTGAGCGAGTTTGGGAATCTGGTGATATCTACCAAGGACAACAAAAAGGCTGGTATTGCGTATCCTGCGAAGAATTCAAAGAAGAACGGGATCTGCTAGAAGGACACCGTTGCCCAATTCATACTAACAAAGAAGTGGAGTGGCGAGACGAACAAAACTATTTTTTCCGCTTATCGAAATATCAAACTAAGCTGACAGAATTTTATCAATCTAAACCGGATTTTATTCAACCAGAAAGTCGGCGGAATGAAGTCCTCAGCTTTGTCAATCAAGGACTACAAGACTTTTCCATTTCACGAGTGAATCTAGATTGGGGTTTTCCCGTACCAACTGATCCCAAGCACACTCTCTATGTCTGGTTTGATGCGCTGCTAGGCTATGTGACAGCATTACTTGAACCAGATGCAGAACCGACTTTAGCAAATGCTTTAGAAACATGGTGGCCGATAAACCTGCACCTAATTGGTAAAGATATTCTACGCTTCCATGCAGTTTACTGGCCAGCAATGCTGTTGTCGGCTGGCTTACCCTTACCAGAGAGAGTATTTGGCCATGGCTTTTTGACTAAAGACGGGCAGAAGATGGGCAAAAGTCTGGGTAACACCCTCGATCCTGTGGCCTTAGTTCAGCGCTATGGTAGTGATGCCGTTCGTTATTACTTCCTTAAGGAAATCGAATTTGGCAAGGATGGAGATTTTAATGAAGTTAGGTTCATTAATGTTCTGAATGCAGATTTGGCAAATGATTTAGGTAATTTGCTCAATCGCACCTTGAGCATGGTGAAGAAGTACTGTGCTGAGAATAAAGTCCCATCAATCGGCAATGAAGGGATTCCTGACGAAAATCCTTTGAAAACAATTGGTTTATGTCTAGGGGAACAGGTAAAACAAGCATACCAGGAGCTAGCCTTCAGTCAAGCCTGTGTTGCCATACTTTCGCTGGCACAAGCCAGTAATAAGTTTATTGATGAACAAGCTCCTTGGTCATTATATAAACAGGGACAGCAGGAGTCGGTGGAAAAGGTTCTCTACGCAGTTCTAGAATCAGTTAGACTAGCAGCTTATCTGCTATCCCCAATTATTCCGAACATCAGCAGCGATATTTATCAGCAGCTGGGCTTTGGAATAAACTTTAACGATCGCATACAAAGTTCAGTTAATGCTCCTTTTGCCACCCATGCTACATGGGGACTACTATCGAGCAAACAACAGTTGGGTACACCCCAACCTGTTTTTCAGCGAATAGAACCCCCGAAAAACGATTAGTCCTTATCAAACTCTGATTTTGTTCAATTTTTTATTTTTTCACAAAATTTATCGTGGCTCAATTTAAATTAGCCTCGGAACATTATCATAAGCCGCTGTGACTAGCATCTAAAAGTTGGTAATTTGTATCAAAAATAACAGGGATAAAAATTGAGGTATCACAACGATGTTGAATAATTTGGAAAATGATTCAATCTTTACGCCAGAACAGGTTTTGGAGAATCGGGGTAGGGTCGCCATATTTATTGATGGCTCAAATTTATTTTATGCTGCACTGCAACTAGGGATTGAAATTGATTACACGAAGCTATTATGTCGGTTAACAGGAGGTTCTAGATTACTGCGTTCATTTTTCTACACTGGTGTAGACCGGACAAACGAGAAGCAACAGGGGTTTCTGTTGTGGATGCGTCGCAATGGCTATCGAGTCATTGCTAAGGATTTAGTGCAGCTACCAGATGGCTCTAAAAAAGCTAACCTGGATGTAGAAATAGCAGTAGACATGATGGCACTAGTAGATTCTTATGATACCGCAGTTTTAGTTAGCGGTGATGGGGATTTGGCTTATGCGGTAAATTCAGTCAGCTATCGTGGCGTGCGGGTAGAAGTAGTGAGCTTGCGTTCCATGACCAGCGACAGCTTAATTAATGTAAGCGATCGCTACATTGATTTAGAAGCCATCAAAGAAGATATTCAAAAAACCCCTCGCCAAAGCTATCCATACCGGCCATTATCTGGTATCGGTTTTTTGGAAGACCCAAGAACTAGTGATGGACACCTAGAAATCCAAGAATAATGGCGTATCAATTTCATAAAAGAGGGAGATGGGGAAAGAGAAAAATTCAAAATTTCTCCTCCACTCCCTCCTTTCTTGTTTTACCTTTGACCTTTTTATTAATATTTGCTTTAGTCGCCTGTGGGGGCAAATCCCCCCCAGCTTCCCAACAAAATACTGCGGCTTCATCCGATCGAGATAGCAATTTGACTTTCTTTGATGTCACCCTAGAACAAGCAGATGAAGTGGGAAGACCAATTTGGAAAGTTAGGGCTAAACGGGCAAAATACACCAAAGAAAAACAAATTGGTCAGGCTGAAAGTCCTTATGGTGAACTATACCAAGATGGCAAAATTGTTTATCAAATCAAGGCAGATGTAGCAGACATTGAACAAGATGGAAAGCAGTTGTTTTTGAAAGGTAAGATATTTGCCACAGACCCTAGTAATGGAATTGTGTTGCAAGGTAATGAATTAGAATGGCGACCCAAAGAAGATTTGTTGATTGTTCGTAACAAGATCAATGGTAGTCATAAACAACTACAAGCAGTGGCGCAAGAAGCGCGAGTTAAAACCCGCGAACAGCGCATGGAATTTTCTGGAGGGGTAATAGCAAATTCCACCGATCCTCAGATGCAAGTGAGAACTGAACATTTGATCTGGAATATTAAAGAAGAAAAATTGATTGGCGATCGCCCCATCCAAATTGACCGCTATAAAGATAATAAAATTAGCGATCGCGGCAAGGGAGATTCTGCCGAAGTCAACTTAAAAACAAAAATTGCCACTGTCCAAAAGAATGCTCAACTAGAATTACTAGACCCACCACTGCAAATAGCTAGTAACTCTATGACCTGGAACATGAACGCAGAAACTGTCACCACAAACTCACCAACGCGAATGTTTCAGCGTGTCGAAAAAGTCACAGTGACAGCTAATCAAGGTGAAATGAAAATACCACAAAAAACTGTTTACTTAACAGGTAATGTCAATGCCGTCGGTCAGCGTCGCCAGTCTCTAAGATCCAATACACTAACTTGGTATTTAGACAATAAGTTAGTTGAAGCTCAGGGAAATGTTGTTTATCGACAAGTTGACCCACCATTAAATTTTGTTGGTGAAACAGCAGTTGGTAATCTGCAAACAGAAAATATTGTTGTCAAAGGTGGCAGTTCTAGCGGTAGGGTAGTAACGGAGATTATTCCTCAAGAAAAAGCCAATCGTTAGTAGTAAAGTTAGGAGTTAGGAGTTAAGAGTTAGGAGTTAATCTCCTTGTCTCCCTTGTCTCCCTTGTCTCCCTTGTCCCCCTCATCCCTCTATTCCCCACTCCCCACTCATAAATTTTGGGTTGGTCAAGTACTAGACTAGGATTTTAGTAATACAAGCCTTTTGATAGCCCATGAATGGATCAAACCGATTAGGTAAAGAATCCTTGCCAACATCGCAGCAAACAGAACATTCCCACCATCACGATACAGACCACGAGCATACAGATCGTACTCATGGAACTGGAGAGTTGACTCATCCTCATATCCATAGCGAAGAGTCTTTACGGCGAATTGTCAATCGATTATCGCGTATAGAAGGACATGTTCGTGGTATTAAGGCAATGGTGCAGCAAAGTACCCCTTGTCCTGATGTTCTACTGCAAATTGCCGCAGTGCGGGGCGCATTAGACAAGGTAGCGCGAATTGTTTTAGATGAACATTTAACTGAATGTATTGGTCGAGCCGCACAAGAGGGTAATATTGACGTTGAAATTAAACAGTTAAAAGCCGCTTTAGATCGATTTTTACCTTAAAAATAAAAAATTCACTCGGATTACAAGACATTTTGTAGAGATGCAAGATTTAGTATACTGAACGAGGCAAAGTCTTCTTCATGCCAAAATTAATACAAATGTCTCAGAGGATGTTTAGAAAGTATTAAACAACTCAATTAAGCGAGTCTTCTCAGCATTAACCGAATCATTGCGATCTGCACAAAAGTTTCATGGGTCTGCGGTAAACGCAACGGGGACGACACCCTAGATTTGCTGGAGGTAGCAGCACCGATAGCAATTCCCATTGTTCATCGGTTAAGTCTGTTGGATATGATTTAGACATGCCTCAAGTAACACTGTCGCATTTTTATCTACTGACAAGAATATCGTTACTTGAGCTTTTTTTGACTTTCCAAACATCCTCTGAGAATTTATGGTGGGATTACTATCAGAGTAAAAATCCTGTCAGGTAAATGTTATGAGTAAGATAAAAAATAAATTTTTCTCTCAATGGCTTTCTATTGCTACTGAAATTAATCACTCTTTACCAAATGTGCCTGTATTAAACTGCCCAAACTGTCATCAACAAGAAATAAATTTTCAATTTGTAGGAGATTTGCAAACTACAATAGGCTACATGGCAATATGGTGTCCATTTTGTTTACATGGAATACATCTTTCAAGAGTGCGTATTCCTGCTGTACTTGAAGCTAATTCTTTTGATATATCAATAGAAGAAGTTTCAAAAAGAATTCCAAATTTTACCCATGTAGAGCCTTAAAATAATAATTGCCATAGCAGGGCTATTTCATTCTAAAAAGTTGTTTGAGTGTATCTAAACCAAAAGAGCAGAGTCGTTGGGCTTGTGCCATATTTTTAAACATCTGATCGCGGTATAAATTGAGTGTAAAATTGCGAGCGAACGCAAAATTTCGAGGTTGCGATGCGGTTTTTCAATCGTAGGTAGACAGCTCATCTACAACAACATAACTACACTCGATTTAGCCTATAACCTTAGTCAAGGCAGATTTAGTTCTCTTTAGATTTTCTTTACGAATCAGCTCTAAAACGCATGAAACTAATTAACTTTATTTTCTCTTATAAAATCAACAAATTTTCTGCTTGGCTCCACTTTTAATGAAAAGTTAGACCAGCTTATAATTTACACATATCTTCTAAAATGACTTTAGAAAAATATAAATTTAACTATTATTTAAATGTAAATATTAATAAATTTGTAATTGTTTTTTTACATGGCTTCATGGGAAACATTAATGAATTTGATGAAGCTATAAAATTTTTAGCAGAAGATTTTTCTTATCTTATCCTTGACTTACCAGGACATGGGAAAACCAAAGTTGTAGGAGATGATGAATACTATGGAATGGAACCCACTGCTCAAGCAATAATAAATTTATTAGATGAATTAAAAATAGATAAATGCCACTTAATGGGTTATTCGATGGGTGCAAGATTAGGTTTATACCTAACTCTAAATTTCCCAGAACGTTTTATTAAAGTCGTATTAGAGTCAGCCTCACCAGGTTTAGCAACAGAAGCAGAACGATTAGAACGAGTTAGGCGTGATGCTCAAATAGCTAGAAAATTAAGCAGAAGTATTATTCAAACTGATTTTGCTACTTTTTTATCGAATTGGTATAATCAACCAATTTTTGGTGATATAAAAAATCATCCAGAATACGATCGCATGGTTGAAAGTCGGTTGCAGAACAATCCACAGGAATTAGATAAATCACTGCGCTTTATGGGTACTGGATGTCAACCTTCTTTATGGGAAAAACTACAATATAATACAATTCCCATGCTTTTACTAGTGGGTGAATTTGATAAAAAATTTATATCTATTAATATAGAAATGGCTAGAATATGTGAATTTGCTCAGATAAAAATAATTAGCAATGCTGGGCATAATATTCACTTTGAAAATACCTTGGCATTTGTGGAAAATATCAAAGATTTTTTGTCCGCAGCAAATTAAAAATTAAGATAATCTCACTGCTTCTTTACTGCCTTGGTAGAAGGAGTTGGGGATGGTGTCAAATTCGGGGCTGTTGGTTGTTTAGCTGCGCTTAATTCTTCTTGCAACATTTTCTGATAAACTTTAGGCAAAGAGCTACTAACAGAATTATTTTCTATACCATATCCCAGACTTGTCCAGGTGGGAGAAAGTCGCCGCAAAACATCATTTAACTTTCCCTGACGCAACAATTGAGAAATATCAACTCCCCAAACTTTAGAATCATTTAACCAACGGTAAACTACTACATCTTGATATTCTGCTTCAAAACTATAAGTAGTCCAAAACATCATCTGCATCGGCTTTGGGTGATAACGAGGAGCTAAACGATACCAAGTAATATTGATAATTTGATATCTGCCAGCAGCAGTAGAACAATTACCTGTGTTGGGGCCTGTAACAATTGTGACGCATATCTCAGGATGTCGGCTAATATCGTTCACTTGCTGTCCACCGTATAACAGCGAATAGGGACGGTTCCCACTAGCTTCACTCGCCGAGATGGTTCGCATTAAAGCGCGGATATATGGGTCGCCCTGTTTCATCACCAAAGGCGGCTGTTTATTTTCAAAGATGGGATCGGAAGGCGATCGCAAGTCTCCAATATACCATTGCAACAAATACACAAAGCCCAGAAGCGCGGCTATTGGGCCAATAAGTTTTTCAACACCTTTGAATTCAAAGCCTTTCAGAGTCTGACTCCTTCAAATTCACTCTTTTTGCTAACAAAAATCATCGACGGACTTATTTCAGTAAAGTTCACACCTGATTGTTAGTGATTATTCCCGATTTGCTCATTTTTTTTCGGAATCGGCAAAAAAGAGTCTAAATTAAGTATAGCAAGCGAGATATTACGACTGATTGAGAACTGCAATCAGGTAAATCGGGTAATTAATGAGTCTTTTCCTCTAACACTGCATTAGCTTCGTATCTTAAAGTACCAGGAATTTCCTGAAGACACTGGAGATAACAAATGTTACTCTGGCCTAGTTGAAAACCAAGAGACAGATAGCCTTTACCAATATTGAATCTGCTTTGTGTTTTTACACAATAGTCATAGTCACGAGGACAATATTCAAGTAGCTTGAAATATGAAAATCACTTGTATTCACCACCAGTTTGAAAAAATATGGTTAACCGTTTTACTTCCGTGACTACTGCTCTCACACTTAAGGTAGTTGGAATAATCTGCATTTTGTCCTTTTTTGTTGACTTTTTGATTCTGTTGTTACCCTTTCAACCCACCGATCGGGTATGGCAAATCAATTTGGGAACAGCGCTAGTCGATCGCGGAATTGTTCCTCTAGTCGGTTTGGGGCTTCTGTTTGCTGCCTATTGGATTGAGAATGCCGATCCAGCAAGCGATCGCCCCCAAGGTATCGATTTAAGATTTCCCGCCGCGATCATCTCAAGTATTTTAGGGTTGATGTTCTTGCTGATTTTTCCCCTGCACCTAAATAATGTCAATCAAGCCAAGACTCAAACACTCAACCGAATCACCCAAGAAGCAGATCAGGCAGAAACTCAACTAAACACTCGATTATCGCAATTGCAAGCACAACTTAATACCGATCAAGGAAAAGCGCAACTAGACCAGCTGCGAAACCAAACCAAAGCTCAGTTTAGTGAAATCCTCAAAGATGACCAAAAATATAAGCAAGCACTTGAAAGCCCTCAAATTCCCGCAAATATAAAAGATTTACTGAAGAAGGCTAAAGCAAATCCCCAATTACTTGATAAAGCTATCGAACAACAAACAGATATTCAGACGTTGCAAACTCAACAACTGAGCCAACTTCGCCAGCGCCGAGACGAAGCATTGCAACAGGCTAAAGATACTGCTTGGAAGTCTGGACTGCGGATTGGTATTAGCAGTTTACTATTGTCTATTGGTTACATTATCATCGGCTGGACAGGCTTAAGAGGTAGGGGTGCTGTACAAGGTGGTAAACCTAGAGCTGCCGCACGCTAATTCAATATTGGTATGGCAGTAGGACGTATCCAAAAATTATTTACGGATTATACTGCCATGCACCTAACAGGTAATAACAATAAAAAGCAATTATCACTGAGTAAAATCGCTATAAAACTTGAGTAATGTTCTCAATTTACATACTGACATATAACGAAGAACTAGATATTGCTGCTTGTATCGAATCAGCGATGTTATCAGATGACATCATTGTTGTGGATTCATGCAGTAGCGATCGCACCGTGGAAATCGCCAGTCGCTATCCCATCCGCGTTGTCCAACACGCTTTTGAAAGCCACGGACGGCAACGTACCTGGATGTTAGAGTCTATACCCCCAAAGCATCAATGGGTTTACATTCTCGAAGCTGACGAGCGTATGACACCAGAACTGTTTGCAGAATGCGAAAAGGCAAGTCAGAATCCAGACTACATCGGTTACTACGTGGCTGAACGTGTCATGTTCATGAATCGCTGGATTCGTTACAGCACACAGTATCCCCGTTACCAAATGCGACTCTTTCGCCACGGGAAAGTGTGGTTTACAGACTACGGTCATACTGAGCGAGAAGTTTGTGAAGGTGCAACTAGCTTTTTAAAAGAAACATACCCACACTACACTTGTAGCAAAGGTTTGAGTCGCTGGATTGACAAACACAACCGTTATTCTACGGATGAAGCTCAAGAAACTTTGTATCAGCTAGAACAGGGAAAGGTGAATTGGCAAGATTTATTCTTTGGTAAATCGGAAGTCGAAAGACGGCGTGCCTTGAAAGATTTGTCTTTACGTTTGCCCGCCAGACCGTTGCTACGGTTTATATATATGTATTTTATCTTAGGCGGATGTTTAGATGGACGCGCCGGAGTCGCTTGGTGTACATTACAGGCATTCTACGAATACCTGATTTTGCTGAAAGTCTGGGAAATGAAGTATTTACCAAAACCTAATTTAGATACAACAGCAGTTTTGGTACAAGAGAGTGCACAACAGTTACAATGCGCGGATTCTGAAACTACACAGGTTGATGCGGTGTGAAGAGGGCTGGAGATTAGAAGGGTTCCCAATAAAATTCAGTCCGGTTCAGTTAAGGCTAAAACTCTTTGTCAAAGTCAAATTTTTTAACGAACCACAGTAGACGCTTTGCGGCTACTCTACGAGAACGCTAAGAGCGAACCCGCAGGGTGGCGCAGAGGAAACAGAGATAAGAGAAAAAATGCTTAACCCAAGCGTATTGCAATAAAATTAGCGATCGCAAAATCATAGGGCGCACAAATATGTTACACAGATCCCTGACTTCGTAAAAGTTGCCGGGGATCTTGTTTTTCATAATTCAAGACTAGTAGTCTGTCAAGAAATAATTGACAAATAAATTTTCTGTAGAGACGGCGATTTATCGCGTCTCTCCAACCGTCAAAATGGGTTTGACAGACCACTAGTTAATATTTTTAACAGAATATTTTCATAAAAGCCGCTCCTGTTCAAAAGTGAGTGACTGACCAGATAAAATAATTTATTAGTTTACCAGTGCTACTTTCACAATCACGAGCAGCTTTTGATTAAGCGCGGTAGATTAATAATACCTAAGAACTTGCAACAATAATTTACAAGTCTTATAAAGAAAAGTAACATCCTCTAAGAATAACCAGTCGCCATCGGATTGGTTAATGTCTATGTGTATGCTTATAGGAAAATAGCTGATTTCTCGCAGCAGGTGACTTGCTAGCGTTTTAGACAGTTACTTGCGGCAGAAACTGCCAAAGTTAAAGCCTTCGCAATTTGACAACTCTGCTGGTATGGATACGAATAACAAAAGTTCCTCTAGCTTAAAACAGGAGAATCGGGGCTTGGTAATCGATCGCCTAAAACAGGACTTAAAAAACGACCTGATTGCTGGTTTGTTGGTAATAATTCCCCTAGCAACCACTATCTGGCTGACAATTACCATTGCGACTTGGGTAATCAACTTCCTCACCCAAATTCCTAAACAACTGAATCCCTTTGATGGGTTAAACCCAATTTTAGTAAATATACTTAATTTGTTAGTAGGATTAGCCGTACCATTACTAAGTATATTACTGATGGGTTTGATGGCTCGGAATATTGCTGGGCGGTGGTTGTTAGATTTTGGTGAGCGATTATTACAAGCAATTCCTTTAGCCGGACAGGTATATAAAACTCTCAAACAGCTTTTAGAAACAATCCTAAAAGACTCTAATGGCAAGTTTCGTCGGGTAATTTTGGTAGAGTATCCCCGCCGAGGAATTTGGGCGATCGCTTTTGTTACTGGTGCAATCAGCAGCGATATCCAAGCCCAGATATCTCGCCCCGTGCTAAGTGTTTTTATCCCCACCACCCCAAACCCGACTACCGGATGGTACGCCGTCGTTCCTGAAGACGAGGTGGTGAACCTCTCCCTGTCGATTGAAGACGCTTTTAAAATAGTTGTATCAGGTGGCATTGTCTCTCCCAATACGCCTTTGGTTTTTTCCAAAGAGTCTACATTGGAAGTGAAACATGACGAAATCAAGCAGCAGGTTATTCCCGTTGAAGAAACTTGAATTGGGGACTGGGGACTCATACTCTAAGCCGACCCGTTAAAATCAATCTGGCATAGTTACAAGCAAATGCGTAATGTTGTTGTTTAACTGTGCCAAAATTGATAGACTTATAAGTTTGTCTTGCCTAGTTAATCAGTTCTCGCACAATCACCCCTCAATTTTATGCAACCTCGTAAACCCCAGCAAATTGCTCGTGAATTGGCGCTTTTAAGCCTTAGCCAATTGCCAGTCAACCCCAAGAAATTAGATAAATTGGAAGACGATCAACTAGTATCCAAGTTGGTACTAGGTGCTGTACGGACTCTGACCTCAGAAGTACAAGATACCCTCGACAATGCCGCAGGTGAACTGCAACGCAGTAACGATCGCCTCTTAAGTAGCCAAACTCGGGCCGCCGACCTGAATACTGCCAGAACAATGCTTCAAGAAGCGATCGCTTGCACCCAGACAGCAATTAATCAGTTGGGTACAGCAGTTGATTTCCCAGTATTAATTCAGTTAGCTAATCAGGACAAGGGAGTTCGGAATTATGCTAAAGAGCTTGTGATTACCGTCAACGAAAATCGACATATTATAGATGAACTCATTTCTGCGGCCTTAGTAGATTGGCAAGTAAGTCGCCTCGCCCAAATTGACCGCGATATCTTGCAAATCGCCGTGGCAGAAATGAAGTTCTTAGGAGTTCCAGATAGTATCGCCATCAACGAAGCCGTGGAGCTAGCCAAACGCTACAGTGGAGACGATGGCCATCGGTTTATTAACGGTGTTTTGCGCCGAGTCACTGAGCAGAAAAAGACAGCATAGCCTTTTTTACTTGCCAAAGTGAGGGGGATGAGGGAGCAATCAATTCAAAATTCAAACATTTTAGAACTTCTGCCTCCTGCCTCCTGCCGACGCTCTCTACGAGACGCTAAAAGCGAACGCGGACTCGCTTGCCGCCGGCGCTATCCTGCCTTCTCTTTCCCAATGGCCAATGCCCCAAGTTAAATTAAACTCATAATTCATAACTCATATAAACAATACTGCTGCAATGGTTTTTAACTGGTTCCGTCGTCAACATAACGATTCCTCTAGCACTCCCTCCGATCAGAAACAGGAAGAAACTCCTCCTGCAAAAGAACCCCAACCAGAGCCAGCCGAAACCCCAACACCAACTGCTGAAAATGCACCAGACACAACGGCAGACTTATTGGCATTTGCTAAAGCTGCCTATAAAAATATTCAGCAAAAACAGCAAGTTGAGGTAGTAGAAACCCCACCTGATTCAGTAGATACTTTATCATCAATAGAACCTGAAACCGCAGAAACGAGAATTGCGGAAATCACTGAACCAGAAGCAACTGAGGAACTTACAGAAGTTATCCCGGCTGCTACTGAGGCAGAAATTACAGAAGATTCCTCAGTGGCCGCAATTGCCCAACAGCCAGATGTTTCCAGCCTAGAAGTTGAACCAACGCCCACCGAACCACTAGCTACGCCAGAGGTAATACAACCAACAGCACCAGCTAACTTATCTTTTTTAGAACGAGCGGCGGCAGAACGGCAAGCGAAGTTAGAACAACTAATAGCTACTGCCATTGAAGTTCCAGAACCGGAGGTAGTACAGCCAGTAGTTACAACCTCAGAAACAGAAGAGGAAATTCCCGGACTGCTATTTGATGATGGGTTTGTCTGGTCAGCAAAAGTTCTAGCGGCTCAAGGTAGAAGTGCAGAAGACGTTTCTATTGAAGAAATTACTTGGCTGAAAAAGCTCCGGCAAGGGTTAGACAAAACTCGCCGTAGTATTCTCAACCAACTGAAGGCGATCGTTGGTCAAGGTCCGTTAAACCAAGCTGCTGTAACGGAAATTGAGGCATTGCTTTTGCAAGCTGATGTGGGTGTAGAGGCGACAGATTTTATTATCAATGCCTTACAGACAAAACTTCGAGAAGAAGTTACTGCACCAGAAGAAGCGATCGCTTTCCTGAAAAAAATCCTCCGAGATATGCTGGATGCACCTGGCAAAACATCCCACAAAACTACCTTTACCCCAGAAAAAGAAACCTTAAATATTTGGTTAATCACTGGGGTGAATGGTGCCGGTAAAACCACCACTATTGGCAAAATTGCCCATCTGGGACAAAAATCTGGCTATAAATGCTTGATTGGGGCAGCAGACACCTTCCGCGCCGCCGCCGTGGAACAGGTGAAGGTTTGGGGTAGTAGAAGTGGTGTGGATGTAATTGCCAATCCGGGAAAAAATACAGATCCAGCAGCAGTTGTATTTGATGCGATCGCAGCCGCCCAAGCGCGTCAAACCGAATTACTTCTAGTAGATACAGCTGGACGACTGCAAAACAAGAAAAATTTAATGGACGAACTCGGTAAAATCCGGCGAATTATCGACAAAAAAGCCCCAAATGCCAAAGTAGAATCACTATTGGTTCTAGATGCAACTTTAGGTCAAAATGGACTGCGGCAAGCCGAAGTTTTTTCTCAAGCTGCCCAACTCAGTGGTGTTGTCTTAACCAAGCTGGATGGTACTGCCAAAGGCGGCGTTGCCCTTGCCGTTGTGCAGCAGCTAGGTTTACCCATTCGCTTTATTGGTGCTGGCGAAGGAATTGAAGACCTACGCCCCTTTTCGAGCTATGAGTTTGTCGAAGCTCTCTTGAGTAGTTAGTTTAAAAATTTCGAGTTAAAATTTTTCTGAATAAACTTAGGACTTACGCAATACTTTACGCAATACTGTATGATTCTTCTCTGGGAGACCCTGTGCGTTGACGTAAGCCGCTCACAGAGAAGAAGATTCGATTTAAGTATTTGAAAACTTATTTACATATTCTCAGGTTTGAGAATGAATGTAAGTCTGTTTTTAACCAAACCAAGCTCGATTTGAGCGCTTATAGAGGTTTTCACTCAAAAGACTTCTAGTCTTCTAGTTTCCTCAGCCCAAACAGTCCTTCTGAAAGCGTTATAAATTATTCTTTGAATAAAGTATTTTTATTACTTTAGAGATATGCTTTGGGAATTAAGTTATCCAAAAATGAAAGGATTTCGGAAATTATCAGCAAAACTAGTAATTCTTACGGGTTGAGTTTGGATGAAAAATACATGATTTGAAATTACTAAATATTCCATCAAAAATACAATAAGCAAATAAAATACTTATAAAATTTGCCTGTTACGTCTTTATACTCTTGCTAAAATGACAAGTCTTGCCTAAATATGGTTTAGCAATGCCAAAGCCAAAAGATTTATAAATAATCTAAAATCTGCCAATATAAAGTGCAATAATACCTGTGCCTGTGTCTCAACTGCCCTCTCAACCCACCGATAATAATAGTAGTGCCGCGACGGATGTCACACCAGTCGTGGCACTCAAAGAACTCGTGGCAAGGTTGCACCGGGAACAGAACAAAATTCAAGATTTGCTAAGTTCTTTAGGATTTGCCCTGAGAAGTTTCAATAATTTGAATCAGTTTTTGGAACTGATTCCCCTAATGGCAACAAGAGTGACAGATGCAGACGGTAGCGCCCTGTTTCTCTACAAACCTAATGGTCAAGTCAGATTAGAACAGTTACATTGGCAAGATAGTCGCCAGCGAAAAAATATCCGCAAAGCGCTAGAAATAGCCAGCAGTCAAATCACGCTTGTGCCTAGTACTGCCCCTCTAGCCAATGCTACGGGGATTTTAGATGACCAGATGCATCGCTATTTAGGACCAGATGTGCAAATCTTTGGCACGGCGATTCTAGTCAAGCATACAGAACGGGGATGGCTCTATGTCTTGAGCCGCGATCCAGAATATAGTTGGACAGAAACCAGGCAAAAGTTAGTTAGGTTAGTGGCAGATCAAACAGCAGTAGCGATCGAAAACGATGAACTAGCTGTAGAACTAAGAAAAAAAGAACGCCTAGACCAAGAACTAGAAATTGGCGCAGAAATTCAACGGCGACTTCTACCACGTCAATGCCCTACAGTTCCTGGTGCAGTCCTGGCGGCACGCTGTAAACCTGCCAATCGCGTCGGCGGAGACTACTACGACTTTATTGCTACTAATCACAATAAGATTCAGCCCAAGATCAAAGGTGACACCGAAAATAGTCGCTGGGGTTTGGTTATTGGCGATGTTATGGGCAAAGGTGTCCCCGCAGGGCTGATTATGACCATGATGCGGGGAATGCTACGGGGAGAAGTACTACATGGTAATTCCCCAGCCAAAATTCTCCAAAACTTAAATAGAGTTATGTATGCGGATTTGGAAAATTCCCACCGCTTTGTAACGCTATTTTACTCAGAATATAATCCTCACAGCCGAATTCTCTCTTATAGCAATGCGGCACACAATCCTCCTTTGTGGTGGCACGCAGCGACAAAAACTGTCAGCCGTTTAGATACTTTGGGAATGTTAATCGGTTTGGATGCTAACAGCCAATATGAAGATGCCCAGGCACAGCTAGAGCCTGGAGATACAATTATTTATTATACAGATGGCTTGACTGATGCGGCTGCGGCTGGTGGCGATCGCTTCGATGAAGACAATTTTGTTGCTGGCTTCAATACTGCTTGTAAATACTGCAATGGCCCAGAGGAGATTGTGGATTACCTATTTGACCAAGTTCAGCAATTCATCGGTGCTGATAAACAAAACACTGATGATATGACACTAGTTGTTCTGCAAATCTTATAGTGATTGGGCATTTATACTCGATCGAGTCATGAATGATACCAATTCAAAATTCAAAATTAAGAAATCTAGATTTTGCAAAGGTTTCTGGGCTTGGATCTGTATCAGAATTTTAGTGAAATGGTATGAATGCTTAAATTTATGGTGACAGAGTATTCACCATAGTGATTCTACTAAATTTAATTTTTTATTTATTTTTCTTTAAATTTCCCCAGCGATCGCCCAAATGGTGGCACATTAACCTTTTTTGGTAACTTGTTTGTATTTAGCCTTTAGGAAAATACATAAAAAATGATCGTTAGAATACTTTTCTGTTTAATTAAAAACTATATATTTTGCACATCTAGCACAGTAGGAAACGCCAAGGGGAGAGCAGGTAAAAGGTAAAATGTACAAGGTAAAAAGTAAAAGGTAAATTTACTTCTTCATTTTTGCTTTCTTTCTATCCTTGTGACGCAAGCATTTAGTCTGCTTCCTTTTGGCGTTTTAATTTTTTCTTTCTCCGCCGTAGCAAGTTCACAACAGCTACGACGGAGTTTTGCTTTCTTTGTTTCTTCGGTCTAGATTTAGTTTTTTAAACTTCCTTGGTATTTAAGCTTATAACCTTCATTTAATCATTTGTCAAGATATTTCGGAAAATATTTTAGATGAAGAATTTAGATGGCTATTCTTGCGCCCCAGCGTTTTGCAGACTCCGCACCACATTCTTATAACCATTAAATTCTGCAATCATCAAAGCAGTATAACCGCCCCGGTTTTTCAAATTCACATCTGCCCCAGCTTGGAGTAATAACTGCACAATTTCGCCATAACCTGCTGAAGCAGCCCACATCAATGATGTAGCCCTGGCTGAGTCTTGAAAATTCGCATCTGCCCCCTTTGCCAGCAGCAAATGTACGATCTCTTTGTGTTTGCGTTCGGTTGCCTTAATCAAAGCAGTTTTACCATCATCCCCCGGAATGTTGGCATCAGCACCATAGTCTAACAACACTTGCACCGTTTGGGTGTGTCCTTGTGATGCAGCCAACGTCAAAGCTACTTCACCAAGATTTTTCCCATTAATATCTCCCCCAGAACGTAACAGTGCCTCGACAATTTGGCTATGTCCCTGCAATGCTGCTACAAGCAGTGGTGTATCACCCAGGTGGTTCCTAATTTGGACATCAGCACCTCTGTTAAGTAATATTTGCACGACATCAATGTAGCCTTCCACAACGGCAAGGTGTAAGGCAGTTTCACCATCTCGATCTTGAAGATTAATCTCGGCTCCTCGATCTAGTAAAGCTGCTGCGATCGCACTGTGTCCAGCAGCAGCAGATGCTGATAGGGCAGTTCCACCATCAGCGTTTTGCAAATTCACATCAACCCCTGCTGCTAGCAGTGCTTGCACAATCTCCAGATGTCCCAAATCTGCCGCTAGCATTAAGAGTGTCTCACCCTCCTCATCGTGGATATTGACATCAATACCAGTTTGGAGAATTGCTTGTAAAACTTCTATTTTTCCCTGCTTAAGGGCGAGTTTCAACGCCGCATCACCATCTTTATCTGCGATATTAACTTCGGCACCAGCAGCCAATAAAACTCGCACTATATCAATATGACCTTTGAGTACTGCTGCCATTAAAGCTGTACTGCCATCTTCATTAGTGGCATTGACATCTGCACCTTTAGATAGTAAAAGTTGCACAATGTCAAGCTGTTTGGCACTAACAGCCAACATCAAAGCCGTCAAACCATAGAGTTTTCTGGGCAAGTTGATATTTGCCCCAGCATCTAGCAGCGATCGCACAATTTCGGTGTAGCCTAAATTAGCAGCAAACATTAACGCTGTCGTGCCAAGGCGATCGCATGCGTCCACCCTCGCACCAGCAGCTAGTAGCGCACACAGCCCCTTAATATCACCACTTTTAGCAGCTTGAAGCAGCAAAGTATCTTTGTTTTCAGTCATGGATGAGATCCCACACAGGGGGTTTTGTTCGTCTACCCTTAAAACTCAGTCTGAGATTGTTTATCCACTTTTGCAAGAGGGCAAAGGAAAATAGTCTGGGAAGATGGGGAAGTCTCTTTTAATTTGTGCAACTTTAAGCACAGAAAACAGAGTTATGCTAATTTTTATGAAGATTTAATAATTAGGCGAGAACACCATGAGTCCAGAACTTTCTACGTCGGTAAAATATTGGTTAAGCTTCTTCCATCCGGTGCTTATGTGGGCGCTATTAGTACTCTCAATTTATGCTGCCTATTTAGGGCTAAAAGTACAGAGTACCAGAAATGCTCAGGGAGAAGAAAAGAAAGAACTGATTAAAGGTAGATATAACGTCAGACACTACCAAATCGGGTCTATACTCCTAGCTTTGATGGTGGCAGGTGCGATCGGTGGGATGGCTGTCACTTACATCAATAATGGTAAATTATTTGTGCAGCCTCACCTATTAGCAGGACTAGGTATGACAAGTCTAATAGCATTTTCTGCGGCTTTGTCCCCTTATATGCAGAAAGGGGCAAATTGGGCGCGTGCAACTCACATTTTGATCAATTTCACCCTTTTGGGACTTTTTGCTTGGCAAGCTGTGACTGGGGTACAAATTGTCCAAAGAATTCTCACTAAAGCATAGTCCTTTGTCATTTGTTCTTTGTCATTTCTCATCCACTAATGAGAAATGACAAAGGATTGTTGACTCAGCGCTTTTGTTTGGAATTCGCAGGAAAAGGAATTCCGAAAGATTTATGAAAATCTTCCTGAACTTTGCGAGTTAAGCGGCGGGAGACTTGGCGGACAATTTGGTTAAGTAAGCGATCGCCTGTAGATTGAATTATAGACTTAGGTAATCGCTGAATAAATCGGGGAAAGTGAAGATAAACGATCAAATCCAATTCCCATTCAACTCTTGTAACTTCGCCAATACTACTGCAAGCATCGTTTCCGATTAACTGTAGAGATGCCCGATAATCTACGTCATAACCAGGCGGCTGGTAGTCAGGAATGGGGATTGTACGGATGCGGTAAATACCCTCCTCTGGGGGCAATAATTCCAAACCAATTTTCGGTTCTACTTCATAACCGAAAGAACCAAAACGACCGATTGTTAAAGCATAGCCATTTTCCCCAAGTGATTGTACCTTCATGGGGTCAGCGCAGCGCGAAAACCATGAGGCGTGAGCATTGAGATACTCAGCAACCTTCTCGACTGGGGCAGCCATTTCCATACAATCTTGATAACGACCGTAAAATTTTGTGAGCGTCGCTACATTTGTTTCTGTTAATGTATCCTCGGCTTCTTGGCTGGACGCTACAGGTAAAACTGCTTCTGTTATTTCCCAGGATTTATATTCGCCTTTTCTTGAAAGCATAAATGCATTAATGTATATTTTGGCGTTGGTCTATATTAATGATTCCCCATACACCTGGGTCATTTCGCATTCAGATCCCATTTTGACCGAAACCTCATTAATCTGTGAGCAAGTCCATAGAATTACTACAATAAAGAACTAAACAAGCACACAATAGTTTCCCAGGATAACATTTATCATGAAAGCATTTGTAGCAGGGGCAACCGGTGAAACAGGTCGTAGGATTGTGCAAGAATTGATTGCGCGGAATATTCCTGTCATAGCTCTGGTGCGCGATATAGAGAAAGCTAGGGGTATTCTGTCTCCTGAAGCCGAATTAGTGGTAGGCGATGTCTTACAACCAGAAGGCTTAACTGCTGCGTTGGGAGATAGCACAGTTCTGTTTGTTGCGACTGGGGCAAAACCTAGCTTTGACCCTACAGGCCCCTATAAAGTGGATTTTGAAGGGACTAAAAATTTAGTAGATGCTGCTAAGGCAAAGGGAATTGAGCATTTTATCTTAATTTCTTCTTTATGTACTTCGCAGTTATTCCATCCACTGAACTTGTTTTGGCTGATTTTGCTGTGGAAAAAACAAGCTGAAGAGTATATCCAGAAAAGTGGTCTTACTTATACGATTGTGCGGCCTGGTGGGTTGAAGAATGAAGATAACTCCGACGCGATCGTGATGCAAAGTGCAGATACACTGTTTGACGGTAGCATCCCCAGGCAGAAAGTTGCCCAAGTTGCAGTTGAGGCGCTGTTTGAAGCAGATGCACGCAATAAAATTGTCGAAATTGTTGCCAAACCAGAAGCAGCCTCAAAAAGCTTTAAGCAGCTATTTCAACAGTGCTAAAATTCCACAGGATTCTATTGCTTCTACCTTTTATGGAAAAATCATACCTACGGCTTGCCTACGAACTTTTGCAATTCGCTTCTTGATTCTACTCACTAAAGCGATCGCTCTATCTCCCCCCAAGGGCTTGTTCCCAAATTGGCAGATCCTCCGGTCGATCAACATCAGCTAAAGGCAACAAGTTCGCGTATGATAAACTAAGTTTCTCGGCAATATCCACGGTTTTTTGGAATACTTGAGCAGTTCCCCACTCGATGTTAACGAATAACTCCGGGATCGGTTGGCACAAACCAATTAAGTAATATCCACCATCGATCGCAGGGCCAAGTACGAGGTCAAAGGCGTGTAACTTCTCAAAAGCCGTTGCTAAAATCTGGGCATTCACTCCAGGGCAATCTGTACCAATGATAACTACTTTTTCTGCACCAGATTGAAACGCATCAAAAAGCGATCGCGCCATCCGCAAACCTAAATCCCCTTCACCTTGACACTGGTAAACCAAATCCAACCCCAGCCAATCTTGCATAAGTTGCAAATCGCCACCTGCAAACCGCACTTCCACAGATATGTCAATGACTTTTTGCAATTCTTGAACCTGAAATATTGTATGTTCAGTCATTTCACGTTGAAGATTGGCAGCCCCAACAGTTCCTAAAACAGGTATCAATCGGGTTTTTGTCTTACCTGGTTCTGGATAGCGAGTGAAAATAATCAGGTGCTGTTTCGGGTTTGCTGGTAAGTTCAGCACACAATACCTTGTTTAACAACTAAAAATATCTTAATAGCAATACTTGTCGTTTTCGTTGGCTCTAGGATGATCTTTTCCCGTTCGCATAGCCCCCAAAATTGTAGAAACATAGACACAACGTCTAGCTTTACCACTATTCAAGCTGTACAAGGTTATCTGTCCTAATCCGCCGACTGTACACTGATTTCCAATTTCAGAAATCGGACAACCGTGATAGTTAAATAAAACTCGCCACATTTGCTGTGAAGTATGTTTTTGTAAAGTTGTCTCCTTTTTTCCTTTATCGTTTTCCTCTTCATAAATGCGAATGTTTGGCTCAAGGTTGTGCCATAGGTTGCTATTGTTTTTAACAGTATCAGGAATGAATTGTCCTGCTTCTGCTTGATGAACTGCCCACTGCACAACACCATTTTGGATGCGAAAACTGGCTTGCTTAGTCAATTTATCTTTGGTGGCTTGGCTTTGTGCTTGCCGCATAGCATAATAAATCTCATTTTGGGAAGTGTTGAGACGACGAGTCTCCACAAAAGCCAGCCAACTGGATATTCCGACGCTAGCTAATATACCAATTAATACAACAACTACTAACATCTCTGGTAAGGTAAAACCACTGTCAATACGGTTTGGATAAGCATTTTTCACTTTCTTTATGGTCTGGGGAAAGGATAAGGGTTAAAGGGGAAAGGATGTATTCAAAACCTTTTTCCTTTCCCCCTTACCCTTTAACGAACCGTATTGAAACCACTGTTAGAGTGATTATTCAAGAGATTTTTTGCATTAACTAGAGATCGTAACTGCACCTGGGTATCCATTTTTGCTTTCTGGTCGATTTTCAGCTACCCAGATGTTGAGCAATGTTTCAGCTTCTTGGCTTTTGACTTCGCGCCGATTAATAATACTGTAGAGAAAGGTTGGCGAAGTAAAAATTATGATAATTTTCAAGAACAATTTTAAGGTGAAACTTATATTTTGAATTCTTGAAGGATCGTTAATAAAATACTTCCACAAAAATCTAGCAGCCGCTAAACATTTTTGCCGATTAAATGGCTTTTGTAGAGCTTTGCAGGTCAGATATTTATATAAATTTGCTAAACTTATATTCCAACTGTGCTTAAGTGTCGAAGGTTTTTGCTTATACGCTTTCTCAAGCACTTGCAAGCAGGTTTTTTCTTGTCTGACAAGATTGCAAGAAACTGAATTAGTGCTTATGCGATATAAGATTTGTACAGATGGCACACATATAAAATCAAAGTTAGAGGCTAATCGCAGCCACATATCCCAATCTTGAGCCGCACTTAGAGATTCGTCAAAGCCACCTAATGAAATTAAAGCTTTTCTAGAAATTAAGGGATTGGAACCATTTTCTAGAAAGTTATTTAATAACAGTTTTTCATAGCCATTTCCATTTACATTTATGCGCTTACCTGAAAGTAGAAATTGACCATTTTCGTCAATATAATCAGTCCAGCTATAAGCAACTTTTGCAGCAACATTTTCTTGCAGAGCTTTTAACTGAGATTGCAGTTTATCAGGTGTCCAAAGATCGTCCGCATCTAAGAAACTAACAAATTCTCCAACTGCATGGTGTAGCCCTCGGTTACGGCTGACGTTTCCGCCAGCATTAGAATAGGAAAATACTTTTATTCGGGAGTCATGGATTTTTGTCACAACTTCTAAAGTTGAGTCTTTTGAGCCATCATTAATTACAATTAATTCTAAGTCAGAAAAAGTTTGATTTAAAACAGATTGAATTGTATGCTTAATAGTTTTTTCACTATTATAAGCAGGGATGATTACAGAAATTTTTGGTATTGGGTTACTGCTTTTCATGATTTTATGGGGCTAACTTATTTTTAACTAAGTTTGGAGGTTTAAGTCCCTTGGCTAACGCAGGTAAAACGAATTGAAGCCTAAATCTAAATCCCCGTAACAAAATGTAATTACGAATTACGAATTATTTAACACTCTACCTAAACGACATTTTAAGTAGTAGAGAGGACTCATCATACTAGCCAAGTAAAACTCCATCTCAAAAAGAGCAATTAGATTACTTTTAAATTGCCCTCTATAGTGAATTTGGTGCTTTAATGCTCGGCGTAAATTTCCTAAAATAGTTTTCATAAACACTATTGGTTTTTGCCAATTTTTAGTATTTATCAAACTTAACTGGAAAATACACAAGCCACAGCCGCGCGCCAGAGTTAGGAGGTAATCTTTTTCTAGTCGCCAATGTGGTATTTGATGATAAGTATGCATGGTAGGGTTATACCAAATTTGCCAGCCGGCATAATGTATGTAAAGTAATGGTTCATAGTCATCACCCTGCACCATAATACCAGGTAGCTTACCACTTAAGTTAGGTCGATCTGGTACATTTTCACGCCATACCTGTTTCCGAACAACAAGCGCCGCACCAGGAGGAAGTCTTAAATTATCTGCATCAAATAAATATGGATTTGAACCATGTTCTCTGATAGCTAAAAAAGCTTGAATTCTTTCAAAATTTTCTGGTGGGTTTACTTCAAAATCACCATGAATCTGTCCACTCCAAGCACCTGCTTGAGGATGCTCTAATCCAAAGGTATATGCTTCTGACAACCAATCAGCAGCAGGTAAGTTATCATCATCTAAAAATGCGATTAGCTGCCCTTTGGCTTCACGTACTGCTCGCAATCTGGCGAAAGCTGCTCCCTGTTCGGGTTCTAAAAAATATCTTAAATGACACTTTCCATCATATATTTTTTGGTAATTCTGGATTATTTCAAGTGTGTTATCAGAACTATTATTATCTACAATAATAATTTCCCAGTTTAGTTGTTCTACTCCTGTCTGGGTTAATAGCTTATCCAAAATTTTAGGTAAACGGGTTGCTCCATTATATGCAGGGATGGCGACGCTAATATCTAAATTTTCAACTGTTAGTTCTGTCATAATACCTAATTTTTTAATAATCTATTTTTTAAAGTATCCATTTTTCCAAAGATAAAAAGGACTAATGAAACTACTTAAAAAAAGTTCCATTTCGCAAGCCGCTACTAAATCGTCTTTTAGATTAGTTCGATATTTGAGTAAGTGTAATGTGATTTTACGCAAGTCATTTATCATATAAGATAAAAGAGCAAGTGGTCTATATATCTGTTTGATATTGACCATTCTAGTTACATATCGGCTAAGTCCAATACCTCGAAAAAATGGAATTAAATAATCTTTTTGTAAACGCAATTTTGGGATTTTGTGTGATATTTCCATTTCTGGGTTATACCAGATTTCCCATCCTGATTTTTGGATATAAGACAACATTTCTAAATCTTCGCTGGTAAGCATATTGCCTTTAACTCTACCAGTTAGAATAGACTTATCTGGTACACTTTCTAACCATGCTTGTTTACGAACAACAAGTCCAGCCGATGGGGGTAGTAATTTTTTAGATACTTCATATAATAGCGGTAGATTACCCCGCTCTGTAATTGCCAAGAATGGAGCAATTCGCTGAAAGTTTTCCGGTGGTTCTACTTCCCAGTCTGGGTGAATTTGGCTGCCATAAGCTCCCGCTTTGGGGTATTTTTCACCAAAAGTGTAAGCTGCGATTACCCAATTTGATACTGGGTAGTTGTCATCATCTAGAAAACCTATGAATCTACCTTTAGCTTCTAAAACTGCCTTTTTTCGAGCATAAGCTGCGCCTTGTTTTGCTTCAAAGCAATACTTTAAAGGGTAAGGACATCGCCAATCTTTTTGATAGGTTTGAACAACTATAGCTGTGTTATCAGTGCTGTTATTGTCTACAACTATAATTTCCCAAGATAAATTTTCGGTGTGAAGTTGATTTTTTAGTCGTTCTAGTAGTTCAGGCAAACGACTTTCACCGTTATAAGTTGGGATAGCTACAGTAAAGTCAAGGTTCTCAGTCATTTTCCAGAAAAGTATATTTTGATGATGATGCTTTTTATTATGTTCAGCCAATGGCTAATTTATCAATGGCTGTTAAATAAATCTATCAAACATTAAAACTGCACATGATGTTTCAATTTTGCTATCAACGTGCAGTTTTATGTTCAGCAATATTACCTATTTTTAAATAAATATTGGTATTTAAATTACTTAACTGCAATTATTATCTTTTGCTGTCACCATTGAGCCTAAGAGAGTTTTCACAATGACACATCGCTTTACACTACTAGCCAATGCAGGATTTGTAGAGCTTGGTACAGCTACCACTATTTTTAACCCAGGTGGTTCTGTACCTGCTGCCACTGTTCCAAAGTTATTTGGTAGAGTTAGAACTCCCATATAGTCAAAGGTAATTTTTGCTGATGTACTTAAAGGATAGGATACAGGAGAATTAGTAGTAGTATTCGCAATGTTTTCCCCACTAAGATTTCCGCCCAGCAAAAATTTATCAGAATTGGTTCCCACATCGGCTGCTAAAGGTTTCCATATCCATGTGCCGATTGCAGCATCGGTACGATAAATAGCAACCTCTACATTTTGGGTTGTACTATTTCTCTGAAAACTGACACTGTAGCTAAGTTTTTTGATTTTAGCTTCGCGCTGTGCTTGTTGCAGTGCGGCGAAAACGGCATCGTTAACTTTATTTATCCGTTGTCGATTTATAAAGGCAGCCCAACCAGGAGCTGCGATCGCAG
>NZ_JABXKI010000303.1 GCF_017115095.1 Nostoc sp. NMS4 | reverse complement strand
GATATTGCTCAAGGTCACAACCTAAAGCTCTTATTTGATGCCTCTCATGCCGTTGGGAGTTCCTATAAGGATCGTATGATTGGTAACTTTGGGGAGGCTGAAGTATTTAGCTTCCATGCCACTAAGTTCCTCAACACCTTTGAGGGAGGGGCAGTTGTAACTAATAACGATGAACTAGCTGAAAAGATACGGTTGATGAAGAACTTCGGATTTGGCAGCGGATATGACAACGTTGTTTACATCGGCACAAATGGCAAAATGAATGAAGTTTCAGCTGCCATGGGAGTAACAGGGCTAGAAAGTATCACAGATTTTATTGCCGTTAATTATCGAAATTACAAGCAATATGAAGCTGAACTAGAAAATATTCCTGGGATTAAACTTATCACCTATGATGAAACGGGAAAGAATAATTATCAATACATCATTCTTGAAGTTAATGAACAAGAATCCGGAATAAGCCGGGATCAGCTTGTTCAAATATTGCATTCTGAAAAGATCATGGCTCGACGCTATTTCTATCCGGGCTGTCACCAAATGGAACCTTATCGGTCTTACTTTCCGAATGCCAATCTTTTGTTACCTGAAACAGAGAAGCTAACTCAGAAGGTTATGTCCTTACCCACAGGCACGGCTATAACGAGAGAGGATATAAGCAAAATCTGTCAAATTATCCAGCTTTGTGTTAAAGAAAGCGGAGAAATCAAAAGGTTGATTCATAAAAACGTATTCCACGCTTAATAGCAGAGCTTCAGTTCATGTTTAGGAGAGTACTGGCTGAGTGTCTCAAGGAGAAAACTTTCCTTCTGAATCATACAGTTGCTCAGCCGTGCATCCAAGAGAAAACTGTGCTTAAGGTTTAAGCTTTAAACTATTAAATAGGCTAACATCTCATGGTTAAGAACAAAGCCAGCACCGAGCGGATACGCGTTTTAATTCTCGCTGATGATTGTAATCCTGACTGGCACTCTTTACCTGCCTTGGTGTACACTTTTATCTGCACTCTCGCCAAGTATGTTGATGTTGTGGTTGTAACCCAAATTCGGAATAAACCCAACATTGAGCGAGAGGAAATGGGAAAGGCTGAGGTTGTTTATCTCGATACAGAAAAGATTGCGGCTCCCATCTATAAATTAGCGACGTTTCTCAGTGGTGATTTCAACAAAGCAATGACCCTTAAAGTTGCACTGAGTTACCCAAGCACCTTAGCCTTTGAGTGGGCAGTCTGGAGACGATTTCGCCAAGATTTGCAAAATGGACGCTTTGATATTGTTCACCGCCTTAGCCCAATGTCACCCACCATACCCAGTCCCATAGCTAAATGGAGTCCAGTTCCTTTCGTGCTAGGACCCATTCTCGGTGGACTGCCTTGGCCCAAACATTTCAAGGCTGAGATGAACCGCGAAGGTGAATGGATGAATTACTTCCGCGAAATCCATAGATGGCTTCCTTTCTATCAATCAACCTATGCTCATGCAGCGGCTATCCTTGCTGCCTACGATCACACTATCTCTGACGTACCAGATTTTGCCAAACCAAGGACAATCAATTTCTCTGAAGGCGGTGTAGACCCTATCAAGTTTATCATGCCTGTCAGGCACAAAAAGGAACAAATGACCGTCCTATTCGTCGGCAGGCTGGTTCCCTTCAAGATGCCAGAAGTCCTCATTCGCAGTTTCGCTGCTAGCTCAATTTTGCAACAGCACAAACTAATTATCGTTGGTGATGGTCCTGAGCGTCTCAGACTAGAGCGTCTTGTCGAAGAAGAAGATCTGTCTGGGTGTGTTGACTTGACAGGGATAATCTCTCAGGATCGGGTTGGAGAACTGATGCGCCAATCTGAGATTTTTGCGTTTCCTTCCATTCGCGAACAGGGTGGTGGTGTGCTAACTTTGGCAATGATGTCCGGTATGGCGTGTGTTGTGGTTGATTACGGCGGACCTGCTGCACGAGTGAAGTCAGGTTGCGGGGTTAAAGTTCCCCTGGGGGACTTAGACCATCTAGTCAGGCATTTTACGAAAGAACTCGAACAACTCGTTGCAGACCCTGACCGTGTTATCAGTTTGGGAATCGCCGCACGCCGCTTCACTGAGACTTACTACTCTTGGGAGGCAAAGGCACGGAAGATGTTGGAAATCTACAACTGGGTTCTCGGTCGCCAGGAGGAAAAGCCTGATTTTTGGAATCAGCCAAGTGCTTCTTTGTCCCAGTCAGAGTAAATTCACGGTCGCCGATTCTTATAGGGGTGTGTGAAATCGTTTTAAGACCTCTTGCAAAACTTGAGAATGTACATTCTGTGAAGTACCCCATCCTATAGAGCCCACATTCCGCAGGTTGCTGGTAGAGTCAGAGGTATTTCTCAATACTCCAGACAGTTTTTTCCTCAAAGGCGATCGCTTCAGCCTTTTCCAGGCTCTTCTTGAAAATGATAATCAGCAGCGACCAGCTCTTGAGCGAAGTAAAGGTGTCACCTAATCATAGGTCATGAGTCTCTATTTTCATTTACCTCAGATTAATGACAAAGGACAGAATTATTCTCCAAAGCACTCCGCGTCATTAAGTTTTTGTACTTAACTAGGAAGCCAAAGTTGGAGAGCGAGGCGAACGCTTCTGCGTAGTTACATTAGGTAATCATCTTGCCAGTTGGTTGACTCAAATCGCAAGATTCTACAATTACTGTCGGTCAGAACCAAGAGCAATTAGAGAAAAAGTTGTCTCTTTTCTCTTCCGGCCAAAACCCCCGGTTCAAGCTCAAAGAACCGGGGGTTTTGGTTTGGTATGAAATTCATAGTGACTATGGATTTGAGGTAATTCGCCAACAACATCCATTGCTAGTCGTGGGCGGTTTTTAGATATTGACTCTCACGCCTCTCCAAGTTGCTCCACAATTAAGGGAACCTCTATTGGGGAATAATTATGTCAAAAGAAAAGGAAAAGGGTGGCAGAGAAGCCAAGAAGCCCAAAAAGGAATCTGATGGTTCTAAGAAGCAGAAGAAAGACCCGAACCGACATGATGGACTAGGAGGTAAGTAAACGAGAGTTGCTCCGCCTTCACTTGATTGACTTGCACGGGGTATGACTAGTTAAACGAAGCCGCTCTGGTGACGGAGCGGCTTCGTTTAATTACACAAAACCCTTGGTGCAATCCCTTCATCCAGGGACCTCGTGGAAGATCTCCGGAAAGTTAATCTAGACTGGAATGATCTGAACAATCAGCGATCGTTTATCAAGGGTCTGGAC
>NZ_JABXKI010000341.1 GCF_017115095.1 Nostoc sp. NMS4 | reverse complement strand
GGATAAGCTGTATGGAAATGCGCGATCGCACTTACAATATAAGGCTCACCCAATCCACCATCCCCAACTGTAAAAGGGAATAATTTATCTTTGTGCAACAGTGCAGCCGCCATTGCAAAGTGTTGCCCTTGTCCCAAAGGCCCCGCAGGTGCGAGAATACCGGGGATAAAACCAGAAAGATGTCCTAATAATCCATGCTTTTCTCGGAAGCGATCGCGCAATTGTTGAACTGTAAAAATTCCCATGTCCTCTAGCGAACGATCCAAGAACATGGCACTATAAAATCCGGGGGCGTGGTGTCCGACTTCAGTAATAATGTTCTTGTATCCCAACATGACCAGAGATGCGTAAGCTTCTGCTTGGCTGGCGAATCCGCCGGGATGTCCAGAAGCCTTACTACCAGTAACTTGTAAAGTTAGGTAGCGGAGGGCATCGGCAGCAAGTAAAGTTTGATATACAGCTGCTTTATCTGTGGGAGATGCGATCGCTATTTTTCCCGATTCTATAGCAGGTGTTGCACCATAAGTTTCAAAATCTGGTAACGCTTCACCAAAATATTGAATCCCTTCAGAAAAATCGGGAAGCGCTGAAGATGCCTTTGGGGAGATTGCAGTCATGCTGAGTACCTTTTGACGATGAGGTGAAACTGTAGATGCTCGTTGAATTTAACAAAAATTTTACATCTTCGAGGTTGTAACAGTTTATTGCTTTTTTGCAACGTTAGAATAAGTACTTTAAATGGTCACGCAAGCAAAATTTCAATTAATTGAAGTAGCAAAAAATATTAAGTAGGAAAAAAATTTATGAAATTCCCAAATGGGCCGCAAATTCCGGCAGTTTTACAGATGCTGCGCTGGGTTGTTAATCCGATATCATTTATGGAGGATTGTGCCAAAAGCTATGGCGAGATTTTTAGTATCAGATTAGACAAAAATCTGCCTCCTATAGTCATTGTCAGCAACCCCCAAGCGCAACAGCAAATTTTGACAAATGATACCAAAGAATTAGAAGCCCCTGGCGATCTGAATCAGGTGTTTGAACCTTTGCTGGGCAAGCATTCTGTGATTACGATTAGCGGTGCAGAACATCAGCGTCAACGCCAGTTGTTAATGCCTCCCTTTCACGGCGACAGAATGCGGAATTATAGTCAGGTGATTACCGATGTCACCCAAAAAGTTATTAGCCAATACCCGATAGGCAAATCCTTCAATATTCGGTCTGCGACACAAGCTATTACCTTGCGGGTGATTATGCAAGCTGTGTTTGGACTCAATGAAGGAACTCGCGCCGAAAAACTACAGAACTTTTTGAGGGAACTTTTAGAAAAGGCCAGTTCTCGGTTAAGTGTGGCTTTGGTTTATTTTCCAGCTTTGCAAAGGGATTTTGGCCCGATTAACTTCTGGGGAAAGCAGATACGCCTTCAGCAAGAAATTGACCAACTCATCTATGAGGAAATTCGGGAACGTCGAGAACAACCAGATTCATCACGCACAGATATTCTTAGCTTACTCATGGCTGCTAAGGATGAAGCCGGTCAATCCATGACTGATAAAGAGTTGCGCGATGAATTGATGACTCTGTTAGTCGCCGGTCACGAAACCACAGCCACAGCCTTAGCATGGGCATTATACTGGATTCACAAAATACCATCAGTGCGCCAAAAGCTACTGCAAGAATTAGATAGCTTGGGCGATAACCCAGACCCCAGCACGGTTTTCAAGTTACCTTATCTCAACGCTGTTTGTTCCGAGACATTGCGGATTTACCCAGTAGCTATTTTTACTTTTCCTAGAAAAGTAAGAACACCGATATCGTTGGGCGGTTACGAATTAGAACCCGGTACAGTCATACTTGGTTCTATTTATCTGACCCACCATCAAGAAGATATTTATCCAGAACCTAAGCAGTTTAAACCAGAACGCTTTTTAGAACGGCAATTTTCTGCTTATGAATATTTGCCCTTTGGCGGTGGTGCAAGACGTTGTATTGGTCTAGCATTTGCCCAGTTAGAAATGAAGCTAGCACTTGCTAAAATCCTTTCTAGCACAGAATTAAAACTAGTTAATAATGGTGAAGTGCGACCTAAACGCCGTGGTTTAGTGACAGGACCAGATCGTCCCATTGAGATGGTTGTCATGAGTCAACGTCAGGTGAAGTCTCCTATTTTACAGACAAGCACTGTTTAATACTCGCTTCTAAACGCCCAACTATGTCCATTGCAGAGATACTACCTCTGCTACTCCTGTAGAACAGTTGCAAAAAAATCGTAGGTTGGGTGGAGGCTTTGCGTAACCCAACATATATCAGGATGTTGGGTTGCGCTCCTCTCCACCCAACCTACGTCTAATGCACTAAACAGTTTAGTATAAAAACGTCAATAGTAAATTTTTGACTTAAATAATGACTAATAATTTCTTGAGAAGTTACGATAAAATCACAATCTAACTTCAGTTGAGAACATTTCCTTCCCAGACAAGTAAAAGCATCAAACAGCAATGCCTCTTCGGTCAAATTTTACCAATTTATAGTAAATCCCTATTAATCCCATGCCACACCGTCATTATCCTCCCGCCTACTTACGCTATCTCAAAGCCAGGTTATGGAATCTAGGGCGACCTGGTTTTTGGGTAACTGCAATTTTATTATCTGTAGTCGGGCTAGGAACCTGGGAATACTGGTCAAACCCAGATATTTTCGCTTATAAGCAAAAAAAACCAGTTGTTTTACAACAATCTGCCGATTCCTCCCTGTCAGAAGAAAACAAAGCGATTGCAGCAGATATTGATAATCTGCCAGTTTTATTTAATGACTTTGAGGAAGCATCTCTCTCATCAACGGCAAATGCGCCCGAACAAAAGACTGAAGCGAAAAAGGGCAAAAGCTTATTAGATGATGTAATTAACAAACAAAAGTCTGCTAATAATACCAAATTAAATTCTGGTTTAGGCGTTAACGGCGACACCTCCCCAGCCGCAAAAAATCCCTTTGTCCAACAAACAGACAACTTATTGCGTACTGAAACGGTTGATAGCAGTAACCAGTTTCTAGGTTTTAAAACCTTAAATACGCCGTCTGAAGCAACAGGGGGAGACCAAGCATCCTCTAACCTGGGTATTGGATTCGCTAATCAAACCAACAATAATCAAAATTCTCCCTCTATCAGCCCTCTGCAAGCAGCGCTCAACCAATCGACAAACCAGAAATTGTCTAGCTTCAATGGTACCACTGGAACTCAGACAAATGCCTTGGG
>NZ_JABXKI010000354.1 GCF_017115095.1 Nostoc sp. NMS4 | reverse complement strand
CCTTTATAAGGAGAGGGATTGAGGGTGAGGTAAACCAGGGATATAAATTGTATGTTATTTAATTCTCATTCCTAAGTAGATGGCGAGATGGAGAGTCGGTATATAACAGCCCTACTTAATCATTCGTGAACAACAACGAACGATATCCCCGACTTTTTAGAGAAGTCAGGAATTTGAGCCTTGGGTTTAACAGAAATGCCCCGAAAGGAGATGATGCAACGCTATCCCCTTCAGGAGCAAAAATTGTCAATTCAGTTGTTCTTATACTTTCGATTTCCTAGAACAGCAATTATCTAGGATAAATGTGGCGTCTAGTCCCCCATCCTGGATTGACAATGGCGGCTAAATCTTCTTCAGATAATTTGCCGATCTCACTGTCTAGTTCTCTAGCAGTGAAATCATAGCCACGCTCTTGAGCAATTTTGATGAAGGTTTCTGGATCGGCTGTTGCTTTGAGTCTTTGCTGTAACGCTTGATCTTGTTTTACAGCTTGAAAAAGTCGGGCAGCATTTTGCTGTGTCATGAAAATCAATCTCCTGTTTGAAATATCAGGTTTGAATGTGGTAGTTTAACTCTTGAGGATTCACTAACTTTTGTAAAGAATTTCTAGATGAGACACCTTATATTTCAATCTTAAAACAAAGAAGAGAAATGTGTTGGTTTTGATAAAAAAATATAACTTTTAAGCTAATACTAACTAATGTTAATTTTTGATAGATTCAGCCCTAAGATGGTAGCAACTTTTATTTAAAAAGTATTTGTTCTGACTTCTTGTAAATGCAATTTACATTTGTGTGAGTGGGCAATGTCTACAACGGGCTACACCTACGCCCATGACGACTGTTGACTAATTGCTCCCCACTCTTGGAAAATGAGCGATCGCACCGAGTAATTAGCTGATTTTTGATTTTCAGGCTGACCAGACGGCAATGCTAAACGCAAAAATACTATTACAGCTTGACTTGATGCCTGTTAATAAAATAGTATGTTAGATTGTCTGTCTAATTCCTGCTCGGATCAGGTAGACATATTACAAAGGCTGGCAAAAGCATCTCTATAGGAGATAAAAACCAGCTACCTGTACGGCAACCTCAAGGACAATTTCATGACCTACGCGATTATTGAAACTGGCGGCAAACAAATACGAGTAGAGCCAGGCCGGTTTTACGACATTGAACTGCTTGCGATCGAACCAGATGAAAAAGTTACAATAGATGCCGTATTACTCGTGCAGCACGATGGCGAAGTCACCATTGGACAGCCATTAGTAACGGGTGCAACTGTAGAAGGGACTGTAATGCGACATTACAGAGGTCGTAAAGTCCTGGTATACAAAATGAAGCCGAAAAAGAAAACCCGCAAAAAACGGGGGCATCGTCAGGAAATTACCAGACTTATGATTGACTCCATCACTCTTAACGGTGCAGTGTTTGCAGCCCAAGGAGAACCGGAGAAAGAAACCCCCGTTGTCGATGAGACTCCTACTGAAGAAGTTGAAACCGCTGCTGAATAATAAAAAGAAGTAGATACACAAGAGGAAATCATGGCTCATAAGAAAGGAACAGGTAGTACACGCAACGGTCGTGATTCTAATGCCCAACGTCTGGGTGTCAAGCGTTATGGCGGTCAAGTTGTGCGTGCGGGAAATATTCTCGTGCGTCAGCGTGGCACCAAGTTTCACCCTGGTAACAACGTCGGTATTGGTAGCGATGACACTCTGTTTGCCTTAATCGACGGTGTTGTAATGTTTGAGAGAAAGGGCAAAACTCGTAAAAAAGTTAGTGTTTATTTACCCATAACTGCTGTTGAGGCAGCCCCTGCTGAGGCAGTAGCAAGTTAGAGTGTGAGGGTGGGTAATAGTGCCCACCCTAATCGCTAGTTAGCGCTGATATGATCATCAGATTTGCATAAATATTCCCAGCAGTTGCTCAAAAGTCGCTTTGTTCCAGAAGTATTAAAGCGCAAAGGTTATTGTATTAATAGAAATAATTACACAAAGAAATTGAATTGCGTAGCTTGCCGTCGTAGGCATCAATTTATTTATGCTAAGTTGCGTTCGTTCGCTTCAGAATGAAGTTTAGCTGAAAGAATACTTAAACTAGGCTGGTAGTTTAAAATACCATAAATACCTGAGAAAATGCTGAGAATTAACTAAATTTTCTCAAGGGATAAATTAATGAAAATTATGGCTTCGTTTCAGATAGGCTTCAGTCCTAACAAAGTTGCTCAAGTTAATCCCAATCTGGCTATCACTATTGTTACAGTTCAAGAAATTTTTAACGAAAAGCTAGTATTTTTGCCGTATCAAGATAAGCAAGTTCTTAATTTTGGATAAAGTCGAGCTAAAGTATAACCAATTTTTAACGTTAACTTAGCGAAAAGATATTTATTCTTTAATTAAAGAGGATTATTTTTTATCATATAGTTAGTATCTAGTGTTTGATAAATATCAAAGAGAACTCAACAGTCGAAAAGGTCGAGATAATGCTCAAAGCCTATTTAAAGTATGTAAAATTCCCATAGATAATCAAATTCGTAATATTCTTCACCCAATAAGTGCGATCGCGCTTATTGAAATGTTCGATTGGACTTCTCGGAAATTAAAAGCTAAAGGATACTTGAAACTATTTGAAATACTAAGTAATCAATTGTTAGTAATTTTAGATGGAAGCGAATATTTTTTATCTAAATATATCTATCCATTGCGATGACTCTAAAGTTGTTGGCTTTTTTGTTTCACACTGTCTTACATTTGGTTGACCTATCTTACCGATAGATTTGCTCACTGTTGGGTACTTGCAAACGCTTCTTTAATGATTTGTGTACCTTAATTACTTACCTTATTTGTTCTGCTTGCCGCAACTATTCCAAGCTGTTCATTAATTCCTCGTTCCCAAAAAAATATAGATATGCGGATTTTCAAATCGCGCAGACTAAGCTGACAATTCAAATTCAGGTTACTGTATGACAATTGCTACTTCCACTAAACCTCAAACCAACTGGGTTAATACCCTATTTTTCGTAGGTCTGCACATCGGCGCTTTATTTGCTCTTGTTCCTGGTAACTTTAGCTGGTCAGCAGTTGGTGTGGCTTTCGTACTTTGCTGGGTCAGTGGGGGTTTAGGTGTTACCCTGGGATTTCACCGCCTTGTCACCCATCGTAGTTTTGAGACTCCTAAGTGGTTGGAATATGTGCTAGTTTTCTGCGGTACACTTGCCTGTCAGGGAGGACCGATTAAGTGGGTAGGTA
>NZ_JABXKI010000233.1 GCF_017115095.1 Nostoc sp. NMS4 | reverse complement strand
TGTAGGTTGGGTGGAGGCTTTGCGTAACCCAACATCCTGATATGTGTTGGGTTGCGCTCCGCTCCACCCAACCTACGTATAATGCACTGGCTGTGGGTTTCAGCCTGAAGTTGACACTAATGGCCAGCTATATGGTAATATTTCATGGCATTATGCTAAAAAACTTTGCCTAGAATCAAAGAGTAGCCAACCCATGAGTTTAGCTGTAATTAAGTTCTCTTCAGAAGAGTGCGGCATCTGCCACAAAATGTCTTTTTATGACAAAAAAGTGGCTGAAGAACTGGGTTTAGAGTTTATCGATGTAAAGATGCAAGATACGACTGCTTACCGCAAGTATCGCAAGATTTTATTAACTCAATATCCCGATAAATCAGAAATGGGATGGCCTACTTACATCCTCTGTAATTCTCCAGAGGGGGAGTTTCAGATTGTGGGTGAGGTAAAAGGAGGTCATCCCAAAGGGGAGTTTAGAAGCCGTCTGCAAGAAGTTCTGAGTTCTACAGCTAATCAGAACTAATTACTTCAAAAGATTTGACTTCTAGGACAGGGCCAATCATGGCAATAGTCATGACATCTTCGCGCACCTGTCCTTTTACTTTTGCTTTTTGTCCGGCTTTGAGTAACTCTTTGTCAGCCCCTTTGGGGATTTCGTAAGTAACGCCGTCTTCTGTAACGAATGCCCATGCGCCTGTGCCAATGTCACGGCGTTCAATTGTACCTGTAAGTGTGATGCTCATAACAGTGCTGAGTGCTGAGTGCTGAGTGCTGAGTGGGGGAGTTAGGAATGAGGAGTTAGGAGTTAGGAGTATAAAAATTCATTCCCTATGCCCAATGTCCCATTCCCCACTCCCAATTTATGCAATTTTCTCTTCGTTTTTCAATGCTAAACGAACAAGTCCATAACAGATTAGGGCATTGATAATCAGGAAGAGGCGTGCTAGATTACCACTTCCCAATCCCCAAACTGCTGGCTCGAAAAATGCACTTGTAGTTAAGCACGCAGCTACACCTAAAGTTGAACCAATGGCAAACCATTTCCAACTCGGATGTCCCAGTAGCAATGCCATTAATGCAATGGGAATCAGTACGCTGGCAAATAAGGGATTCAAGGCATCAGTTCCCTGGAGGGTATTGCCTAGTTCGGGAATTGAACTGCCCAAAACCCGGAAAGGCCATTGGGGAAGATCAAAAATATAGATTCCCTTGAGGAAGAATAAACCAGAACTACCGGCAATTAGTCCACTGGATAAAGACCAACTCCAAGTGAAGGGGAAATAAACCCGTAAAAACCAAGCTAGCAGATAGGAACCAACTACCATTAAAATCTTGGGTAAGAGTGCGATCGCACCACCATCAATCCAAAAGCCGGGGTTAAGATAGCCGCTATCCCTTAACCACCGGAAGAAATCTGGAAAACTGATTTGTCCGCTAAAGGCTAGTTTGACTGCTGCTTCTGCATTGAGTTGTCCAGCGCCATAATAGTTCAAACCATCATCCTGAATCACTCGCGCCGACTGCTTGAGGACTTTTAAAACTTCATCTGGTTCTTTGATGCCAGCAGCTTTGATTAATGCTACAACGCCAGCAACGTGGGGAGAAGCCATGCTTGTACCCTGGAAGCCCAAAAATACGCCTTCGCCATTTTCATCGATGGTTTCTTGCAGAATCTTACCAGCTTCACTACCACCAGGAGCAGAGATATCTACCCCAGCACCAAAGTTAGAATAGGGCGCTCTTTCGCCATCTGGGCCAATTGCCGAAACGCCGATGACATAAGGATAACGGGCTGGATAGCTTGCTCCATTGGTGTTTTCATTTCCGGCTGCGGCAACAATAACTACACCTTTTCTATGGGCATACTCAATCGCATCTTTCATCAACTTGCTTTCACCGCCACCACCCAAGCTCATATTAATCACATCTGCGCCTTTATCAGCCGCAAATTTAATCGCTTCGGCAATATCGGCAACGGTACCACCGCCTCCTGAACTGAGTACCTTTAGCGGCATCAGACTGGCTTCGTAGGCAATTCCGGCGACACCATATTTGTTATTTGTGGCTTGGGCAATAGTTCCAGCAACATGAGTACCGTGGCCGTTATCGTCTGTGGCTTCTTCTCGGTCGTTTACAAAATCATAGCCTTTGACGAATTTTGTCTCATATAAGTCACGCACCTTGGTAATCCCGGTGTCAATGACTGCGACTGTGATGCCACTGCCTTTAGTTTGACTCCATGCGCCTTCAATACCGATTTTATGCAAGTTCCACTGCTTGCTGTAATATTGGTCATTAGGGCCAGTTAATGAAGGACTTGTTTCTTCATCTTCTTGGGGTGTTAAAAATTCACCTAGCCAAGCGGGTTTACCTGGTTGGGGAATCGTGTTGTAGATATAGTTTGGTTCAATGAATTCTGTAGCTTGGGCAAACTGAGATTTTTTCAGTTCTTGGAGCCGTTGGCGATCGCCCTTGATAATATAGACATGATCTTTTTTGGAAAACTTGTTGTCAAATTGGGGTGTAACGTTGTATTGTTTGGCGATCGCTTGCACATCCTGTTCCACCACAAGTGATGGAATATCTTCCCGAAAATCAAGCAAGATCGTCTCAAACTCTCCTTTACCTGCCAATCCCTGGAAATTCAGGAAACCAAATATGGCAGATCCTAGCCCAATGACAAACAAGCACAATAATATAAGTTTTCTCATATTAACTCATCACCGCTTTTTGCCAGTTTTCCCACTACCATAACTTATCTGCATCCCTTGTTGGTAGATTTTGCACTTTTAGTTACAAGTTTTATTCAGAAATCAGGATTTTTTTAACGATGGAACGTGGTCTTTTGTGGTTGCCTCTGTTAGTAATGTTTTTCTGGTTAGCTTGGCAAGGCTCGAAGGAGTATCAAAAAGTCGAAGCTTATCGCGTCTGGGCAGAGCAATTTGAACGGGCTAAGTATGATATTTATGCTGTATTGGGTCAAAAAGGTAACAATATAACTTGGGGAAAACCCACGCCTCAAGGGCCGATTAAACTAGAAACATTTTCTTTGCTTGATATCAAACAAATCCAAGTTTTAGTAGATGAAAAATTAGTAGATGTAAACAATCCACCTGAAAAAGGTCGTTCGATAGAATTAGAATTTCTATTTTCCGAATCTAATAACTCAGTGCGGGTTCCGTTTACAGAAATCCCTTTGGCAACAGAATGGGGTAAGTTTTTGCAGAGGCTATTACAAGATTTGCGATCGCAATCACAGCAGTAGT
>NZ_JABXKI010000330.1 GCF_017115095.1 Nostoc sp. NMS4 | reverse complement strand
CGATCGCCTCCCATAAGTATTGTCATTTTTCTCTGTTTGTATGAAACCACCCTGCTACATTCGGGACAGAAAATCCTTGATGTGGCGACTGGAACAGGTTTAATTGCGATACCCGCAGCTGAAAAAGTTGGTTCAGATGGGTACGTGATTGGGATTGACATGACCCCTGGAATGTTGTATCAAGCAAGACAAAAAATTGCCGCAGCAAAATTACAAAACATCGAGTTAATTGAGGCAGATGCAGAGTATTTAAACTTTAGCGATCGCAGTTTTGATGTTATCTTTTGCTGTGAGGCAATTGTACTTTTTCCTGATATTCTTGCTATTTTAAAAAAATGGTATCGTTTCTTGAAAACCGCAGGGTTTGTGGCATTTACCTGTCCTCCCGAAACTGCTTATATGGCATCTCTTCAGCAGAGGATCTGTGCTAGGGTTTTGGGTGTATCGCTACCACATATCCTTGAACCACTGGGAAGTCCAGAAAAATGTCAGAATTTGCTTAATCAGGCAGGTTTTAGAGATATCGAAATTAAGATTGAACCATCAGGACGTTATCGCCCTCTTAGGGATAACAGATTATCAGAGATAGCAATTAAGATAAATTTTAAAGGTAATCCCCGGTTGTCAAACTTATCACCAGAACAATTAAATCAGTTGCAAGTTGAGTACCAAGCAGAAATTGAGAAACTAGCAACCGATCGAGGTATTTGGGAAGATACTACAAAGTTGTTTGTTCGCGCTCGAAAATAAGTTGATGAGCTTTGCTGCTGAACTGACAGATGAGGGCGATCGCACACAATCGTCATTGCAATTAATAATGACAATGATACTTTAAGCTTCTAGGCCGATGTGTAAGTAAACATTTTCAGGATTTACTTGAACAGCCCGGTTAAAAATTTGTAATCTCACCTTTGGAAATTATGCAAAACCTGCCCCTGATCTTAGTGCCTGTACTCGCTGCACAGAAAGTAGCAGGTGACGGTGTAATTAAACCTCTTGGTCATCATGAACTACTATTAGTGCTGGTGCAACTGTCACTATTGCTTCTGGTAGCGCGGGGATTAGGTGAGTTGATGCGCCGGATTAACCTACCGCCTGTTGTTGGGGAATTACTAGCGGGTGTGCTGCTTGGCCCTTCTCTATTTGGTTTACTCCTTCCAGACTTACAGGCGCACATCTTTCCCAAAAGTCAAGAACAGTCTAATTTACTTTCGGTAATTTCTTGGTTGGGGGTGTTATTTTTACTGATTGTGACTGGGTTGGAGACGGATCTCAAACTGATTCTTCGTAAAGGTAAAACGGCTCTTTTAATTTCACTAGGCGGAATTATTGTCCCCTTTATCACCGGATTTGGACTAGGCTGGCTATTACCAGAAAGTTTTTTAGCCAATCCAGAAAAGCGATTGGTATTCAGTCTGTTTATCGCCACAGCAATGAGTATTTCGGCAGTACCAGTGATTGCCAAGGTGCTGATGGATTTAAACCTGATTCGCCGTGACATTGGTCAAGTTACCCTAGCTGCTGGGATGACTGACGATACCATCGGCTGGATTTTACTTTCTGTGGTTTCAGGTTTAGCTAGTAGCGGCAAATTTGACTTTGGGACAATTTTCCATTCCGTGAGTGCAGCTATATTATTTTTAGCGATCGCTTTCACAATTGGGCGTACCATCGTAGATCAGATTTTGCGCTGGGTTGATGACTACGTTGGCGGTATCGCCGCTAGTATATCGGTTGTGTTGATTCTTTCGCTCTCGGCAGCAGCACTGACCCACGGATTAGGTCTAGAAGCAGCATTAGGTGCTTTCGTGGTGGGTATTCTGGCCGGTCAATCCCGCCGCTTTAGCAATGAAGCTGGACATCTGTTAGAAGTCTTCACAGCAGCCTTTCTCGCGCCAATTTTCTTTGCTTCAGCTGGCTTGAAAGTTAACTTGCTCACCTTGTTAGTTCCCCAAACGTTTATATTTGGCCTGATTGTTCTCGTTGTCGCTTGTGTTGGGAAATTTACAGGTGCTTACCTTGGTTCTCGCGTCGGCGGTTTGAGTCATTGGGAAGGATTGGCGATGGGTTCCGGGATGAATGCTCGCGGGGCGATGGAAATTGTCGTTGCTACCATTGGTTTATCTTTGGGAGTGCTGAATCCCCAGATGTACTCGATTATTGTTATGGTGGCGATCGTCACTTCCTTAATGGCTCCACCCCTGCTGCGCTGGACTTTATCAAAAGTGGTTATGGGTGAAGAAGAAGCTCGACGTTTGGAACAAGAAGAACAGGACAGCCGCAGCTTTATCAAACAGATTCAGCGTGTCTTAATACCCACTAGCGGTGGCCCCAACATCCAACTGGCGGCGCAACTAGTCGGTTACATGGCTCACCAAAACTCGATAGAAGTTACATCACTATATGCCCTAAGTGATAAGCAACCTCAAAGCAGAGAACGCCGGATGGAGGCAACCCAGCTGAAAGATACCGCCGCCGAACAAGCTATAGCTGCTGTCATTGAGGAAATGCAGCTACCTGCTGATACCATGCTGCAAACAAAAACGGAGTCTGGGCGTAATAAAGCGGAGATAATTCTGCATGAAGCGAACAAAAACTATGACTTGATTGTACTGGGAGCTTCTGAACAGATAAACTCCCAAAAAGCGTTATTTAACTTGCTTGTCGATCGCGTTGTTCAAGAAGCGCCATGTGCAACGATGGTAGTAAAGTCGCACCTACCGCACCCCAAAGGCGAGATATGCAAAATCCCTCAACAACAGCTCAAAAAGATTTTGGTGCCAACGGTGGGGACAGAATACAGCAAAAATGCCGTAGAGATGGCAAGTACGATCGCAGCTCAAACCGGGGCATTAGTGATGATCGTTAACGTGATTAATTTGCCACAGATTGAGTATATTCTTTACGAACAGCGATCGCTTGCTCCAGTAAAGGAAATTGCTCACGATATGCTCGAACAGCAAGCAGCCATTGGCCGCAATCTGGGTGCTGATGTCAAAACTTATATTCTTCAAGGAACCAGCCCAGAAAAGGAAATCCTCAAGTTTGCCCGAGCCGAGGAAGTTGACCTAATTATTCTAGGCAGTAATATCCGAATGGTTACGGGTCGCGTTTTCTTCGGTCATAGAGTCGATGCAATTCTAAGTAAAGCCCATTGCCCAGTAGCAGTAATTACAGTGCCATAAGAGTGCTGAGTGCTGAGTGCTGAGTGCTGAGTGAGGAGTAGGAAGTGGTGAGTGGGGAGTGCTGAGTGAGGAGTAGGGAGTGGTGAGTGCTGAGTATAAACCCAAGTTGCTTCAAGACTTTTAGTAATCAACACTGTGCTAATGCCAATTCTCTATGAAGATGCAACTAATTATCTTGGGACGTAGCGAATTATCTTTAAAAAACCTCCGCGTACCTTTGCGTTAACCTTTGCGTACCTACCCTGCGGGAAGGCGTTCGCGTAGCGTCTCGTAGAGAAGCGCCTATGCGTTGAAAAAAAGTTATTTTAGCGCGATGCCCTGGATGTTACCGATCTTTGCAAATTAGCTAGAGCGCGATTGTAATCCAAAATAGCTGTGACTCGATTACCTTCTGCTCTTGTCAGGTCATTTTCAGCAGCAATCACTTCTGTTTGGGTCCCCACACCAGCTTGGAACCTCAACCTTGCCAAAGTCAGAGCTTCCCTGGCTTGATTTAAAGCCACACTAGAAGTCTGCACATTATTTAAATTGGATTGCAATTGAGCATAGTACTGTTCGACATCAAAGCGAATTTGGTCGCGCTGGGTAGCAAATTGATTCTCTGCGATCGCAATATTCGCTTTCGATTGAGCCGCCTGTGCTTTTGCTGCGCCCCCATCAAACAAAGTTAGACTTCCTTGAATTCCTGCTGAATAGCCATCAGTAACGCTCACGCCATCATTATACCGATCTAGCAGATTGTAGTTTCCTGTCAAACTAATTTGCGGCCCTAGCTGTGAAAGTGCCTGTCGTCGCTGTTGCTCGGCAATATTACGTTGTCCCAAAAACTGCTGCAACTCTGGACGATTTTGAAACGCTTGGACAATACTTTGTTCTACTGTCTGCGGCCAAAGACCAGCTAACTGTACTGGATCTGAGGCACTAATCTCAACTGATTGCGACAAACTTAACGACGTGGCAAGCTGACGACGGGCAATTTGCTGCTGTGAAATCGCATTAGTCAGTTGTTGTTGGGCGTTTGCTAAATTCACCTGAGCTTGTAACACATCAAACCGCGTACCCACTCCCGCCTGTTCTCTGGCTTGAGTATCGCGCAAACTAGCCTGGGCATTTTCGACAGCAGACCGATTAATTCTGACTAGTTGATCTGCTTGTTGCAAATCGTAGTATTGAGTCGTGGCATTCAACCTAATTGTCAAAGACTGACTTTCAACATTTAATTCATCTATCCGTAGCTGTTCCTCTGAGGCTCGGATAGCCGCTTGTCGGTTCCCAGAAGTATAGAGATTGTAATTCAGTTGGGCTGAACCATTAAAAGAGGTACTGGCTTGAGATGAATTGTTACTAAAACCATTACCACTATTAGTCACACTACTATTGAGTCCCAGAGTCGGAAACAAGGCAGCTTGAGACTCGCGTAACGCCGAGCGACTGCGTTCTAGCTGTAATATAGCTACCTGTAAGTTTCGATTGTTGCGTTTTGCGAGTTCCAAAGCTTGTGCCAAACTGATTGGTACAGTTCCCTGAATCTTTACTTCCTCTGGTTTAGTCGGAAATTGGAGAGGATTGGGATTGGGGTTGAGGCGATCGGGAACCTGTATAGAGCTTGAGGAATTCTGTGCTTTTGGCGGAGTTGCTGCACTGACTGCATTTGGAAGAAAAATCGTTAACGCGACAGTAAGCCAGATAGAATGCACGAACAATAAGCTAAAATTCATAATCTAGAATAGTCATTAATTAGGTTTTTTGAGGATATAACAAAAAGTTTTCATCCTGATTCACCTACAGAGATTTTAATCTTAAATTTCCCCTCAAAGCGTTGATCCTAACAAATTAGCCGACAATCAAACCATCCTGAACTCGAATAATCCTTTGGGTTTGAGCAGCGATATCTGGTTCATGAGTGACAATTACAATCGTAATCCCTTGGTTATTCAGTTCAGTTAGCAAACTCATCACCTCATGAGAGGTTTCAGTATCTAAAGCTCCTGTTGGCTCATCTGCCAAAACTAATGCAGGTCGGTTAACCAAAGCCCGAGCGATCGCTACTCGCTGTTGTTGTCCCCCAGAAAGTTGACTCGGACGGTTAGCGATGCGTCCCCCTAATCCTACCTTTTCTAAGGCTTCTAATGCCCTTTCCCGGCGTTTTGGCTTGGGCAAGTTAGCGTAAACCATAGGCAACATGACATTTTCCAACGCTGTCGCCCGCGCCAATAGGTTAAATTGTTGGAACACAAAACCAATCCTTTGGTTGCGAATATAGGCTAATTCATCATCATCAAAAGTCGTTAGGTTTCTGCCCTCAAAAATATAGTCTCCAGTTGTCGGACGATCCAGACATCCCAAAATATTCATGAGTGTAGATTTACCCGAACCTGACGCACCCATAATCGAGACATATTCCCCTTCCTCAATAGAAAGTTGAATTCCCTTGAGTATGGGAACACTAACTTCTCCCAAGTGGTAGGTTTTAGTAATAGATTCCATCCAAATCATTGTTGGCATAAGATTTAAAAGTTAGGAGTTAGGAGTTAGGAGTTAGGAGTTATACCAATTCTGTATGAAGATGCGCCAAACTACCAAACTATATGAGGAACGAACCGCAAAGGGCGCAAAGGACACAAAGAAAGAAAGAAAATTTGGCGCAGCCTCACAAAGAAATAGTATTAGGAATTACGAATTACGAATTACGAACTACGAATTATCTAGTCGCTTCTTAAAGCATTGATTGGATCTAATTTAGATGCGTTCCTTGCTGGAATTACCCCAGCGATTAAGCCAACGGTTAAGGAGAGTACAAAGCCAGCAATGATTGACAAGAAGGAAATTACAAAGGGAAATTTGAAAACGTTTGCAGCCACAAACGCTAATAAAACCCCAGTCGCCATCCCAATACCTCCACCGACAATGGAAATCACGATCGCTTCGGCTAAAAATTGATTAAGTATTGCCGAATTGGTGGCTCCTACAGCTTTGCGAATCCCGATTTCTCGCGTCCGCTCAACCACGGAAACTAGCATAATATTAGCAATCCCAATTCCACCAACCACCAGCGAAATTCCTGCGATCGCTACCACCATGACTGTAAATAAGCCCACAATACTAGTAAAGGTGCTAACAATATCAGCTTGATTAGTCAACCGAAAATCATCAGCTTGTGGCGGATAAATGTTATGACGCTGCCGTAATAGATTGGTAACTTGAAACTGAGCCGCTTCCAACTGCTCTTGATTAGCGCCTTTGACTAAAATCCCATTCACAGAAACCCCTACCAAGGCATTGTTACCAACTAGTCTTTTCGACATAGTAGTTAGAGGAATAAAAATCTGGTCATCTCGATCCATCGGGCCTTGAGCGCCTTTAGGTTCCATCACCCCAATTACTTCATAAGCCTCTCCCTGAATCCGAATTTTCTCACCGATGACATTGGCTCCCTGTTCAAAGAGTGTTTTTTGGACTGTGGGGCCAAGAATGGCAAACTGTGCGGCAGTATCTAGTTCTTCCTGAGTAAAATATCTCCCTTGTTGGGGGTGAGTATTTCTGACTTCTGGGTAGTTTAAATCAGTGCCATAAACGGTTGTTGAGGTATTCTGTCCTGCATATACAACTTGAGCAGTCCGTTGGAGATAAGCAGAAACCATCTGTGCTGATGGTGCTTGGGTAGCGATCGCCTTAGCATCTTCCCAAGTCAAGGTACTACTAGAACCTACTCCTTGACGGACATTCCCACTTCTCGCCGCACCCGCCAAGATTTGGATCACATCTGTACCTAATGCTTGTATCTGTTGCTCAACCCCTTTTTGTACTCCCTGACCGACAGAAGTAATAGCAATAACTGAAGAAATCCCAATAATCACGCCCAACATAGTTAGACCTGTGCGTAATTTGTTACTCCACAAAGTCTCTGCCGCCATTGTCAAGATTTCCAGCAATGGTACTGTGCGGGTATTCTTCGCTTTATAAAAGCCCTTAAATATCTTAAACATAATATTTTATTTGAAACTCAACACAATTGAGTTAAGCATTTCTTTCTTCTCTTCCTTCTCTTCCTTTGCGTCCTTCTCTGACGAGACGCTGCGCGTTGGCGGTTCATTAAAAAAGTTGAACCTTTTTACTCGACAGTTGAACCTTTTTACTCGACAGTTGAACCTTTTTACTCGACAGTTGAGCCTTTTTACTCGACAGTTGAGCCTTTTTACTCGACAGTTGAGCCTTTTTACTCGACAGTTGAGCCTTTTTACTCCCTTGCCTCTTTTTCACTAAACCGTATTTATTGATTTAAGGGGAACCACCACCTGAACGACCCCCGCCGCCACCGCCTGAACGACCTCCGCCGCCGCCTAGACCAGGGAAAACTCCTCCTCTTGGTGTTGACTGCGGACGCGATCCTGGTGGGAAACTGAGCAATACTCTTTCGTCTCCTGTCAATCCAGACTTAACTTCGGTAAAGTTATTTGCGGTAACGCCAGTCTCGATGCGAGTAAACACAGGTTTGTTATCTGCTCCAGCCACAAACACGCCTGTGGCATTTTGTTGGCGCACCACCGAGGCTGTTGGCACTACTAAAACATTTTCAACTTGACCGACTTGAAAATCTACTTCCGCATTCATCCCAGACCGCAGCAGTCTTTGAGGGTCCAAAAGTGATACTCTCACTTCAAAACTGGTAACATTTTGCTCTACTATGGCTTGGGCAGCAATTTGGCTGACTTTACCTTCAAAGGTTTTTCCTGGGTAAGCATCTGCTTTAATCGAGACTTTTTGACCAAGGCTAATTTTGGAAATATTTGTTTCCGCTAAATTGGCGACAACTTCATTTGTAGAAGCTAGAGACAAGATTGAAGAAGAAGAAGAAGAAGCTACTTCACTACTCGCAGTTGTGGGTGTCACGAAAGCACCTGGATCGGCAAACTTCTTTGTCACCACACCATCAAAGGGGGCGCGAATAATCGTGTCATTGATTTCGGCTTGGATGTTTTGCAGCGATCCCCGAGCCGATGTTACTTGGGCGCGGGCTACGTTAATATCTTCTTGGCGCGTTCCGGCTTTCAGGAGTGCCAAAGCTTGCTGTTTCTGCTTCACTACAGCTCGGGCTTGCTCAACATCTTCTGGACGTGACCCGGCTTTTTGCAGAGCTAGTGCTTGTTGTGCTTCATTTACATTAGCTTGGGCGCTGTCACGATTAGAACGGTTTTGATTAAGAGTTTGAAGGGAAATACCACCTGCATTATAAAGTTGCTGATTGCGAGTAAAGTCATCTTCTGCTTGGCGAAGGGCAGCTTGAGCGCTTTGTAAACGTGCCTGTGCTTGGCCAATATCTTGAGAGCGATTACCTGTTTGTACCTTTTGCAGATTCGCCTCGGCTTCGTCTAATGCTCCCTGTGATTGGGCAATATCTTGAGGACGATTACCTGCGATCGCTTTTTGCAAATTCGCCTCGGCTTGTGCCAATTGTCCTTGAGCGGAGGTAAGTTGCCCCCGGAGGTTGGAATCATCCATGTAAGCAACAATCTGTCCTTGTTTAACGAGATCCCCTTCCTTCGCTAACAGGCTTTTCAGGATGCCGGAATTTTTCGGGCTGAGGTTAATCGAGCGCTCAGGTTTCACCGTTCCGTTCGCGGAAACTGTAATTGTTAAACTCTGCCTTTCTACAGGCTTTGTCAGCACTCTACGTCTAGCTTCTTGCCGGGGAGCAACCGTTACTTGGTAATAAACCGCATAGCCAATTCCACCCAAAAGGCAAAGAGCAATTAGCCAAGAGAGCCAGTTACGTCTGCTCTTTTTTTTCTTTACCTCTGGAATCAAAACTGATGAAGATGAATCTACGGTATTTGGTGTATCAATTTTCATATCCATTTTGTCTATAAGGAACGGCTACCGAGCTAGTTATTCACGGCTAAAACTATAGCCTGGTAGCCTAATACTGACAATGATTTTGGGCTTTTAGTGTTTTAAAGGTTTATTTGCAGTACCAATCCACTAGGAAGTCTGAAGTAATCATCACGCACTCTTACTAATCTCCCAGCAGGAACAATTTCCTGATTGGGAAGCAGAATATCCCCATTAGGAAGTCTGAAGTAACCTTGATCGCGCAGTCTAACTATGGATCTAGAAGGAATAATTTGCCCATTGGGATATCTGATATCACCATTACCAAGTCTGACTACTCTGCCATTAAATTGGTTGTCACGATTCCAATTATCCCGATCTCTGGGGTTTCTGACTTCTCCAGAATTGGATCTGCCATCGCGGTTCCAATTATTATTCCTGTCTCTAGAGTTTCTGACTTCTCCAGAATTGGATCTGCCATCGCGGTTCCAATTATTATTCCTGTCTCTAGAGTTTCTGACTTCTCCAGAATTGGATCTGCCGTCGCGATCCCAATTATCCCTGTCTCTAGAATTGGATCTGCCGTCACGATCCCAATTTTGATTGCGATCGCCATCAACGTAGACTTTCGTTTGGGCATTTGCAGGTGCAGTCAAGAGTGTGGGAACAATAATCAGGGCAGCAGCAGCTAATACAATCGATATACGGTTTGGTTTCAACATGAAATTGACTCCTTATTTACATTAAAGTTCTATTCTGCTGAGGTATGGATTAAGCAATCTTAGACAGTTGCTTTTTTGCATATCAAAGTGTTTAATATTTACCTCATCGTATAAATTCATACATAATAATTATCATTCAAAATCTCTAAACTGATGTATGACCAAAGTCACTAGTAATTCCAAACTGATGTATGACCAAAGTCATCAGTTTTTCTAATGGGGCATTGGGCATTGGGAAAGAGGAGGCAGGAGGCAGAAGTTCTTTAATTTTGAATTTTGAATTTTGAATTTTGAATTGATTGCTCATCCTTTTCCCCAAGATTGGTAAGATTTTGCTACCGCCAACAGCGTAGATCGTTTAAGCTAGCTGAAAGATTCTTTGATTAGTGGCTTAAAGGCGGTAGTGTGCCTAAATATGTTCGTTTGATTTCTCTTTTAATGGTCTGTAGTTTATGGAGTATGCCAAAAGCCGCTAACGCGCAGGCCTTAATACCCCATACACTGCAACTAGATGCGACAAAGTTAGAAAAGCAGGGGTTGAGCTTGGCACAAGAGGCAGCTCAACTAGCTCAGTTTCAACAGGTTGATTTAGCTTTGCCACGAGCGCGGCTGGCTAGTCAACTGGCTCCTGGGAATGATAAGGTGTGGTTGCTGTTAGGTGGATTGCAACTGCAAACGAAAGAGTATGATGGGGCGATCGCTAGTCTGAAAAAAGCACAATCTCTCAACCCGAAAAATGGTGATATTTTGTTTGCTTTGGGTTCAGCGAATTTTCAGCAGAAAAATTACCAGGCTGCTGTTGTCAATTATCAAGATGGTTTAAAGTTAAAACCCAACGATCCAGAAGGATTATTTGATTTGGGTAATGCTTACTATTTGCTGGGTAAATTGCCAGATGCGATCGCCCAGTACGATAAAGCCGTCTCCCAAGATAAAAAATTCTGGCCGGCGCTCAACAACATTGGCTTAATCAACTACGAACAGGGTAATGTCCCCGAAGCAATTAAGCGATGGCAATCGGCTGTAACCCTTGAGAAACAAGCCGCAGAACCTTTATTGGCCTTAGCCGTGGCACTGTATACTAAAGGCGATCGCCAACAAGGACTAACCTTGGGAGAAGCTGCACTCCGTATCGATTCGCGCTATGCTAATTTGAATTTCCTCAAAGAAAATCTCTGGGGCGATCGCCTACTGTCTGATACGAAAAAATTCCTCGAATTACCCCGTATTCAAGCAGCCATACAACAACGAGAAAACTCATCATCAGCGCCTAGAGAACAGCCTACTCAATAGGAGCAGGGGAGCAGGGGAAGCAGGGGAGGCAGGGGGAGCAAAATTATTGATTAATTCCCAATACCCCATGCCCCATGCCCCATTCCTATAACCACTTGCGTAACAGTACCTTTTCGTAGTACATCTATACTAGATAAATACAGGAACTAATCGGCCAAAAACATTGGCGGGCGAGTATTCCTGAAATAAGTAGTTAATTCTCAGTGTTCGTCTGTGGGTAGAAGTGCGATGATTTGGTCAACGAACTGTTGATGGTCAACAACTGGCTTAGAAATGTAGCCATCAGCACCGCTTTGCTTGAGAAAGTTCTCGCGATCGCCTTCCATAGCATGGGCTGTCACCAGAATCACAGGTAAGTTTGCTGTTTTTGGATCGGATTTTAACATTTGTGTAATCTTGATCCCATCAACGGACTTGCCTTGGTAAACACTTCTGGAGAGAGAAACATCCATCAAAATCAGGTCGGCTTCTCCTGATTGGGCAATTTTTATGACTTCTTCGACATTTTCAGTGTGTTTCACACCCAAGCCACCACGCTTGGACAAAATTTTGGAAAAAACACGAGCATTAATTAGATCGTCTTCAACAATTAAAACAGTTTTCATGAGAATTTTAGTTATAGAGGTGAGGAGATTCAAGAATTCCAGAATACAAAATTAAGAAATGCAATCATGATGAGAAGGAGTCAGAATTCAGAATTCAGAATTCAGAATACCCCAGCACTCAAATCCAGTCCCACGGAATCCATTGTGAATTCTGTCTCCTGAGTCTTAATTCTTCTTTGGTAAGTATCATGGCTACTAAGTTTATGTAGATTATACTCGTGTGCATCCTTTTTAATAGTCAATGTGCATCTTCGTCATCAAGGATGATAGTACTGCTTTTTCTTCTGTGACTATCAAAATTTTGTGATGAATCTCATTTCATCCGTTATGCTGTGGTTGCCGCAGTATTGAGTTCCATCGGTTTTTGTGTAGTTAAATTTCAGGGAAAAAACTCATGGCAAAACAGTTAAACCTTCTCTCAACGGGACAGGTAATTCCAACAGCCCTGCACACCGAGATGCAACGGTCTTATCTAGAATATGCCATGAGCGTGATTGTCGGGCGAGCGCTACCAGACGTGCGTGATGGCTTAAAACCAGTGCATCGGCGCATTTTGTATGCAATGCACGAACTCGGTTTAGTACCAGATAGACCCTATCGAAAATGTGCGCGTGTAGTGGGTGATGTGTTGGGTAAATACCATCCCCACGGCGACCAATCAGTTTACGATGCTTTAGTTAGGCTGGTGCAGGATTTTTCTAGCCGTTATCCTTTGCTGGCAGGACATGGTAACTTTGGCAGCGTCGATAACGATCCGCCGGCGGCGATGCGTTACACAGAAACGCGCCTCGCACCCATCAGCCATGAAGGAATGCTGACAGAAATCGGTGAAGAAACTGTGGAATTTGTCGGGAACTTCGATAATTCTCAGCAAGAACCAACGGTGTTACCGGCTCAGTTGCCGTTTCTGTTGCTCAATGGCTGTGCTGGGATTGCTGTGGGGATGGCGACAAATGTCCCACCGCACAATTTAGGGGAAGTTGTCGATGGGTTAATTGCCTTAATCGACAACCCAGATTTGTCAGATGAAAAGTTATTTGAGTTAATTCCAGGGCCAGATTTTCCCACTGGTGGAGAAATAATTGGTGAGACGGGAATTCGAGAAGCTTACACCACAGGTAAAGGTGGAATTCTGCTGCGGGGAGTTGCAACTCTAGAGGAAATTCCAGCCGCGAGAGGAAGCAAGCGACGGACGGCAATTATCATTACAGAATTGCCTTATCAAGTTAATAAAGCTGCCTGGATTGAGAAGGTAGCGGACTTAGTAAATCAAGGTCGTTTGCAAGGAATTTCCGATCTGCGAGACGAGAGCGATCGCGAAGGGATGCGGGTGGTAATTGAACTCAAACGCGATACCAATCCCCAAGAAGTTCTCCAGCATTTATATCACCAAACTGCTTTACAAATGACTTTTGGGGCGATTCTCCTCGCAATCGTGGATGGACAACCCCGCCAGTTAAGTTTGCGTCAACTGTTGCAAGAATTTTTGAGTTTCCGAGAGGAGACGCTGAACCGTCGCTACAATTACGAGTTGGGTAAAGCTCAAAGTCGTGTGCATTTGGTAGAAGGTTTGCTGAAAGCGCTGTCTAATTTGGATGAGGTAATTCAAATTTTGCGCCAAGCGCCCGATGGTAGTACGGCAAAAATTAATCTTTGTAGCCAACTGGATTTGAGTGAGGTACAAGGAGATGCAATTTTAGCCATGCCGTTGCGCCGCCTGACTGGTTTAGAAAAGCAAAATTTGCAGCAAGAATTTGAGCAGATCAGCGAACAAATTAGCTTGTTGGAGCAATTACTTAACGATCGCCGCGAATTACTCAAGGCGCTGAAAAAAGATTTGCGATCGCTCAAGCGCAAGTACAACGATCCCCGTCGGACGAAAATTGGGGAGGAGCAGAAGTCTAGGGTAGAGGAGCAGAAGTCTAGAGCAGAGGAGGAAGAGGAACTTAAATCTTCTGAACCGATAGAAGAAGCGGTTTTAGAATTTACCCAACGGGGTTATGTGCGCCGCACCCAGCCATCTGGGAAAAAGTCAAAAGCTGAAAATGGTCTACACGATAATGACTTCATTATCCAAACTTTGTTAACTGATACAGGGAAAGACTTGCTAATACTAACTGGTGGCGGCAAAGTCTATCCGGTGAATGTGGCAGAAATTCCCCTAACTACTGGGCGTTCTCCACGGGGAAAACCTTTAATTACTATGCTTAGTAGTACTGCTCAAGGCGCTCAAGAAGCTGTGGTCAGCCGCTTTGTACTGCCAGAAAATCTCGCAACTAAGCAGATGATTCTTCTAACAAAACAAGGAAGAATTAAGCGTCTGTCTCTGGAAGAATTTACTAACCTGACTCGGCGCGGAATCACGATTTTGAAGCTCAAAGACGATGATGAATTGTCATTTACTCAGTTCACAGCTCCAGGGGAGCATCTGATTTTAGCTAGTTCTGGTGGGCGACTGTTGCGCTTTGCAGTCAATGATGAACAATTACCGGTCATGGGTCGCACGGCCATGGGCTTACAAGCATTTCGGTTATTGAAAAATCAGCAAATGGTTGGCTGTGTCACTGTCGGAAAAGATGACCAATTACTGCTAGTTACTCAAGAAGGATATGCCAAACGGATGCCTGCAAGTCAGTTAAGAGCGGCTAATCGCGGCGATTTAGGGACGCAAGCGCTGAAATTTGCTAGCAAAACTGACAACTTAGCTGGTATGGTGATGGCGATGCCAACTCTTGGAGACGCTACGCGTAGCTTGCTTCCACGAAGTGGTACGGCGGGCTACGCCAACGCATCTGGCGAAGTAGCTTTAGTCACGAATAAGGAGCGGGTAGTGCGGATAGCTGTGGAAACAGTGCCGATTTTAGGCAAAGATGTCAAAGGTGAAAGCATCCTCCAACTCAGCCGCGATGAAAAAATCATCACTGTAGCTGAAGTGCGATCGTAAATTATGTAGGGCTGATCTCATTCCCAGTCTCCGACTGGGAATGCCTACGAAAGACTGATTATTGTAGAGACGGCGATTCATCGCGTCTCTTGCTTTAAACGAATAGTGTTGACCCCGATTTATTGAAGAAGTCGGGGTTCTGGGCAGTGTTTTTGACTCCAATATCTCTATTAATTATTAATTTTAATATTGTCTATAACGGTAAAAATCTAGATAACATTTCTCTTATCTCAGTAAATCTCACTGAAGACTGATGTTTTAATCTGTATAAATAGCTATTTCTATTTATGTCAAGGTATAGAAACAAAAGTATAAAAAATGTTGCCTTTATGAAAATATTTGTTATATTAGTTTACATAAGGCAATAAACCTTAAAAATTAAGTTTGGAGTCCTAACCATGACAAATGCAAGCACAACAAAAGTCACTACTCCTGTAATTGAAGATCGCAACGCTTGGCGTTGGGGCTTTACCCCACAAGCAGAAGTTTGGAACGGTCGCTTGGCAATGATTGGCTTTTCAGCAGCCATTTTGGTTGAAGTTTTTTCTGGTCAAGGCTTCTTACATTTTTGGGGCATCCTGTAAGCTTTAATATCCAAGATGACCTATAAATAAAAAAACCTGGAGTGCAAATTCACTACCAGGTTTTTATTTGTTTGTCATTAGTCAGTTGTCATTTGTTTATTTACTAATGACTAATGACCAATGACTATTGACTACCGAATATATTCCTTAAGAACGCTGTTGCGATTTGGATGGCGTAACTTGCGGAGTGCTTTCGCCTCAATTTGACGAATCCGTTCGCGGGTAACGTTGAAAATCTGGCCGATTTCCTCAAGGGTTTTCATCCGACCATCATCCAAGCCGTAACGCAGTCTCAGAACATCGCGTTCGCGTGGACTGAGACTGTCGAGGACTTTTTCCAGGTCTTCGCGCAGAAGATTTTTGGAAACTTGGTCTTCTGGTGTCTCACCATCGGATTCAATAAAATCGCCCAATCGAGAATCTTCTTCTTTACCAATAGGCGTTTCTAGTGAAATTGGTAACTGAGCGGATTTAGCAATGAACCGCAACTTCTCAATGGTCATTTCCATCCGAGTCGCAATTTCTTCTTCGGTGGGTTTGCGACCCATTTCTTGAGATAGTAGCTTGGTAGTTTTCTTAATCCGAGAAATGGTTTCGTAAAGGTGAACTGGAAGACGAATTGTGCGAGATTGATCTGCGATCGCGCGGGTAATTGCTTGACGAATCCACCATGTAGCGTATGTAGAGAACTTATAACCTTTCTCGTGGTCAAACTTTTCAGCCGCGCGAATCAAGCCGAGACTGCCTTCCTGAATTAAATCTTGGAACGACAAACCACGATTCATGTACTTCTTAGCAATTGAAACTACAAGACGGAGGTTAGATTGCACCATCTTGTCTTTCGCCCGACGACCAACATGGAGGCGATAACGAAAGGCTGGTAGTGGCAGTTGTACTGCTTCTGCCCATTCACTATCTCGAGGATCGCGATCCAATTGCTCGCAGAGTCTTTCGCGTACCCTCTCCAATTCCAGCAAATCCGCTATTTTCCGCGCCAATTCAATTTCTTCGTCTGCCCGCAACAGCCGAATTCTACCAATTTCTTGCAAGTAAAGCCGAATTGAATCTTCGGTATAGTGCTTTTTCTTGCTTTGTGTCCGACGACGCGATTTAGCGGCTTTTCCAGACTTTGCGTCGTCCTCATCAGACTGAGGCTCTAAAAATTCCTCGTCACCTTCATCTACGATCAGCAAGTCCTCTTCGTCGTCTATTAAGAGTTCTTCTAACTCGAGCTCAGGCTGATTTATTATTTCTAGGTCAGGCTGATATATGCTTTCGAGTACGTTGTTAGCCTGGTTCATGCCGCGTTCCTCATGCTCCTTGCAGAATCAATTACTCAAGATGTGTTTGCTGCTCTTTTAAACGAGCCAATTGCCAACCGAAAATAAGCTTTTTGGCAGATTTGCCAGAGATATTTTCGGGCGTTTTGCACCTCCGGTAGGAGGGTTTTTTACTTTAGTTTAAGCAAGTACTAAAGGTGACTTGCTCACTTTAGTAAATGTTATATGTGTTGCTATCACATATTGCTTTCAACTAACTGGTCAAAATAAAGACTCGCCTTGATCAAAAAAATTGCCACTCTATATAAATGAGTTCATACTGTTGGCAGATTTTCGGATAAAGACTCTTCCGATTGTAGCCTGTTTCACAGAAATTGCACTCTTTTTGTGTATTAATCATGAATTCATTAAGCAACTTTTAGCTACTTTCACCAAAAAGACATTGAAAACGGGATTTATACCCTGGAATTTTTTCTCCACTTTTCGGAATTGCAGTGACGTTCTTATTACATTATTGAAGTAAGTACGCTTGCTCATGCCGAATTTCATGTATTTTACACAACACTAATTACTGAGAAAGAGTGCATTTTATGTTAACTCAGACTATTCGTCTTCACCTACCCATTTTTACATTTCCTTCATAAATTAAGCATCCCTTAGACTAAAATTGGTCTTGTCCTTGGGTAAATACAACAACGGTGGTGGTGCTTGCCTGGAAGCAGTTAACCTTCTGCGTACTAACTACCTTAACTGAGGAGTTGAGGTGGTGGCAGAATCGATCCGATCGCAGTTCGATTTAGGTTTACGAATTCGGTCTTATTCACACGTTAGCGCACTGTGGCGATTTCAGCCCTATGAAACTTGACAAACTTTTCTTATTGTATACAAGGATATTTTAATCAATTCAAAAACAATTTGTCCTGTGAACTTGCCAATATCGTCTGATCTTAGGCAAAAGTACATTAGATACATACGATACAATAGCGATCGCCACGACACCACATGAAGATATTAACAAGTTTTCAGCCTTCTGGTGTGTACTTCCAACAGCTATTACCTCGAACACAGATAACCGAGCAGATTACCTGATGATTTAGTTACAAAGCTTTTTTGCGTAAAGTAATTGTAAATTTCAATACTTTTATTTCGGTAAGTTTCTGTCATCTTATGATGAGAAATCCTCAAAATACTTATTAATTGCCGTTTGATAGATGATATTCAGTCATTTTCTTAAAGCATAACAAATGTGTTTCTAACTGGTGGGCAAAATTAATCAGCAAGTCAACGCAAAGAGTATTATCTGGACTAAATCTCTAATGAAGTTGGTAGTTCTGTTAACACTCGACCGTTGATTGTTTGGAAAATATTGACAAGAATCAAATTGTATGGTTTTTCACAACCGAGAAATGGGGATTTTTTGTAGTTATTGTAGTGTTTTCTGGTCATTTGTGTGACAAGTAAACCTAAATTTTTAATTGATTGTTAGTGTCTAATTAAAAGTCAGAGTAGCTTTTAAAAGCTTTATAAATTACATACTTTGTCATCAGCCAAAAGAAGTAGTTTTTATGCAATGCTTCAAAGCCAAAGATCCCCGATTTCTCAAAGAAATCGGGGATCTGGTTTTTTACGAATGATTTAGGACTGAGATTAGATATCTAGATCGGTGAAGTTGAGTTTAGAACCATAGGTTTCGATAAATTCTCGTCTAGGTGCGACCCGATCGCCCATTAAAATTGTAAAGATGCGATCGGCTTCGGCAGCGTCCTCAATTTCCACTTGCTTCATTTTGCGGGTTTCTGGGTTCATGGTGGTGTCCCAGAGTTGTTGTGGCATCATTTCACCCAAACCTTTGAAGCGTTGGATGGTGTAGTTGGCGTTAGCAGGGAATTTGGCGATCGCTTGATTTTTTTCGCGATCGCTATAGCAATACTCATGATTACGTCCCCGTTCTACTTTAAACAGTGGAGGACAAGCAATATAAATAAAGCCTTGTTCGATCAGCGCTCGCTGATATCGGTAGAAGAATGTTAACAACAAAGTCCGAATGTGCGCTCCATCTACGTCAGCATCCGTCATGATGACTATGCGGTGATAACGCAGTTGTGTAGAATCGAATTCATCACCTTTAACACCTAAACCAAGTGCTGTAATTAACGATTGAACTTCGTTATTTTTATAGATTTTAGCGTCGTCGGTTTTTTCAATGTTAAGAATTTTACCACGTAGAGGCAAGATAGCTTGAGTGCGGCGATCGCGTCCTTGTTTTGCACTCCCGCCGGCTGAATCGCCTTCCACGATGAATATTTCCGATTCGCTGGGGTCACGAGAACTACAATCGGCCAATTTACCAGGTAATGGCGAAGATTCTAGCACCGATTTGCGCCGAACTAATTCCCGCGCATGACGGGCTGCTTCTGCGGCTTTGAAAGCTTGAATAGCTTTATCTAAAATTGAGTCTGCGATCGCAGGGTGAAATTCTAGATACTCAGTCAGGACTTCTCCCACTAAAGAATCGACAATTCCCCGCACTTCGGTATTACCGAGTTTGGTTTTGGTTTGTCCTTCAAATTCTGGATCTGGGACTTTAACGGAAATAACCGCAGTCAAACCTTCGCGGACGTGTTCGCCACTGAGATTAGTTTCATTCTCTTTAATTTTATTGCGCTTGCGAGCGATCGTATTTAATGTCCGAGTCAGAACCGCTTTCAACCCTTCTAAGTGCGTACCACCATCCACCGTGCGAATATTATTAGCAAAACCTAGCACATTATCCGTATAAGCATCAGTACACCATTGCAACGAAACTTCCACTTGTACGTTGTTCCGTTCACCCTGCACATAGATAACTTCTTCATGCAACGGCTGCTTCTCGCGGTTCATGTAGGCGATATATTCTTTAATACCACCCTTGTAATCGTAGGACTCTACCTTGGGTGTATCGCTTTTTAATAGTTCCAGGCGGTGGTCAGTAAAGGTAATTTTGACACCTGCATTTAGATACGCCAATTCCCGTAGGCGACCTGATAAAGTGATGTAATCAAACTCAATGCTAACAGTGAAGATTTGGGTATCTGGCTTAAAAGTAACAGAAGTTCCAGTTCTAGCTTCTTTGTAAGGTTTGACTTGCAGATCGCTAACTGGGATACCGCGTTCATAGCGCTGAAGATAAACTTTTTTATCTCGCCAAACTGTAACTTCTACAACCTCAGATAAGGCATTAACGACAGAAATACCAACCCCGTGTAATCCTCCAGAAACTTTGTAGCCACCGCCGCCAAACTTACCACCGGCGTGCAGTACCGTCATCACGGTTTCCAAAGCCGATTTTCCGGTACGCGAGTGAGTATCGACGGGAATACCGCGACCATCATCTGTTACAGTCACTGAACCATCAGCGTTGATATCCACCTCTATATGAGTGCAATGACCCGCCAAAGCCTCATCGATTGAATTGTCCACCACCTCGTAAACTAAATGGTGGAGTCCTCGCGGCCCAGTGGTACCAATGTACATTCCTGGTCTTTTGCGGACGGCTTCCAGACCTTCCAGAACTTGAATCTGATCGGCACTGTAACTGCTCGTCATGTAAACTCTCCTGATGCGTGGGGTTAAAGTCGCCAAAAGGCAAATAAAAGTAAAATCACTCCAAAATTGTAACACAAAAGCCTTGCTAGCGTCTGTAGGGCATTTTCCAGAGAAGTTTATACTGGGGTTGGAGTCCCTTGTTGGAGGGGCAGGGGGAGAAATCAATTAAAAATTAAAAATTAAAGAACTCCTGCCTTCTGATCCTCTTTCCCAATGACTAATGACTAATGACTAAATTAATTGTGATTTGTGGGGCGACGGCAACAGGTAAATCGGGTTTGGCTTTGGCTTTGGCGATGCGGTTGGGTTCTGTAATTCTCAGTGCTGATTCTCGTCAAGTTTACCGTGAGTTTGATATTGGGACGGCAAAACCAAGTTTAGCCGAACAAAAATTGGTGCAGCACTATTTAATAGATATCTGCGAGCCAACAGAGACAATGACGTTAGCAGACTACCAAGAGCAAACACAAGCCTTAATTACTTCTGTTGGTGTTAAACCACTGTTGCTAGTTGGTGGTACTGGTTTATATATACGTTCTATTGTCCAAGGGATGAAAATCCCTAGAGTCGCACCGCAAAAAGAATTGCGATCGCAGCTTGAATCTCTGGGTCAATCACAACTGTACGCCATGTTACAACAAGTTGACCCTGTTGCGGCACAAAAGATTCATGGCAACGACTCAGTGCGGACTTTACGAGCATTAGAGGTATTTTATGTAACTGGATATCCAATTTCAGAACAGCAAGGGGAGAATCCACCTAGTTATCCGATTTTGCAAATTGGTTTAGATTGCGATGTTGAAAAGCTAGCTGCTCGTATTCAACAGCGTACTAAACAGATGATAGCAAATGGTTTGGTTGCGGAGGTGGAGAATCTTTGTCAAAAATATGGCGCTGATTTGTCTTTGTTAAATACTTTGGGATATCAAGAAATTAAGCAATATTTGGCTGGGGATATTTCCTTAGATGAAGCGAAAGAATTAACAATTTTGCATACCCGACAATTTGCCAAGCGACAACGCACTTGGTTTCGAGCATATCCGAAAATTGAATGGTTTGATGCGAACGATCCTGATTTATTAGAGAAGGTTTGGCAGCGAATAAATGAGTTTATAAATTGCACAAGTTCGTAAGATTATTTTGCTCACTGCAAAGACGCAAAAAACTTTGCATTTTTGCAGTAAGTGTCCTATATATTATCGGGATCTACACCCATAGCCCGTAGCTTTTCTGCTAGTAATTGGGTGCGTTGTTCTGCTTGTTCAGCACGTTGTCGTTCTTGTTCAGCACGTTTTCCTTCTTGTTCAGCACGTTCATCTCCAGTCAATAAAACATTACCATCTTGGTAACACCAGCGTAACCAATGATCCTGTCTACCTTCAAATTCACCTTCCCACAGAGTTACACCTAAACCAACTTGTTCGAGCCAAATTTCTGAAGTTTCAAAGTAGCGTGTTCCCCTAAGTTCATAAATGCGTAGTACTTTTTCTCCTAATTGCTGATTTGGGTCATATACGATATAGTAACTAGCCCGCATTTGTTCATAAATTTTCAGCTTTTTGCCAAGTTCATTACCTTCTTTATTAGAGACAATTTCGAGGACAACTTCTGGAGGTTTGCCAAAACGCCAAACCATATAACAACGATTTTGTTTTTCCCACCAATTTTCAGGTACTTGCACATCTAAGCTGAGAAAAACATCAGGTACAATGGGAGGCTGAAGGTCTGTGTAGTAAATACCCACATTAGCTTCAGCTAAAAAAGTCTGGTTTTGTAGAGAACTGTAAAGAGAACTCACTAAAAGGCGTTGTTGTTTGGCAGATGCAAAATTGTCCACAGGTGTATCATCTTCAGTGACTAGCTGGTTGGCATCTGGCACATAGTAATCATCATTATTGATTAGAACTTCCTGAACCATGATTTTATCCAGTATTTAAGAGCGTTATTTCTAGGTTAGTTGATTGGGGATGAGAGGATGCAAGTTAGCCAAAAACAGTGTGTCCACTATTTTTGGCTTTAGGAGATGATTGTGCCATTATTGACAATAAGAGGTTTGTGTTAGTACGAAAAGAAAAGGTAGGCAAACTAAATGACCAACGGCTTGAGTCCATTCCAGGAAGGGGACAAGTGGGGCTACAAAAATCAAAAAGGACAAGTAGTTATTCCACCTCTGTTTGATGAGGCTGGAAAATTTTTTAATGGAATAGCACAAGTAAAGCTTGGTCATAAAGTTGACTACATCGACCAGATGGGGACGATGATTCTTCACTCACAGTTTGATAAGCCTGAAAGATTGTCTCATGAGGTAACGCAATTTGAAGTTAGCAACAAAAGTGTTAATAGAGAGATTGTCACGATTCCGTTTCGGTTTGAAGAAGTGGAAGACGTTGCATTAGGTTTAGAGCGATTCAAGAATGGTGAAAAGTATGGATATAAAGATAAGAGAGGGCAAATAATCATACCTCCTAAATTTACTCAGGCTTGGCAGTTTGCAGAAGGTCTAGCACTGATAAAGATTGACTACAAGTGGGGCTATATCAATTCATTAGGGCAAATAGTCATCAACTGTCAATTTGATTGGGCTGAAAGCTTTTCCCAAGGTCTAGCACGAGTAAAGATTGGCAAGAAATACGGCTACATAGATTTATCAGGACGAGTTATTATACCATTTAATTTTGATTACGCTGATAGATTTTCGGAATGCCTGGCAGCAGTTAAAATTGCCTATAAATGGGGCTATATTGACTTATTAGGGCAGGTAATAATCTCTCCTCAGTTTGATGGTGCTGACAAGTTTTTTAAAGGGCAAGCGCGAGTCAGAATTGGCAAAAATCATGAATATATTGACTATACAGGTCAAATGGTCAATTTTCCCAACTCTAATTTTTTAAAAGATATAGAGATAGATACATCACTAAAAAAAGAATTAAGAGATGAGAAGTCAGAACTTACAACAGAGGAAGAACATAGAATTTCAAATTCAGTAAACGAAACTATAAGAAAACAATCTAAATATGATGAATGCCAAAGTAGTTTTAATGCTTAAAAATTTTTCATGCCTCACTTTTTCCTAACCAAAATTCATCAGGTCAAGGGTCATTGAAATGATCACTTATCCAAATCTTACCTTGGTTTAAACCTAGTACCCGTTTCTGAGGTAGTTGTTGGGGTTGAGCATATTTTTGTGCTAAAAATTCTACAAAATCAAGCACCTTTTGTTGCTGTTCTGGTGCTAGGGTTTGTAGTTTGGTAATTAATCTTGAGGTGGATCTAAAACTTGGTAAGTCATTTCACCCTCTCCTGTTAAATGTCTGACTCTATCTTACTTTAAGCCCATAATTAACAGAATATTAGATTTTACCATAACTCAAGACGCTTGTTAAGAGACATCGCACCTTGCGTAATCAAATCATGCGATCGCATTTTACTCACCTTTGACTGCTATTCTTGCAACAATAGTAATTACAGCTATACTAACCAGCCTGCAACATCTACCTTGAACTTTAAAAAACTATGCTTACCCAAGATAAAAAACAACACAACTGGAAACCCATCATCAAAGCATTCGAGGCTGTCCTTGGTAAAAATGGTGTGGTGCAACGCCGGGAAGAACTCATTACCTATGAATGCGATGGTTTAACTGGCTATCGCCAACGTCCGGCTGTGGTGGTGTTACCCAGAACTACCGAACAAGTTGCACAAATTGTGAAGATATGCAACCAATATTCTATACCCTTCATAGCACGCGGTTCTGGCACTGGTCTATCGGGTGGTGCTTTACCAGTGATAGACTCTGTTTTAATTGTCACTTCATTAATGCGGCAAATCCTCAGTATTGATTTAGAAAATCAACAGACAGTTGTACAACCTGGGGTGATTAATAGTTGGGTAACACAAGCTGTTAGTGGTGCTGGATTTTACTACGCTCCTGACCCTTCCAGTCAAATTATCTGCTCTATTGGGGGCAACATTGCGGAAAATTCTGGTGGGGTACATTGTCTCAAATATGGCGTGACTACTAACCACGTTTTAGGCTTAAAAATTGTTACGCCAGAAGGAGAAATTATCGATTTAGGCGGACAAATCCCTGAAATGCCTGGTTATGATTTAACAGGTGTATTTGTTGGTTCTGAAGGCACTTTAGGAATTGCTACAGAAATTACTTTGCGAATTCTCAAAAGTGCAGAATCAATTTGTGTGCTGTTGGCAGATTTTACCAGTATTGAAGCTGCCGGGGCAACTGTTTCTGACATCATCAGCGCCGGCATTATTCCTGGTGGTATGGAAATGATGGACAACTTCAGCATCAATGCAGTTGAAGATGTTGTAGCAACTAATTGTTATCCCCGCGATGCTACTGCTATTTTGCTAATAGAAATTGACGGTTTAGAAGTGGAAGTTGTAGGCAATAAGCAGCGAGTTACTGAAATTTGTAAAAAGAATGGGGCGCGGAATGTCACTTCTGCTAGTGACCCAGAAACCAGATTGAAATTATGGAAAGGACGCAAAGCTGCTTTTGCTGCGGCTGGCCATTTAAGTCCAGATTATTATGTACAAGATGGTGTAATTCCTCGGACTCAGTTGCCTTATGTTTTACATGAAATTGAGGCATTAAGTAAACAATACGGTTATCGTGTTGCTAATGTGTTTCACGCTGGCGATGGTAATCTTCATCCGCTAATTCTTTATGATAATTCTATATCTGGAGCATTAGAGCAAGTAGAAGAAATGGGTGGTAAAATTCTCAAACTTTGCGTCCAAGTCGGTGGTAGTATTTCTGGCGAACATGGCATCGGTGCAGAGAAAAAGTGCTATATGCCACAGATGTTTAGCGAAGTTGATTTAGAAACTATGCAATGGGTAAGACAAGTTTTTAATCCTAAAGGATTGGCAAATCCTGAAAAAATATTCCCCACACCACGAACTTGTGGCGAAGCTGCAAATGCATCGGCACTCAAACAATTTGAAGGTGTGGAAAGATTTTAAGAAGAAAGAATTCAGGAGTCAGAATTCAGGAGTCAGGAGTCAATACAGTTCAGATAAAACCAAAACACTTGTAAAAACGGCGATTTATCGCGTCTCAAAAACCCACGATTTTGTACAAGTAGCGCTTAACTGAACCGTATTGAGTTAGGAGTTAAGGAGTTTAAATTCCTAATTTATTACGTTTTGGTATCGTTAACTATATTCATGACCAAAATAGCTCCGTATTATTTCAACTATTCTGACTACTGAATTCTGAATTCTGAATTCTCAATCATCATTTCTTTACATCATCCGGAGGATTACAACTTTATTTTGTAGTTATATATATTCCGATCGCACTAGGTCACGCTTACAAATGAATCGGGTTGCCCGCCGTTGTGTTTATTACTTGCTGTGTTTGGGATTAATAGTCGCTTTAACAGGTTTTTTACCCTCTTCACTGCCAGTTTATTCCCAAAAAACCAGTCCTTTAACTACAGAAATTCGCGGCGTTTGGCTTACTAATGTTGCTAGTGGTGTATTATTTGTTCCTTGGGGTATTAACCGTGCTATAAATCAATTATCGGCTCTCAACTTTAATACAATTTATCCTGTAGTTTGGAACCGAGGACATACTTTTTATAAGAGTACTGTAGCCAAAATCACTACAGGTTCAGAAACTCAACCTTTGCTTAACTTCATGCACGGTGGACAGGATGTTTTAGCAAAAATAGTAACACTTGCTAAAAATAAAGATTTGAGAGTAATTCCCTGGTTTGAATATGGGTTCATGACACCACATTATTCACAATTAGCAAGGCGTTATCCTGACTGGTTAACAATTGGGCAAGAAGGTATAAATTCTATTCAAGATGCCCCACCAGAAGAAATTGACAATCTTTTAATCACTAAACAAGCTTGGTTGAATCCCTTACATCCACAAGTTCAAGAGTTTATCCAAGGGTTAATTTTAGAAGTAATCAGAGATTACGATGTGGATGGTATTCAGCTTGACGACCATTTTGGAATGCCTGTACAGTTCGGCTACGATCGCTTCACTATAGAACTCTACCAGCAAGAACATCAAGGTAAAAGTCCCCCTCATGACCCTTTTAACTCAGAATGGATGCGGTGGCGGGCAGACAAAATTACTGATTTTATGGCAGAAATCTACCAAGCTGTCAAGGCAGTTAAGCCGAAAATCAAAATATCTCTGTCTCCTAATTATCAAGCTTTTGCCTACAAATACTATTTGCAAGATTGGGAAAATTGGGTAAAAAAAGGTTTAGTTAATGAGTTGATTTTGCAGGTATATCGAAATGACAAAAAATCTTTTATCGCTCAACTAGAACAACCATCGATAAAATTGGCTCAAAGTCTAATTCCTGTAGGTATTGGCATCTCAACGGGAACGGTAGGTAGTCCGGTGAAAATGGCACAAGTTAGAGAACAGGTTCAGGTTGTGCGCGATCGCAATTTTGATGGGATCTCCTTTTTCTACTGGGAGAGTCTGTGGGGTTATATTGTACCAGAATCTCCGCAACAGCGACGCAAAGGTTTTTTTGAGATGTTTAATCCAAAAACTGTCAGACTATTACAACCAAAGAAACTTTGATGCCATTCGCGCCCAATAATACTAAATTTGGCTTTACATTACTGTGGACTTTAGCTACTTTTGGCGGATTTTTATTCAGTTTACTCTTAATTGAAGTCGGCGAAAAGCCAGATGTGGGAGTGGTAGAAGCCGCTATTGGCGGATTTGCAATCGCACTTCCTCAAGGTTGTCTTCTCAAACAACCGATATTTTGTATCAGGTGGATTTTGTCAAGTCTTTTGGGTTGGAGTATGATCGCTGCGATCGGTATTGGTGCTGTGGGTTGGATTGTACCTAGCACTCAGATTCTTCCCCTGAGAATTTTGTCAGGGACGATTTATGGTGGATTTGGCGGTTTGGGGATTGGATTAGCACAATGGTTAGCAATTCCTCAGCCTGTAGCTTGGCGCTGGATATTTGTCTCTGCGGCAAGTTGGGCTGTTGCTGTCCCCGTGGGTTCGGCTGTGGGAATCATCTTGCACTGCTTAACCCAGTTATTTTTAGGCGAAGTCATCGGATTAGCCATCACTTGGCTGCTAGTTGGCATCCTCACAGGAATCAATGCTCACAAATTGCGATCGTAAGTTCCTACTTTATCGAAACAGAATTCAGGAGTCAGGAGCCAGAATGGGCTAAACCTTAGCTATCCGCTAACAGAATGAATTTTGAACGAAAAAGCGGATAGCGTAGCGTTAGCGAGTCCGCGCACCCTTACAGGAAAGCAAGCTACGCGCAGCGTCTCGTAGAAAGCGTCTTGATTCTGACTCCTGAATTATTCTTCAATTATTAAGAAATATCAATTATATTGATATATACTGAAGTTTGTACTTAGATATATGCAAAAATCCTGAAAAACTGTTAAAAATAAATTCCAGTAAGTTTGCCCTCACCTGCAAATGTATTTTCATCTTCAAAAAGCAGGATTTTGTTAAGCTGACTCCTATTAGCTTTCCTAGATTTCTGATAAGAAGTAGAGAAAGATCAAAATTTCGATGAGCAACAGCTGACAATAGTTTGCTATAGGCGCTAAAGTGCATCTACTACAAGCTTAACGACAAGAGAGCGCCTAGAAGAGTCAGTAATACAAGAGTGGGACTCTCGCATGAATATAAATCCAGTGGAATCAACTATGGAGTTGACAAAATTATCACCACCTCAAATTCTTTTTGGCACAGAAGTAGATGAAAAAAGTAGTAGCGAGCAGTTTCTACTAAGCATGTATGATTCTGTACAGGCATCAATATTTGTAGTTGATGTTTTGGAGGATGGAGATTTTCGATATGTGGCTCTTAATCCTACTCATGAAAGGTGGATAGGGATTCGCTCAGACGATCTCCGGGGCAAAAAACCAGAGGATATTCTTTGTGCTATTGATGCTGCAAAGGTGCGTCAACATTATGCTGACTGCGTGCGATTTGGCACAACTATTTCTTACGAGCAATGTTTGCAATTCCAAGGAGTTCCGACTTGGTGGAGTACGACTCTCACGCCACTCAAAGATGTTAACTCTAGGGTTTATCGACTGATTGGTACTAGTAGCAATATTACCTCTGTGAAGCAAGCAGAGCAAGCAGTTGGACTCCAGGTTGAACGAGAGCAACTGCTAGAAGCGATCGCAGGACGGATTCATCAATCTGTAGAATTAGAGACAATTCTGCATCAGACTACAATTGAACTGCGACAATTTTTGAATTGCGATCGCGTCTTAATTTATCGTTTCGAGGCTGATGGTAGTGGAATAATCATAGCCGAATCAACTCTAGCTGCGATCGATCCACTGTTGGGCAAAAACATCACCGATCCCTGCTTGAGTGGCAAGCATCGAGAACACAACGGGCGAGGTTGCATTCAAGTTGTCGAAGATATTTATGCAGCCGGGTTGCATCCTTGCCATAGAGATTTCCTGACATCTTTGCAGATTAGAGCCAATCTCGTCATGCCGATTTTCCAAAAGCAAGATATGTGGGGGCTATTAATTGCCCAGCATTGCCACCAATCGCGTCAATGGCAGCAAACAGAAACGGACTTGCTCAAGCAGCTGGCAACTCAAATCGGCATTGCAGTCCAACAGGCAGAACTTCATCAGCAACTGCAAGCTCTCAAAGGCAAAATGGAGTTACAGAAACAGACGCACATCAATCAGTTGCAGCAGGTGCGAAACTTTGAAGCCTTGGTGCGACGCATAACAGAACAAATCCGCGACAGTCTAGATCAAACTCAGGTATTGCAGACGCTGACTCAAGATTTAGCCCAGTTACTGAACCTTGAGCGTTGCCAAATTGAACTCTACAGTACCTGCCAAACTCTAGTTACTATTACTTACGAGTACAGCATTAACTTGCCCCAGTGTCAAGGATTAACCAAACAGATTGCCGACCATCTGGAAGTTTATCAGCCCCTGTTGGAAAAACAACCATTGCAATTTTTGGAAATTGTACCGGGATGGCAACCAAAGTTGTTAGTGATGTCCCAGATGGCTTGTCCCATTTTCGATACTCAAGGGATTTTGGGAAATATTTGGTTGACAAGACGATCACAAGAGGCTTTTGACGAATTTGAAGTTGAGCTAATGCAGCAAATAGCAAATGAATGTGCGATCGCTATTCGTCAAGCCCAACTTTACAAACAAACCCAAGTACAGGTAATAGAACTAGAAAAACGCGATCGGCTCAAAAACCAATTTCTCAGAACTCTTTCCCAAGAACTACGGACACCAATAACCAGCATTAGCCTTGCAGTCCAAACTCTCGAAAGTGTCCTCACACCAGCAGAAATATTAGAGATAGAAATAGTGCCGCAACTCTTGCAGATTCTGCATAACGAGTGTGGGCGAGAAAGCAAGTTAATCAACGACCTACTCACACTCACATATCTCGAAGCCGAACCCGATCCCCCAACCTTGATTGCCATTGACTTTCAAAGCTGGCTTCAGCCCATTATCGAGTCTTTTCGACACCTCACCAACTGCCAGCGACAGCATTTACACCTGAGTGTCGATGGTGCGCTACCGCTTTTGGAGACAGATATCACTGATTTGGAGCGGATTATCACCGAACTGCTCAACCATGCGTGTAAGTACACCCCAGCCGGAGAAGCGATCGCTGTTTCTGTTCAGTTGAGAGGGAATGCAGTCGAGCTTAGTATTACCAATTCGGGAATAGAGCTTACCAGCAATGAACTCTCACGGATTTTTGAGCCTTTCTATCACCTTTCCAAACACGATCCTTGGAAGCATAGCGGCACTGGGCTGGAATTGGCATTAGTGCAGAAAATGGTCAGACATTTAGGCGGCTCAATTGATGTAGAGAGTGCAGCAGGTCAAACCACCTTCACTGTCAAATTCCCCTTTTAACTCGTTTTTGGGCGCAGCACTAGCTAAATTATCAGAGTTGTGCTATGATTTTTAATCGTGCGGGTGACTAGCTCAACGGTAGCATCCATTACACGAATAACCCCTAAAATAAGGGTTCTCACTAATATCTCTCAATGGTTCCATCCCTTATTGAGAGATAAATGAGAGACGATTCTTCAGACAATTTAATTGGCTTTGAACGCTTACTAGCCTTATTTAAGGATGTTCAAAAGCAGGCCCCTCCTGGAGTTGGGCTGAAAAGAGAAACTAAGCCTTATGGCACCTACATACTAATTCAGTTTAAATTAGGAACTAAGCGGGTAGCTAAAGCTTGTGGGTGTACCTTTACTCAACTGGGAATAGTTGAAGCCCTCCAAAAAGCTAAAAAGGTGGCTGAGGCTTTAAATAGCTTTTCCACTGAAACAGAGTTCTGGAGTTGGTATGACCAAACCATTCTCGCTAAAAATATAATCCAAAATAACCTAATTACCTTTAAGCAGTCTATTCAGGTAGCAGAGGATTATTTTTGGAATAATGTGAGGAAAAAGGGAGTAAGGGATAAAAGTAATCCTTCTCATCAATCATGCTGGAATGATGCTTATGGTAGGTTCTATAAAAGCCTTCCCTTAGATAAAGTATTTAATATTACAGATATATTACAAGTTATTAATTCAAAGGAGAAGGGGACTAAAAACTTCAAAATGTGTGTGAGAGCAATGAAGAAATTAGCCCAGCTTAATAATCAAGAGAATTCCTACAAAGAACTTGAGAAAATTAATGCAACCCAAGTTAAGTTTAAGCAGGATTTACAAAATATATCTCTTGATGATTTCTTGCAGATGAGGGAGCAAATACTAGATGTTCCTGCAAATGATAAAAGGTATAGGATTGAGTCACGTAAGTCTTGGTTATTTGTTTTCTCAATGCAGGTAATCTACGGATTGAGAATTAGTGAAGTATTTGCTGTTAAAAATATTGACCAACCTTTTACAACTAAAGATGGTGTAACTATACCTGCCTTAAATGACCCTACTAATCTAGGTATGGTGGTCGTAGTTGGTAATGAAACTTTACTAGGAACAACCACCAAAACTGGCTACAGATTATCTATCCCATTAGTACCACCTAAACATAATGACCTAATTAATAAGCTGGAAATTAAATCAGGTCAGTTACCTACACTCACTTTAAATACAGATAATCCTGTTTCAATAAGACATAAATACACTAAAACTGCTAGAAATAATTTAACTACCTGGCTAAAGGGTAAGTTCACACAAACTCATGCTCTCAGACATCTATCTAATTTACATGGGATAATGTCAAACGTTTCATTAGAAAAGAGAGCAATGTCACTAGGTCACTCTCCTGCCATGAATGATTCTACCTATAAGAAGCGGCGCACTACTCAAACTACATTAGACTTATTGACTCAATCTAATAACCAAGTTATTCCATTACAATCAGCTATAACTATTGCTAAACAGTTAGGATGTGCTGATGATAAGAAATCAGTAAAGTTATTAGCCGCTATATTTGGTTTAACTGAAGGTGAAATATCTTCCCTACTAACAGGTAATTAAAACTAAGGAAAACCTAAGCTGCCTGAACTTTAATATATACATCAATCAAATAAACAAGGAGTTATTATGAGAGACCTTGATTTGCTTAAACATTACTTGGAGCTACTAAGCGTAATGCATGATGGGTGTGAAGTTCGTTTTGCTGATGGGAAGATTCTGCGAAGAATGGACGGCATAATTTGGGAAAGCATACTTTTTATTGAGGAAGAAGATGAAATTAAGGGTGAAGATAAATAGGAAACTTAAAGACTACTCATTATTAGGTATAATCAAATTTATTTAAAAAAGCAGCCTGATGCAGCAAAGACAGTGTTAGAACAATTAAGTTTTCTAATTAAAAGATATAACCTTCAATGGATTTTATTTGAAGGTGAAATGAAGTTTGTAGTGGGTCACTTAGCAAAGGCTAAAGGAAAAGATTCAAAAGATTTTGCTAAGAATTTTATAGTAAATGGGAAGTGTGGTCTACCAGGAAAGTTTGAGTTATTAACAGGGGAGAGGTTAAAGATTTTTAAATATAACTTTAATTATAGATATGAGGAAACTATACCAAAAGCCCGTCAATTATGGGTTGCAGATCATTTAGGTGCATACTCCTACTTAGTTTTAAATACTTGTTTACAGCCTACAGGTATGGTCTTTAGAGAGGTTGATATAGAAAGTGAGTATCAATTTAACTTTGGTGGGCAGAGGCAACTTAAATTGGATTCTGGGAGAGCAGATATCATCACCATTGATGAAGTAGTTGAACTTAAAAGACACACCATAGATTGCAACTCTGTTGGGCAGCTACTACGTTATCTTAAAGATACTGATAGATTTCGAGGAAAACTAGTAGCGCCTCATATTCATGCAGATGCTTTAAATCTAATCTCTCTTCTAAATGAGCAAGGATATGAAATCAAATATATTAATGTAATCTTAAACAATGAGTATAAAAAGCTACACTAGTAACCTGTCTAGTTCTATTGATAGTCTGGATCTATTTTTAGAGAAGCAGAACTGCAATTGTTCTACAGCAAGGATTATAGCCATTTTATCTAACTTAAATTAAAAGAAATAATAGAGATAGATACGTAGATGACTTATCTCAATTATTTTCCCTACAGTATGTTCATTACTCTGTGTGTGGTGGGTTAATAGCTTACTTCTCTACAAATAATTAAGCTAACCATTTTTGGTGTGATAAATTATTTCAAGCCGCCTCATTAATAATCACATAGAGATATAATCACCCACTAAAATATATAATATCCCCACTTATCCAGGGTAAGAGTATAGAGGAATGTGATAACTGACTAATCAACTACACCTGAGAAGACCTACAAGCAGCCTGTATTTTCTACCACACAAATATACCTGAACTATAGTAACAGCAACGTGTTGATCCTTGTGGTGGTCTGTGCATAGATGGGTGATTCAGTTAAGGTTTAGCTAACTTTTAAGAATCCTACTCAAGTTCCCTTAACAAATTATCCTTATGCTTAAGGGGTATTCAATCACTTTTCTTTATGAAGATATCTATTGTTAGTAAACCTAATAGTTAGCATATTAAGTAATATTGAATAGAAATCTGAGACTGAAGTTTTCTGTGGCTGTGATTTCTTAAAAGTTCAGGGATAGGGAGATAACTATTCAAAATATCTGTTGAGATTTCTACTGCCAGTTCTCTTCTTATGTTATCTACTGTGGGTGTCTCTCTTCTCTCTCTATTAATAGTGCCGCCCAAACTTCAGTAGTATTTATACTTAGTGAAACCATACTTGCAGCGATCGCTTATGTAGATGGCTTACCCTTGGTAACTCACTAAGCAATTAAGTTAAGAAAGACTAAGAGGTTAACCTAGCTTGGGGGTGCTTATTCTATATGTAGCCGCACTAAAGTTAAACTACGACCCTTCCAAGAAGAGGAGTTACTGCATCAGCGTTTTACACAGTTAAACTACAACCATCTGCAGATAGGAGTTACTGCTGTGTGACTAGTAAGTTGGTACATTATAGCCTTGAAATTTCCTGTATGGTGCGATCGCTACAAGGCGGGCTGCTCAATCTAGAAATCTATAGGTGCAGGTTAGTTTTGTTTTAAATCTTCTTCTTTAAGAAATTGTTCTATTTTATCAGAATCATAATTACCTTCAGAATTTATAAATGAAACATTCTCTTGACTTGCTATATGTTCTATGTACTTATAAATTGCTAAACCTATTTCACTAAGATCGTTTCTGTAATCCTTATTACTAAAGGATAATATAAGATTTTCAGTCTTTGGGTATAATCCAAAGACTTCCTTATATAAATTAAATAAAATTTCAATAGCCTCTTTTCTCTCTTTCAACATAGTAGTAACCTTGTATAATTTATCAACTATACCGGGATTCTGCAGGGGTTCCACTGGTGAGGCTACTGAATTAAGACATCCTGGTTTCAGGCCCCCTACAGGACAGAATGCTATAGGCTGGGGTAACTGTTACTGTGGTACCTTAGCAGCCTACGGCGTATGAGTGGGTTGAGGATTACTGCACCATTTAGGTTTCTACCAGTAGCGATCGCACCCAATATCCCTTAGTTGTAGTTACCTGAGACAGGGTAATTTAAATAGTAAACTTTACCAATTTACCTTAATGTTTTCCTACTGTAGATTTCACACCTAATGTTTACTGTGGTTAGTTTACTTATGGTGAATATTACTATAATTAGTTGACTATTTGGTGCGATCGCATGAGAAGGAATCTTGACTTATGGGGCCTGAAACTAAGGTGATTTATAAGTTAAAACGAAGCAATTTTAAAACTCTGTAACCTTTACTAGGTAAACCTTTCAGCCATTATTTTACTCTATAAATAATCACCTATACTATGCCTTGCTATCTATACCTTTCTTATCTTCTCTAGTTATCTATTTCCCCTTTCTATTTACCTTACTTTTCCTCTGTTACCTTTTACCTAAGAAAATTGAAAAAGGGGCGGCAAAGCTTAAGCTCCTCCACCCCTTATGTTTCCCCAACGGGGCTGTCAAGTAATCTTCAGCTTTAGAAGTAATTTAGTAGTTCCTCTGCTTCTAATTCTCCTGAACTATCTTCTCTCTCTATAAGTTCTGCTATCAATTCTATTCCTTCTAAAGCTTTCTCTTCTAAGATGGCTCCTTCTAACCCTGACATAACAGCAGCCTTATCAATTGCCGCTTGAGGTATCACACCAAGGGTTACTACACCATCATGCTCATTACTTATAACCTGAAAGTTATATTCAATACTTGCCAATGTCAGGTTATGAATAAAGCAGGATTCCTGACCTTGGAGAACAAAAGCAGAAACCATAGCTTTTACTTTCCATAATGGGTAGTCTCTATTTAAGTCAGTTATACATAGTTTCTTACCTGTAGGATTTTTAACATAACACTTTCCATCCTTAGCTAAGTAACCCACTTTAATTACCCAGGTGTCTAGTAACCAGGTGTGCCACTTACCAATTTCTACTTTTAAAGGAGCTACAGCTTCCTCAAATTTAGTGATGTATTCTAAAGCTAATGTGATATCTCCTTCAGCTTCCTCAAATAAAGAATCCATTATTGCATTTAACTTCTGCTTAGGTTGCCCCTCTTCTGTACCCTCTAAGTCCTTCAACTTACCTTTAGTGCGATCGTTAGCAGTAGATACATAAGCTCCAAACATTAGGGCACAAAGGCACTTCTTCCAGCAATCTACACTGATACCAATTTGAGATGCATAGTCCCTTTTAGCATTAGGATTTTCTCTATAGTCTTCTAACCAAGCTGAGTCTAATTTAGCCCATTTAAATTGTTGAATTAATCCACTAACTTGAGAAGCTTTCAAATCGTAGTTTCTTAAATCTTCTATTCCCATATAAGCAGCAGCCTTCATTCTTCTACTAGCGGATTGTAACCCTCCTAAGATGTGGCTAACCCTTCCACTCATTTGAATTCTATAAGCAGGGCTGTAGCACCATATCTCTTCACTTATTTTAACAGGAGACTGGTTGAGGATAGCTTTAAAGCAGTGGTCATCATTAATAAGCCTAGCTCTAGCTTTCTTATGCTCTTTAGAATACTGCCCATATTCTTCAGCAGCTTTATTTTCTTCTCTGGTTAACTCATCTAAATGTACAATGATAGCCTTCATATTAAAGAAACCGTGCTTTATTAAGTCAATTGCACTAGTGATCAATATAGGTTCTTCATTTCTATTCTCATCATACTTTTGGTTAGTTAACTTGCTATCAGATTTTTTACCAGTGAATAAATTATATTTAGTGCTGTTAATAATTTCCTCAGGGGATAAATTAGATAACTCTAGGAAGCGGTCTAGGATAACATCAGTGACCTTGAACTCTCTAGATAACCCATTCTCATGTGAGTAGTTAGTTACTTCAATTAAACCTAATTCTTGTAGAACCTTCCAGCTTGCTTTCTGAATCTCCTTTTTAATTAAGGTTGAAGATACTGGAATCCATTCAATCTTCTTGATGCTGATAATAACACTAACTAAGATGTGGCAGAATAAAGTTCTAGTATTCTTATTACATAATAAAGCTCCAGTGCCTTCATCAACAACATCTAATAAACTATTAACAAAATCTAACTGAGACTTAAGAACTCTGTAACTTGAAATTATATAACCTTTACAAACTGGAGCTGATTTCTTTACTTTAGTAGCTGTCATAATCTTAAATTAAAATATTAAAGTTAAATATAAATTTGTTTCTTATACCTACCATTATAGCAAGTTGTGCTACAAACGGCCACATAAAAGTGACACTAATTAAGCATTAGTAAATAATAAAAAAGAGGACTTATTTAAAGTCCCCTGTGATTAGATTATTGAGTTAGTATTAGAATTAAGCAGCTAACTTAGAAGGAACATAGTGACCATTCTTCTGTAGTAGTCTGATAATATAGTCAACACCTTTAGGAGTTACTAGAGTAGTAACATAGCTGAATCCATTCTTTACTCCTCTGATACAAGTAAAGTAATTAGAGTCAAACTCATATCTAGAATAAGGTTCATTATTCTTCATTAAGACTTCTTGCTTCCTAAGGAAATCAAATAGTCTATTAGGTCCCATGTTTGCCACTCCTAATAGTTTAGCTACTTCACCAACCTTAAGGTTATCTCCTGCCTCAGCAATGATGTCGTATACCTCAGCTTTGGGAGTTAAGTAAACTACTTTCTCCTCAGCGATCGCAGCTAAAGCACGTGCCTCTTTAATAGCAGTAGCAGCTTGCTCTAACATAAATACAATATCAACAGGTTTAGCAGGCAAAGACTTGAGTTCTTTCAACTCCTTCTCACACTTAATAAAGTAAGCTCTGACTTCCTTACCTCTAGAAGTATTAGACATCATTGCCCAACCTTTCAGACAATCTTTAGTTAGGTATATATTTTCACAAGGTCTACCACCTGATAGGTTTTGCTGATTGTCCAGCAAAACTATATAGTCAACTTCTTCAACAAATCCACAATTAAGAAAGCTAGCTTTAGCATTAGCCTTTTTAGAATAGTCTAACCACTGCCAACCATCATCAAAGTTAACTGAAAATTCTACTTCTGATTCAACTGTAGCTTTGATCTGAGATTGGATTGAAATATTTAGGTTTGTCATAATTTTAAGATTTATTTATTAAATAATTTATTAATGAAATTAAGAATAGTAGGTGGGGCTTAGGTGCCCCTGAAAGTAGTTAAACAATACCTTTAGACTTATAGTAGTGAAGCAATGCTCGACGTATTATATCTGCCCTACTTAGTAACTCATTCTGTGCTTCAGAATCTACTAAGTTACAAAGGGTAGAGGGAATTCTAACTGCAATGTGCTTATCGTTTGCCATAATGTTATAAAAGTGTTTTTAATATAGTTTAGGAAGGGTTTGTTTTCTCTTCCCTTATACTATCTATTATAACAAAATGGATTATAAATGGCCACTAAAAAGTGGTATTAAATGAGCAGCATTCTAAGTTATTTAGTAAGATATTGACTCACTGCAATAGCTATTAGAGCAGATACGCTTATATCCCTTCTACCAGCTTCTACTTCCCACTTCTGTTTAGTGGTTGAGTTGATTCTAAAAGTCACTCTGTCATCTTTCATAATGTCATCCTTTGTTAGTACTCTCTACTATATATATCTGTCCCAATTATTTATTTTAAGGGGTTAAAACGAAGCAATTTTAGACGCTGTAACTTATGCTGGGTATACTTTACAGAGTATTGAAATAATCACCTATACTATTACTATGTATCCTTATCTACTTTTCTCTTATACTTCTCTCCTATAGTTCTCTATTTCTCTTCTTTCTACTTCAATTTACTTTACTTTAGAAAATTGAAAAAAAACCTTAACTCTGCCGCTCCAAGTTAAGGTTCAATTCTTTCATTCCCCTCGTGCGCCGCAGGCTATAAGTCAACCAAGTATTCAGCACCATTTAACTGGTTCCTCATAATAGTTAACTGAACCTGACAGGCAGATTAATGCGATCGCAGGTGATTACCCTTGCTTTATTAATTACTTGTACAACTTAATACTTTCAATATATATGACTATGTGTTTTTACAAGAAGGGTTTACACTGGTGCGCTTATTTGTAAACCCAGTTATATTAGGCTCAAGCAGTCAAAAGCTGCTTAAAAATCCTGCGCTTTGAGTAACTAAATTGTAAAGGAGTTACATGTTAAACAAACAACCACTTTGTGACCCAAGACCCCCAACTAAAAAGCAAATAATACAGAGAAAGCACGTTGCTTCTTCTCGACTTCAACATCTTTAGTTGGGGGTCTTGGTAGCAGAGTTCTTTACCCCTACCAAAGCCTCTTATGTACGAACCCCAACACCTTAACTGCAAACTTCACCTGATCATCCTGCTCATTGAATCCCAACAGGTTGCTCCAGAAGATTTGCAGAGAGAGTCTTCTGAAATACAAGAAGAGTGCAAGGATGAAATGGTTGTGATACATACCCCACCTAGCAATAGGGAGTATATAGTTTATGGAGTAACTTTGCCATTAAAGTCTTCTAGTAGGTATACCAACTACCCAGTTCATTTTATTGCTCCCAAGGCTATTGTGAACAATGATAAAAAGAAGACTGCCTTAAATAGTATAGTAAGGCGCATTAAAACTTGGGAAGAGTTAATAACGGTGTTGAAAATAGTCTTCAATCTAGCTAGTCTTATACTAGGTATTTTTGGTTTTTTTATGTGATAACAAGAGAATAATAACATTCATTTTTAAGGAGGGGCTTTCCCCTCCTTTTTCATGGGTTTCATTAGCTGAAGAATTATAAATATAGAAATCTAAAATGTGCAGGTAATTCCTCACATCCACTACTGCGCCGCAGGCTATCAAGTTTACTTCAGTAATAGCTATCTTCAGCGTACTCCTCCTGTGTTAGAAGGCAATACTAGGTATTTAAAAAAGATGACTTATAGGATGTATACTATAAATGCTCAACTGATTGGTTTTTTTATTAAATTTATGGATGTTATAACCCTAATTCAAAAGCTCATTAAATTATCAGGTAACACAAAAGAGTTAAAAATTGTCCCCTTGCCTGAATCATTAGGAGTACAAATAATATTTGATGAGGGATCACAGTTAGTAGTAGATGAAAACTTTTCTAAGGAAGATGAGCTATTACATCTTTTAATTAAAGAGATAGAAAGTCAAAAATGGAGCTATGTGATTAAAGCTACTTGGTTTGAAACAGATCAAGTAGGGGCTTTAACTTACAACCGCTATGATTATTATGTAAAAGTTGACACTGAAGTTGCTATAGCTGAGAGTAAAGTAGAAGCGCTAATAGCTGCATTAAGTAGAAAACTAACTTAATACTTTAACTATTTACCAGACCTAGAAGCTTTAATAGGTAAACATAAAATGTGCAGGTAATTCATCATCCCCTATTGCGCTGCAGGCTATAAGTTAACACATCTCCAGTTCACTTCAGCTTGAGTTACCTGCCATCTATTTACTCCCAATAACCTAATACTATAGCAGCCATATTTAGACACCTTCATGGATCTCCTGAGTGTAGGTATTTACTAATAGAATACTGCCCACCTTCTCCTATTAGGTAACAGTTATAGTAGGTGCATAAGATTAAAAAAGGAATTTAAATTTATGTCTAACTTAACTGATCGTGCTCTTATTACAGGTTACAAAGGTGAACAGACTACAGCATTCTGGTTAACTTTAAGTTCTAGCCAGAGATTGATGGTAGGAGGTCGTGAAGGCTTAATAGAATTACTAAAGGATATTTTGTTCAATAAGTTTATTATCAAGTCACTCAGGACATCACAGAACACTAAATACCCAGGTAACTTCGCTGTATATCAATTGAACTTGGTAGTTGGTATTCTTCAACTGCTAATTGATGATATCAGAAACCCACTAAAGTAAATTGAATAAATGGGAAGCCTAAAAACTTCCCACCATATAATAAAGGATATTAAAATGATTGCTATAATCACGCTGATTATTTTTACTTTGATTTTGTTCAGTTTTGTACTTGGGTTATTGGTAGGTAAATTACTTCTACAACCTCAACTAATAGAAGCAAATGAACTTACAGATAGTTATGCTGACTTCCAAAAAGACTTCTTAGATTTTAGTGAACGTAACTAACATCAACATACAGGTTTCTAACTAACAGCCTCCTATTTGTAGTAGGAGGCTGTATTTGTTTGCCTACATTTTTAATATAGGTACTGAGTATCATATATATAGAAGGTTGAAAGAGACCTAATTAAAACTAACTAATATATAAAATGACACTTATTAATTCTCCTTTAAATTCCACTGCTAATTTAAAATCAGCTATTGAAGCGATCGCACCTAAAGTTGACCCTAGTGTTCTTGATGAGTTATGTAGATGGACACGCACTAAAAATCTTAAATGGGTATCAGATAAGAATGGTAAAAATGCTTACTATATTATGTCTGATTTAAGTTTGGCTAAAGATTTGGATGCTGAAGATTATAGGAAAAATTGGAGTCCAGATGCTAAAGTGACGACAGCTATAAAAGAGCGGTCGTCAGAAAGGTTAGCAGGTAGGGCTTTGAAATTAGAAGGAGAGAAGTTAGCTAATTTCAAGATCCTATATAGAGAACAAAATGGTATATCACTAGGTAGAATTAATTCTATTTGGGTTGGTGATTTTTTACACGCTTATTCCTATTTAGTTCAAGGTGATTCTACCACAGCTAAAGGTTTCCAATTTTTAGGAGCTAAAGCAATTGAGGTAGCTTCAACTAATGAAATCAATCATGTAATTGAACCAGACTTACAGAAACAACTTATTGAACTTGTTGCTTACTCAAATGTTGGTTTCAAGTTTGAGGTTGCTATCCTAGATTCCTTTAACCCTGGTTCACACCGCAGATGGGACTTTGTAGAGCGTTTACCTAAAGTAGTTAAAATCTATGAACTCAAAGCTCACACACTTTCAGAACAAGAGGTAAAGACCACCTTAGTTAATAAAAAGTATATTGAGTTAGCTCTTGAAAAGTACCCTGGTAAATCAATTGAGTTTGTCTTTACCTCACCAAAAGGAATTAACTGGGAAGCTAAAAGTTACATTGAGGAAGTCAATAAGAACGCCAAGAAACTGTATCCTAACGCAAAGGTCAAAGTAAGTTTTATTGATCTACAGAGCATCACAGAGAGGGTGATAAACAACATTGTAGATAACTCCCCAATTGAATCTCACTTCTTCTTTATGAAGAAACTAAGAGAAGAGTTTGTAGCTACAGTAGGTCAACGAACAATTAGTAAATTAAATGACTCTATAGCAGAAGCTTACAAAACTGGAAGATTAATCAAGAAAGCTAAAGTAGATAACGTTGTTCCAATCCTTAAATTAAAGAGTGCTCAAGCAGCATAAATCAAATAGTTAGCAATTAAGAACCCCTCTAATAGGGAGGTTTTTTAATGTCAATTTATATACAAGGCAGCAGTTATTCCTAACACCCTCTATGCCCCGCAGGGAGGTAGTTACCACAGCTTTGCTCACCTTTTGCTAGTACCTTTAAAGTATTATTTAAAGCATAGAGAACAATATAAAACACCTAAATGAGTACTACTATTGGTCGAGCTTACAAACTGTTTTTAAAGGGTTACAGCTTACGCGCATTAGCCAAGATATTTAAGATTCCTAAGTCAACATTAAGTTACAAGTTCAGAAAGGTTTATGGGGCAGATTATGCAGAGCAAAGGAATCACTGGGGTCTGTTACCAATAATTCAAGAGTATGTAAATGATAAAGATTTATCAGCTAGAGATAGACAACAAATCAAAGATTGGATGAACAGAAACTTTGACAAGATTATTGAATCTGAGAAATCTAATTTAGATAAGCCTTTGTACACAAACCGCAAACTTCAACAGCTAACTGAGTTGGAGTGCAGCTACAAAAAAGGAGATTGGAAACAGTTATTTGAGAACACACTAACTTCAACTTATTAATAATCTAACTAATAAATAAAAGGATATACATTATGACTACTCAATTATTGACTTCTTACATTAACACCCCAGATTTAGAAGAGTGCTTAGAGTTATTCTTCCAAGGAACCTTTGATGATGTTGACCAATATCTACCCCGTTTGTACAAAAATTTAAGTGAGATGAAGCCTGGTAATGCCTTGTTTGGTCAAATTGACTCTGCTGAACTTGAATTAGCTATCTGGGGTTTAGGTTCTTTACATAGAGCAGCTATTGAATTTCACTTTATAAGTAGTGAAGTTTCCTGGTTATTACTAAGACATAACTACTTCCAGAGTGAGCAGCAAGGGTCAATAGAAAGTTGGATAGGGGAAACATACCTTGACGCTTTATACCTACTCTCCAGTGAGGTCATGGGGCTGATTTAGGACAGATTAATTAAATAGATATCTAAACTATATGGGTGCTTTAAGAGGCACCTTTTTTTATGGGAACAAATAAAGCATTCATGCTGACACAAACTCAGCGTGATTTTTTAATATTATTACTTTCAATTCAGCCTCATTTATCTCAACCTCAAATGACTGCCTTATTTGCAGATAAGTTTGATATAGAGCTGACAGCACAACAATTAAAAACACTAATTAAAAATAGTAAACAGAAAGTTGAAGAACTTCAGAAAAGTGAAGCTTTAACTATGCAGCTAGCTGTCAAAGTTGGGTTGATTAGTTTAAGTTCTAAAATCAACCGTACTCTAGAGCTTCAAGAGATTGCGTTAATGGGTAAAAATGGCTATCTATGCCAAACTCAAAGTGCGCGAGGTGAGGTTGTCTCCTATGTAAAACATGACCTAAAAGTTGCAGTTGAAGCTATCAAGGCTATTAAAGCTGAGTGGACTGAGGAGATACAACAGCAAGCAAACTACCAAATAATTATAGGAGACTCTGTAGCTCCTCAAGAAGAGTCACTTGAAGGAGATGATGAATTGTGACCTTCAAGATTAACTTACATAATAAACAAAAGGAGATATTTACAGACCCACGTAGATTTAAATTATTAGTTTGTGGTAGACGGTTTGGTAAGTCACACCTACTTAGAACTCAAATTATTATAGCTGCATTAAGTTGTAATCTCCCTCATGACCCTAACTTTCCTGTTACCATAGCTTTGATAATGCCCACGCTGAAACAGGCTAAGGCAGTACATTGGAAGAGTTTGGTTTCACTATTAAAAGATGCTCCTTTTGTAGAGAGTATTAATAATTCTGAATACCGAATAGTTCTAAAAGGTAATAAGCCTGACATTATTTTGAGAGGGTCAAATGATGATGAGGGTAATGGTTTACGTGGACTTAAGTTTTTCTTTGTAGGAATAGATGAATTTCAAGATGTAAAACCTATAGTTTGGGAGGAAGTAATTTCTCCAGCCTTAGCAGATACTGAAGGCTCCACAGCGACATTAGTAGGTACACCAAAGGGTAAATCACATCCTTTATATAGGTTCTATCAGAAGATTAAAGACTTACCTGAATGGGCTTATTATCACTTTAAAACAAGGGACAATCCATTCTTCCCTAAACAGAGACTTAGGTTAGCTAAAACTGAAATGCCACCTAAAGTATATAGGCAAGAGTTTCAAGCTTCCTTTGAGGATTTTGATGGGCAGTTGTTTGACCAAATAGATTCTACTAAACATTATGTAAAAGATATCCCTAACAACCTCAGCTATTATCTTGGAACAGATTGGGGCGATCGCAACCCAAGTGCAGTTGTCATTGGATTAAGTGAAGATAGAAGTAAATTTTATATAGTTGACTATTGGTTAAATCGATCTGGAGAGACTATACCAGAAGAAGTTTTCCTAAGAGAAATAGCTAGACTTTGTACTAAATATAATGTATACCGATGCTACATGCCAGATGACCGTGGTGGCAGTGTTAAGTCAGCAAGAATATTAGGTAAGCGTGAGAATATACCTGGCATGAGTAGGGCTGTAGAGGTCAGTAGAACTAAGTTGGGACTAATGCCAAGTGTAGACATTATGAATAATTTATTCTACCAAGACAACCTTTTTATTAAAGCTAGTTTAACTGAATTGATATCTCAATTTGAAGACTACCATCGGGCAGTTGATAGTGAAGGTGAGTTGGTAAATAAACCAGCAGACCATCAAGAAGACCATACCGTAGATAGTGCCCGTTATTGTATAGGCTCCTTATATAACACTCTTCAAAATAAACAACTTAGAAATTAAATAATATATGTACCCAAATCAATTACCTCTAGAATTCCTAGAGTCAAAGAATGCTGAGTATGTTGAGATGTTACCTGCCTTACAAGAAATTGATTTATTGATTTCAGGTGGTTACAAACTCAAGAATGCTATTAGACATTTCCTCCCTCAACGTGCAGGTGAAGAAAATGAAGTTTATGAGACCAGACTTAAGAAATGTACTTATTTAAATATTCTTTCAACAAATGTAAATGAGCAGGTTAGTAAGCTTGCTAATGCTCCTCTGACAATTGATGGTTTAGATGCTAACCTTAAATTTTGGGCTAACTTCAGAGAGGATACAGACCTAGCTGGACGTTCAGAAAAGAATCTGATTACCTTAATCTTTAGAGAACTTTTAAAGTTTAAGAAGATTTATGTTCATGCTGATAAAAATAAGTCAGATATAATTCCTACCAACAAATTACAGGAAGAGGCATTAGGTTTACGTCCCTATGTCGTAACCTATAGTCCACTTCAGGTTATCAACTGGTCAGAGAGTAAAGGTAAACTTAATTGGCTAAAGATTAGACAGATATCAGAAGATAATTCTAACCCTATTGCTGCCCCCAGAAAGGTCTGCACATGGACAATTATTGATGATACTTATATTGCTAAGTACTCTGCAATTGTGGAGCTTGATGCTCATGGTAACATCACTAAAGCCAATAGTGAAATGATTAATGCTGACACTACTATTAGTTTATTAGCACTTCCTTTAGAGCATGGGTTTGGTCAAGTTCCAGTTTTCAAGATAGAATTACCTGACCAACTTTGGGTGGCTGATCAAGCTGCTAGTAAAGCGTTAGAACATCTACGAATAGATTGTTCAAAATATGATTTGTTGACTATGAGTTACTTCCAAAGAACTTTTAAACGTTCTTTAAAACCTGATGGAGACTTGGAAAATTCTTATGAAGATGACGTTCCACCCCCAACAGGTCTACAGCATGTAATTGAGGTCGATCAATTTCAGTGGGCAGAACCAAAGGGAGACATTATTAAACACATGGCTGACTCCTTACACGCCATAGAGTTGCAGGTAAGAGATTTGATAGCTGCTGGGGGTGTGTCATCTTCTAATAAAGCTATAAGTCAATCTGGTGTCTCTAAGCAACTGGATTTTGCTAAACAGGAATCAATGTTGAGAAGTTATGGGGAAATCATTATTGATTTCTACCAAGATTTACTTCAACTAGTAGCCAAAGCAGCAGGTTTAGATGGAAGTAAAATCTCTGTCACAGGTTTGAACTCCTTTGAGAATGACACTTTAGATTCTGTATTAATGAAGCTGGATTCTGTCAGTAAACTAAATATAGATAACCTGAAAGCTAATCTACCACCCTCTGCACTAAAGGTAATTTATGAACAGATGGTAGGAATGTTAACTGGTAATTTATCCGCCTCTCAAAAAGATGAAGTAAACAAAGAAATAGAGTTATTACTAACGTCTATTAAGACTTTGGACACTTCTATAATGTAGAGACCCTCACTCCTTAAGACATAACAGACACATTCCTTGCTGTAGAGTTTCGGACTGAGGGTAAACCAACTGGCTAAGGTTAAAACCAGATAAGTTTTACTGACAACTTTAAAGACAGACACCTATAAATACAGGATTATTTAAAATGACAGAACAAGAAATTCAAGCTTTGATTGATGCTTCACTAAATTCTTTTAAAACTGAAATCAGTACAGAATTTACAAAAGCTAATCAAGGACTTGCAGCATCCGTTACTAAAGAGATTAAGAAACTTCAAACAGCTCAACCTACTGTAGTAGAACCTACTGAAGCAATTCAAGATAAGCTAACCCTTAAGGCTCTAGAACAGCAGCTAACAGACCTCAAGACTCAATTAGCTAACAAAGATTTGGAGGCCATTGCAGCTAAACGTAGCAGTGCAGTTTCTCAGGTAATTGCTAACAGTAAATCACTAAGTCCTGCGATACTACAGAAAGTTTTCTTACTTGATTACGCAGATAAAATCAAGCAAGAGGGTGACAAGTGGTATGTGACTGAAGGTGACACTGTTTCAACTTTAGAAGATGCGTTGAATTCTTATTTGTCAAGTGAAGATGGAAAAGCCTTTGTACCTGCTTCAGGAGTTAGAGGTTCAGATGCTCAGGAAACAAAGGTAACTCCAGTTGACCCTAATCAAAAAGTTAAGGCTGCTGATGCCTTATTTGAATCATTCTAATTTACTCAAAAATACTAAATAATTTTATAAAATATTATGGCAGTTATTGCTAGTTCAATTGCTTCTTTACAACTTTTGGTTGATGAGGAAGTTGCAAGTCTTCAGTACAATGCTTATCCTGTATTGAATCGTATTCAAAAGAAAGTTGCTGGTCAAAAAGTTATCAAGTGGAACGCCAATGTGGGCGGAGCTACTGTAACAGGTGAAGCTACAACTTCTGATATCTCTACCTTCTCTGAAGATTCAGTTATTGGTGCTTCCCTAGCTATTGGTACCAACCGCTTACGTCATTCTTTTCAAGTTCAAAAAGAAGACATTGAAGAAGCTAAAAATGCGGGTAGAGGTGCTTTACGCGACTTACTTGGTTATGAAGTACAGTCTGGTATACGTGCCATCCTTGAAGCTCTAAGTGGGTATGTTTACTCTGGTACAGGTCTAGCTGCTCAAGGTGGAGTAGTTGGTTTGGGAGCTGCTGTAGCGGCTGCTGCTTATGCTGGTATTGACCCAACTACCTATACTGCTTGGGCACCTTACCTAAATACAAATGGTACCAACCGTTCACTAACTCAAGCTTTACTTCTGTCAGTAGAAACTGGAATTCTTACCAAAGCTGGTAATTATACAGCTATCTACACCAGCCCTGTAATTGTTGAAGCTTACAAGAAATTGTTTGCTGCTTCTCTTATCAATCCACAACTGAATAACAACATTGCTGACCTTGGTTTCTCTGGCGTTACTTATGCTGGCAGACCAATTATTGCCGACCCCTACTGCAGCGCTAACGCAATGTATTTTGTGAATGAGCCTGAAGTTACTTTGTACTCCTATGGTCAAAGCAATACTCAAGGTATGAATGGTATGCAGTTTGCTATTGAGCAACTACCTAGCTCTAACCCAGATGCATTGAAATATGCTATCTACGTTAAGCCTCAACTGCAAGTTAAGACACGTAACAAAGGTATTGCTGGTCTATTGGCAATTCAGTAATCATGACACAATTCACCACAGTTCAAGCTGAAGAGTTTGAGAGAATTTTAGGATTCTTTTCCTTTAGTTCTCTCATCAGAACAGAATTAACTTCTAATTATTCTGACACTGTAATAGATAGAACTCTAGCTATTTTGGATGAGTTGGTGAGTATTGATAATTTACTAAAAGAATCCCTTGAGACTAGTTTTGTACAGGAATCTAGGGGTTCTAAACTAAGTTATCGCAGTCATGTAGCTCACCTAAAATCAGAAGGTACTAGGTTATTAACTGAGTTAGGACGATTACTAAGAGTAGGAGTTAATTACAACAAATACTCACCTAATAAAAAATGTAATTCAACAGTAGCTTACTGGTAAGTCAAATGTTTAATTACACCATCAAGGCTTCTGGTCCACTATTTGAAGGTAAAGTCACTACTAAGCAGATTCTAGTATCTGCTTTAAAAGAAACAGCAGACTTTGCAAAGAATACAGTTAAGAATGTTACTCCTGTAAAATCAGGGGCACTAAAATCAGGTTGGCTTACAACTGTAAACAGGAAATCAGTAACATTATCAAACTCTGTAATTTATACACCTTATGTTGAAAAGAAAGTGCAAATTGTAAATAGGTCACTACCTGTTATTAATGAAAACTTAGAACAGAATATAGCTAAAGGAATCAATAAACTCAAATGAACCTATATGAAAAGCTGGCTAAAATTGAAAACAAGCTGGCGTTAGTAGAGACTTCCTTGGGGGTTCCGCAGCGTAGATATTTGTTGGTAAGGCATACAGTAACAGACCCTATTACTCGTACTCCCAGTATAGAAGATACTTTAATAAATCCCAAAGCTTATATAACTTCAGTCTCCCCTAAATTTGTCAATCTGCAGATAGCAATTCCTGGGGCAGATTCAATTTATGTATCTATTAATGATCTACAAGTAGAGATTCCCAAAGTCTACCCTATTACATTATTTAAACCAGAGGGTAAGGCTAGGGCAATGTTTATTTTAGATCCTCCAGTAACTTATGGGACTATTGTTTATTCTAACCCTACTACCAAAGCTTTTGATAATCCTAAAGTTTATAGCTTAGTCTATGTAGATGATACTCAATCTACTGTATATAAATTAATTTTAACTGGACAGAGGGATAAGAAATGAATATACAATTAGCCCATCAGAAAGTTAGAGAATTTTTAACTATTAGGGTAAAGATTGATGCTTGGGATTTAGATGTACCAGAAGGTGTATATAGTCCTACTTCAAATAATTATCAACCAGGTAGTAGTGCGATCGCTCTCCCAATACAGAATTTAGTTCATAAGAGAGCAGGTCTAAACTTAATAGAAACTTCAGTAAGATTGCCTTATAGAATTACCTATAGATTTCCATACGATTTAGCTTATGATGTATTACCTTTTAGTGGTTTAGAGGGAGTACTTAGTACTGTACATTTACTAGCACTACTTCAATTACCAGATGAAAATATTAAATCATTTCAACCTGCTGAAGTAGAAGATTCAATAACAGTAGAAAGGATAGCTCAAGAGGATGGAGATTGGTTAGTAAACCTTAACTTTGCTTTTGATGTAGTTTTCAATACAACTGATTTTCCTGATATCTCAAGTATTCAACCTGCTGATTATTACAACATTGAAAATCCGCCTCCTTTATCTGAAATAACTATTAGGGTTAATAGAGCTAAACCTGAATTTATAAAAAGTAATACTTCTACTTATATAGAAGATTCAACAATTAATATTATTAAATAATATGACCTCACTTTTCACAAATTTTAAGAGTCCTGGAGTTAGGATAGTAGAAACCCAGCAGGGCTATCGCTCCCTTGAGATTGCTTCATTTGAGACGCATTATATTATTGGTTCCTCAGCAACTGGAGCTTACCTTTACCCAACTCAAGTAAGCAGCTTAGTAGACTTTACAAATCAATTTGGTGCATCTCCCAGTGAAGCTTCAATCCGCCTTTTGTTCAGAAATGATAAAAGAGCTATTGTATTCTTTATTCGCACTCCTATAGCTGTTAGACGCACAGTTACAGTATCCACAGCAGTAGCTGGTACATATACAGTAACTGTTGCAGGTACAGCAATAAATTATGTAGCTACAGGTACACCTGCAAAAGCAGATATTGTCTCTGGTTTAATTGCAGCTATCAACTCTTCAGCAGTGGCTAACCTAGTGACAGCACAAGCTGGTTTGACTACTGATGCTTTGATAATCCGCAATGATAGTCCTGTTGATGCTAGCCCAACTTTGGTAGCAGGAACCAATTTAATTTTAACAGTTACCACACCCACAACTCCTGCTTCAGGTGACTATATTTATTCAATTGAAAACAGCTTTGATGCTGAAGATTCTTATTCACAAGGTTTTATCTACAGCCCTGAAGCATTCTCGCTACTAAGTCTACAATCTGACCGTCAAGCAGTTGGTTTAGCTTTGGAAGCACAAGCATCTGACTCAGCTTTTGACTGGGTTGCTTTGATTGATCCAGGCACAGGTTTAACCCCTGCTCAAGCTCAAGTTGAAGCACTGCTATACAACAGTCCCCAAGGTCACTCTGCATTCTTTTTCCCATATTTGGTAGACCTTGAAGGTACTATAGTTCCTCCTTCTGCTGCTGTAGCTGGTCTACACACAAGACGCTTCAGAGAAGAAGGTCTACAACAACCTGGTGCTGGTGCTAAATTCCCAGTTCTAGGAGTACTTGATGTAGTAACTAAAGTTAATACTCAACAGCAAGAAATCCTTAACCCAATTGGGGTTAATGTTATCAGAAATCTGAGAAACAAGGGAGTCTGTGTTTGGGGTATGAGAACTCGCTCTACTAGTGAATTCTATACATTTTTACCTGTTAGAGTTGTTATGAATGTTCTGAATGGAACACTCAGATCAGGTTTTGATAATGACCTTTTCACTTCCATTGATGGGTTTGGTTTGCTATTAAATGCAATCTCTCAAACAGCTTTCTCAGTGTGTAATAGACTGTGGAGAGGTAGATTACTTTTTGGTGCTACTGAAGCTGCTGCTTTTGAAGTTATTTGTAACTTCACTAATAACACTCAAGAAGAACTTGAGCGTGGAAATGTAATTCTTGAAGTATATGCAGTTCCTGCCCCTGCTTTAGAGAAGCTATTAGTTAACACAATCAGAGTAAGTATTGGCACGTTGCCTTTGAATCAGGCTCAGACTGTTGCTACTCAATTACCTGCTGCCTAATCTAATATCCTGTAGGTTAAAGTTTATCTTTAACCTACTTAAACTATTAATAAAATAAATAAAAATATGGCAATTTTATCAACGATTAATCCTGTTGCTAACTCTGATTTTACTATCACATTAACTGCACTTCCTAATATCTATTGGACAACGTTTAGTGGTATCAAGACTACTTACAAACGACCTACCTACAATGATGGCTTGAGTCAAGTTGAAAGAACTGCTGGTGGTGGTACAAAAGCTAATGCTAATATCACTATCTCAAAACCTTACGATCCTGAGTCTGATGATGCTATCAATAGCTTCCTTGCAGATCATGAAGAAGGTGATGTATTTGATATGAGCATTACACCTATTAAACGTTCTTCAACTGGTGAAGTACAAGGTCGTGGAACTAAGTCTTGGAAGATGACTGGCTGTAGAGTTGCTAGTTCAGAATTGATGTCTTCTATTGACACTGGAGATGGTAGTAAGACTGTTGTAACCACTCTTGAATTCTCTTATGAATCCGCTACATTTGCATAATAATTAAATAAAGATAATGACTAGAAAATTAGTAATTGAAGAAGTAAAAGAATTAGATAAAGTTGAGGCTGCTTTACCTGAAGTAGAGAAGTCTGATGAATTTGAAGCTGTCTATAATCAAGATGAACAGACAGTTGATTTTGAATTAACTGATGGTACTTCTGTACAAGTTAAATCCCCTAAAGCTAAACAGTTTTTATTACTAGAAGGATTCCTTAAAAACTCTCCTGAAGAGTATAAAACTGATAGCTTTGCTATTCTAAAGTTAGCCTCCCTTTGCGTGACTAAGTTTGGTAAGAAGTCTAAAGTATCTTTTGAGGAATTATTAGATATTTTAGAGCTAGAAGATATTGCGAGGGTAGCTGCTGCTATTGGTTACTTTCGAGATAAGCTTGCTTATTTGGGAAGCAAAGCTAAGGATTAGTGTTCAAGGGCAACCTTACTTTACATTTACAGAACTTAATAAATTACTAATAATAGCCTGTGGGGGGCATCTTAGCTCCTCATACTACATGATGCAAGAGATGGAAATATCTGACTGTCTCTATCATCTTTATCTTTATATTGATATACAAAACGAGAAGGCTAATAAGCAACAAGAAAGTAAGTTAGCTGAGTGGGGATTCTCTGAGGACCAAATGGAAATGGTTTAATAATAAATGGCAACAAATGGAAATAATATTACAGTAGTCTTAAATGCCAAAGATAATGCTTCTGGGGTATTTAAAGGATTAACAGGACTTATTGAGGGAGCTACCCTTAAAGCAAATCTTTTATCTGAAGCATTATCAGCAGGACTATCAAAAGGGGTATCAGCCTTAACAAGTAAGTTTAAAGAAGCGGCTGACATTCAGTTAAATAATATCTCAGCAGCCTCCACTTATGCTGCCTTAACAGGGCGTAACTTTGCAGATGCTGAAAAGGTATTTAGTAACTTAGATAAACGTATTAATCAAATAGCCGCAACCTTACCAGGTTCTACTGAAGATTATAAGAGATTAGCATTAAGCATCCAGGATAACCTTGTACCTGCCTTTGTAGATGCTGGGGGTGTATTGGATGAGGGAGCTTTTCTTGATGGCTTAACTAACATCACAAGAGGCTTAGGATTCTTGGGAGCAGCTTCCAATGTTGCTTCAAAAGACGTTGCTAAGTTTACATCAAAATTTCTGGGTGGTAGTTCAATAGCTGAATTAGAGAAGTTACTATTTGCTGAAACTAATCCAGCCTTTTTAAGTTTAACGCAAAAGAAATTAGCTGAAACTGGTAAAAGATTAGAGGACTTAACTGTTAAGGAAAGAAAAACAATACTTGAAGCAGTTCATGGTCAACTTGTTACTGAAGATACTATTAAAGCCGCAGGTAATTCAGTTAGTGGGT